>JBEKKH010000197.1:0-11554 GCA_050010815.1 Streptosporangiaceae bacterium | reverse complement strand
GCACGCGGCCGGCTACGAGGTCAGGGTGATCACCGACGCGGTGGTGTACCACCGTGAGCTGGCGACCCGGCAGGTCCGCAAGACGCCGGCCACCGGCGGTCATCCGCGCCTGCTCGACCGGCGCAGCGCGCTCTACGTTTTCGCGGTCAACCTGCCCCTGTGGCCCATGCTCGCGGTGGTGGGCGGCTGCATCGCCGGGTCGCTGGCCCGCGCGGCCTATTTCCTGGTGACCAAGCAGCAGCGCAAGGCAGCGGCTCACCTCGGGGCGGTGGCCTGGTTGCTGCGGCACCCGATCCTGATCTGGCGGGCGCGCGCCCGCCGGGCCGGTCACCGCAAGGCGGGCTACGCGGTCCTGCGGCCCCAGCTGCCGCGGGCGAGAACGCTGGCCCGGCTGGCCGAACGGACCTCGGGCCTGCTGTCCCGCCGATCTGGTTACGAAACAGGCGGCCTGCATCAAGCCGTCGTGACCGACCCGGACGACGATATGCCGTTTGTCCCGGCCGATTCGGTCATCCGGCGCGTGCTGACGAGCCCGGGTGTGCTGCTCTTCGCCGGGCTGACCGTGGTCGCGCTGGTGGCCGAACGGTCGCTGACGGGTTCGGTGTTCTCCGGCTCGGGCACGCTCAGCGGCGGCGTCCTCGGGCCGGCCTGGGGCGGTGCCGGCGACCTGTGGCGCGAGTACCTGGCGGGCTACCACGACGCGGGCATCGGCTCGACCGCGAGCACCCCGCCCTATATCGGGTTGGTCGCGGCCCTGGCCACCGTGCTCGGCGGCAAGCCCTGGCTGGCCGTGGACGTGCTGCTGCTCGGTTGTGTTCCCGCCGCCGGGGTGACCGCCTTCCTGGCCACCCGCCGCGTCACGTCCGCACTGGCGGCCCGGGTCTGGCTCGCGGCCACGTACGCCCTGCTCCCGGTGGCGATGGGGGCCGTCGCGGCCGGGCGCATCGGTACTGTCGTCGCCTTCGTGCTGCTTCCGCTGGTCGCCGTCATGACCGGGCGGATGCTCACCGGAGCGCCGCGGGCGGCCCGCCGGGCGGCCTGGGCCGCGGGTCTGCTCGTCGCCATCGCGGCCGCGTTCGTCCCGCTGGCCTGGCTCATCGCGGCGGTGGCCGCGATCGGCGCGGCGCTGGCCTGGCACTGGCTGGGCCCGCGGACGGTGGTGAACGCCCTGATCGTGGCCGTGGTGCCCGCGGTCATCCTCATACCTTGGACCTTCCACCTGGTCACAAGTCCTTCCGCGCTGTTTGCCGAGGCGGGATTGCCGCGGCCCGGGCTCGCCGTCGCGGGCCTGCGCCCCGCCCCGCTGTTGCTGCTCAGCCCGGGCGGCCCGGGTCTGCCGCCGGTGTGGGTGACCGCGGGGCTTGTGCTGCCCGCGTTCGGCGCACTGCTGATCCGCCGACGGCGGACCCTGGTCTACGCCGGGTGGGGCGTCGCGCTGGCCGGACTGGTCATCGCCCTGGTGGTAAGCCGGGTGCGGGTGATGCCGCCCACCGGTGATCCCGCGGTCAGCGCCTGGCCCGGTATGGCGATCGCGGTGGCGGCCGCCGGGCTGCTGCTGGCGGCCGTACCGCTGATCGAGGCGGCCGGACGGCCGCTGCGCGGGGCCGCCGACCTGATCGGCGGCCGGCTGCCCAGGACCGACTGGCGGGTCCTGGCGACCCTGGCCGCTTTCGCGGTGGCCCTGTCGGCGCCGGTGCTGGCGGCCGGGTACTGGCTAGCCGACGGCGTCGGCGGAACCGTGTCCGCCGCCGGATCGCAGGTCCTGCCCGCCTTCGTGGCGGCCTCGGCCACCGGCCCGGACCGGAACCGCACGCTGGTCCTGCGGCCCGGCGGCGGGGGCCTGTCCTACACCGTCTTGCGGGACGCCGATCCAGTGCTCGGCGAGCCGGAACTGGCCGAGGCCGCCTCCTCCGCCCGGGCCCTGTCGGGCGTGGTCGCCTCGCTGGTCGCCGCGGGCAGCGGCGACGCGGGGGATACCGGGCAAGCTCTCAGCCAGTTCGATATCGGCTACGTACTGCTCCCGGCCCCGGTCGATCAGGCGCTCGCGCAGCAGCTCGACGCGGCCGCCGGGCTGCAGCCGCTGAGCCAGGCTCCCGCCTACGACCTCTGGCAGGTCTCCGGGCCGGTCGCCCGCGCCTGGGCCGTCACCGCGGCCGGTACCACGGTGCCGGTCCCATCGGGCTCGATCGGCGTGAACGCGGTCGTCGGGCCGGCCACATCGGGCACGCTGGTGCTGGCCGAGGCCGCTGGCGGCTGGTCCGCCACCCTAAACGGGAAACCACTGCGCACGGTGTCCGAGCCGGTCGACGGGTGGGCCCAGGGCTTCGTCTTGCCCGCGGGCGGTGGCCGCCTGGTCATCACGCGGGACGAGACGGCCAGGGACATCAGCCTGGGCGTCGAGGCCGCTGCCCTGCTGGTCGCCTTCGCGCTCGCGCTGCCCGGCACCCGTGCCTCGGTGGCCGCGCCGGCCGGCGCCGAGTCCGGCGAGTCCGCCCGGTCCGGCCGCCGAGAGCACGCCAGCGGGCCCCGGGCCGCCCGCCGCAGGCGCCGGCCGCAGCTCGCCTTGGCCGGCGTCAAGGCCCGCGGCGTGCCCCGGGCCCGCCGCGCCGACGATGCGGGCGCGGGTCACGCGATCCCCGCCGGATCTGGTTCCCACGCCGCGACGTTCAGCCCCGCCGTCCCCGCGCTCAGCTCCGCCGCTGATGCCTTCAGCTCCACGCCCGATGCCTTCAGCTCCACGCCCGATGCCTTCCTCAGCTCCGCCCCCGGCACCGCCTTCGGTTCCGCCCCGGAAGTCCCGCTCCACCCCGAGGTCTCGCTCCACCCAGAGGCCCCGCTCCCCGGCTCCAGCCTCGGCTCTGACCCCGCCTTCGGTTCGGCCGCCGACGCCGACTACTCCCGTGTCGTGATAGCTTCCGGGCCCGCGGCCCCGGTCAGTGCCGTCCATCCCCCCGAGTACGGCGCAGCTCCCGCGGCCAGCCCGGCCCGGCGCGGGCACGGCCAGCACGCTGCCCGGCACGGGAAACCATCCCGGCGCTGGCGCGGCAGCGCCGCAGGCAAACCGCCAGGCAGTCCCCCGGGCAAACCACCAGGCAGTCCGCCCCCCCAGATCCCGGACCCCCAGATCCCGGACCCCCAGATCCCGGACCCCCAGATCCCGGACCCCCAGAGCCTGGCCTCCCAGAGCCCGCCCCCCCAGATCCTGGCCAGCCCGGCCGAGGGACCCCCGCGGGACGCCGAGGCCCCTGAGCCTCTCGGGTCCGAGTCGCGGGCGCCCTGGGAACGAGGGGACTCGTGATGAGGGCCGTCCACCTGGTACCTGCCGGCGTGGTTCTGCTGGTGCTTGCCGCCATCGGCGGTGCCGCCCAGCTTGATCGTCCGGCGGCCAGCACGAGCCCCGTCGTCACCGTGACCCGTCAGGTCCCGGTCACCTCCGTGACCCGGGCCTGCCCGCCGGCTCTGGCCAGCGACTCCGGCACGATCGCGCTCATCGCCGGCTCGGCCGGCTCCGCCCTAGCCAGCTCCGTCAGCTCGACCGCATCGCCCACCGCGACCGCATCGCCCACCGCGACCGCATCGCCCACCGCGACCGCATCGCCCACCGCGACCGCATCGCCCACCGCGACCGCATCGGCCACGCCCACCGCGCCCCCGCAAGGTGCCACCACCGGGCAGGCCGAACTAACGCCGCTGCCTCCCGCCCAGCTCCAGCTGCGGCCCGTCACACCGGTCAGCGCGAAGGGTGCCGGGGTGCCCTGGATCCTGACCGTCCCCGCCGCGGCCAGCGCGGCCAAGAAAGGCGCGTCGGCCCCGACGGGCTGGTCCGTCACCGCGGCCGGCCCGATGGCGCAGGCGATGGAGGCCGAAGTCGCCGAGACCTCGGGCCTGGCCACCGTGCGCTGTGGCGAGCCAGGTTCCGACCTCTGGTTCGTCGGCCCCGGCCAGCAGAACGGCGCGGCGCAGCTCCAGCTGGACCTGATGAACGTCGACTCGCTGGCCGCGACCGTGGATGTCAGCCTGATCACCGACGCCGGTCCGGTCCAGGGCGGAAACCTGACCGGGATCACGGTCCCGCCGCATCAGACGGTGACCGAAGCCCTGTCCTCCGCCACACCGAAATCCAGCGTGGTCGCGATCGGCGTGCACACCAGCGCCGGCCGGGTGGCCGCCGACGTCGCCGCGGGCTCCTCCCACGGCCACCTGACGAACTGGCTGTCGAGTGCGGCCGCGCCCGCCACCCAGCTGGTGATCCCGGGCGTGCCTCCGTCCGGATCGGCCGCCGGGCTGTTCCTGGTCGTACCCGGCGCCGCTAACGCCAAGGTGAACGTGGTCGCGATCACCCCGCAGGGGCACTATCACCCGTTCGGAGCGCAGCCGATCGAGCTGCCCGGGGAGTCGGCCTCCTACGTGGCTCTCACCCCGCTGGGCGGCACCGCGGCCGCCTTGCAGGTCACGGCGAACGTACCGGTGGCCGCCAGCGTGCTGGTGCCGGGCAGCGGCGTGGGCGCTCTCACCACCGCGACGGGGCCGGTCAGCGAGCAAGCCGTCATCGCGGGCAACACGAGCGGCTCCGGCCTCGCCGTCTCGGTCGTGCTGTCGGCGCCCGCCGCGGCGGTCCGCGTCCGCCTGACCGAAATCGGATCCGCCAGCACCAGCCCAGCCAGCACCAGCCCAGCCAGCACTAGCCCGGCCGACGCCAGCCCGGCCGACGCCAGTCAGGTGCTGACGGTCCGGGCCGGGCACACGCTGATGGCGCCGGTCTCGCCGCCGCCTGGCGCCAAGCACGGAACGGCCTTCGCCATCGTGATCACGCCGCTGGCCGGGTCCGGGCCGCTGTACGCGGCCCGGGTGGAAACGCAGGACCAGAGCACGGTCGTCTCCATCCTCCCCGCCGTCAGCGCCCTGACCACGATCAGCCTCCCCCCGGTGCGCGACTCCTACGACGCGATATCCCCCTGAGCCCGGCGCCCGCCGCGATGAGCCGTGTCCGACACTGAGCCGTTCGCCCTGATCCTGCTGGTCGCGGGGGCGGCGGGCCTGATCGCGGTGCTGTCGAACCGGCTGACCGAGCGGGTGAAGATCCCGTCGCCCGCGCTGGTCCTGGTCGGCGCGGCCGTCGCGGTCAAGTTCGTACCGGACCTGCACGAACCGCCCCGGCTGGCGGTGGAGCGCGTGGTCACGGTGGCCCTGGTGTGCATCTTGTTCGACGGCGGCATGCACATCGGCTGGTCCCGCTTCCGGTCCGCGCTCGGCCCGATCGCGGCCGTCGGCGTGGCCGGCACGTTCGGCACCGTCGCCGCGGTCAGCGTCCTGGTCCACGTCGCCTTCGGCCTCGGCTGGTACGTCGCGGTGCTGGTGGCCACGGCGGTGGCCCCGACCGATCCGGCGGTGGTGTTCTCCGTGCTCGGCCGGCGGGAGATGTCCGGCCGCAGCGGCACCATCTTGGAGGGCGAGTCGGGCGGTAACGACCCGGTCGGCATCGCGCTGATGGCCAGCCTCATCACCGCGGGCGGCCTGAGCGCCGGGGCCTTCGCCCGCATCGGCGCCGAGTTCGCGCTGCAACTGGGCGTGGGCGCGGCGGTCGGAATCGCCGGCGGCCGGGCGCTGCTTTGGTTCACCCGCCGGGTCCCGCTGCCCGGCGAGGGACTGTATCCGCTGCGGACGCTGGCCTGTGCCCTGCTGCTGTTCGGTGCGGCCACGCTGGCCCACGGGTCGGGCTTCGGAGCGGTCTTCGCCGCCGGGATCGTGCTGGGTGACGAGCCCGCCCCGTTCAAGCGGGAGATCGAGCGGTTCCACTCGGCCGTCGCCAGCCTGGCGGAGATCGCCGCCTTCGTCGTCCTCGGCCTCACCGTCGACCTGTCCGTGCTGGCCCGGGCCGACGTGTGGATCCCTGGGGTCATCCTCGGCGCGGCGCTGGCGTTCGTCATCCGGCCGGTACTGATCGGCCTGTGCCTGCTGCCCGCCCACCTGGACCGCAGCGACAGGAACTTCGTCTTGTTCGCCGGGCTCAAGGGCGCCGTGCCGATCCTGCTCGGCACCTTCCTGCTCGCGGCCGGGATCCCCGGCGCCCAGCGGCTGTACGGCATCGTCGCCGTGGTCGTGCTCTTCTCCGTCGTGGTCCAGGGCAGCGCCGTGCCCGCCGCGGCCCGCCTGCTGCACCTGCAGATGCGGACGGTGGAGCCGGAACCCTGGGCGCTTGGCGTGCGACTTCGCGACGAGCCGAGCGACGTCCACCGGCTGACGATCTCGGCCGGCTCACTCGCCGAGGGCCACACCATCGGCGATCTGCCCGAGCTGCCCGGCGATGCCTGGGTCAGCTTCATCGTGCGCGACGGCCGGCCGGTTTCCCTCAAGCCAGACACCGTGCTGCGGGCCGGCGACGACGTCCTGCTGCTGGCCGACACCGACCTGGGCGACAACCTGACCCAGGCCTTCGAGGGTCCCCCAGCGTCGTAAAGCAATGCCGTAAAGCCACGCGTAAAGCCACGTCGTAAAGGTCAGCCGAGCTCGCCGTAGCCGGGGTCGATGGTCTCCGGTTCGACGCCGAGGATCTCGGCGAACTCCTCGACCACCACGTCGAAGACCAGCTCGCTTAGCTCGTCCTCGTCTTCGGCCCGGGCCAGCAGCGGCCGCCGGAACAGCACGATGCGTGGCCCGGTGGCCGGGTTCCCCGGGTCGCTGATGTCGGGCGAGCCGCGGACGATGCGGGCCAGCGGCACGCCCTCGTCACCGGCGGTGTCGGAGTCAGGCACTTCCTGAACCGCGAACTCCACGTCGGACAGTTCGGTCTCCCAGCGCGGCTCGAGCCGGGCCACGGCCTCAAGCACCAGGTCGTCGAACTGCTGGGCCCGGCTCCGGTACAGCGGAACCTCCGGTGGCACCAGCCGGCCGCGCAGCCCGCGTCCATGCCGGTCGCGTCGGCGCGGCCGGGACCTGTCAACACTCGGACCCGGCTTCGCGCCGTCCTCGCCGGTCTGCACAGTCACCGAGCGTATCGGAAAACGCCAGCCCGGGGGTACCCAGCGCGCCCCGGCGCGTCCCGGCGCGTCCCGGCGCCGACCCGGAGCAAGACACCCAAAGCACGACACGATCGCGGCGCGGGGCGCGGGTGGTGGCGTTACCGGCCGCGGACAGATACCGTCACGGTTGTATCCGACACCGTCCCGAGTTCCGGGCCGAGGTCCCCAGGGTGACGTGAGCGAGGTGGGCTGGTGGGTTCCCGTTGCTGCTCGCGCACCGCGTGCAAGCATCCTCCCGTCTACACGCTGACCTATGTCTACCGCGATTCCACCGCGGTGCTCGGCCCGCTGGCCGCCTACGTGGAGCCGCACTGCTACGACCTGTGCGAAAAGCACGCAGGCCGGCTGGTGGCGCCGCGCGGCTGGGACGTGGTCCGGCTGCCCATCGAGCCGGCCCAGGACCGGGCCGATGATCTCGAGGCGCTCGCCAACGCGGTGATGGAGGCCCGGCCGAGGGTGCGGCCGGAGGCGGAGCCGGTCGGCCAGGGCGTCGAGGTGGGACGCCGGGGTCACCTGCGGGTGTTGCGTTCGGGGCCACCGCAAGACCGATAGGCTCTGGCCATGGGGAATCTCGCGAGTATCGTCAAGGCCTACGACATCAGGGGAGTCGTACCCGACCAGCTGGACGAGGGCGTGGCGGAGGCCGTCGGCGCGGCGTTTGTCAAGGTGACCGGGGCCGCCACGGTCGTGACCCTGCACGACATGCGCACCTCCTCCGGGCCGCTGGCGGACGCGTTCGGCCGCGGCGCAGCCGCGGCGGGGGCGGACGTGCTGGCCGGAGGCCTCGGTTCCACGGACATGCTCTACTACGCCAGCGGTGATCTCGGCGTCCCGGGTGCGATGATCACGGCCAGCCACAACCCGGCCAGGTACAACGGGATCAAGTTGTGCCGAGCCGGGGCCAAGCCGGTAGGCATAGAAACCGGTCTGCTAGACATTCAACAGCTGGCCGAACGGCCCTTGGTACCAGCGCCCAAACCCGGCACCGTCACCCGGATTGACCTGCTGTCCGGCTACGCGAACCACCTCAGGAAGCTGGTCGACATCTCCGGGATCAGGCCGCTGAAGGTGGTGGTCGACGCGGGCAACGGGATGGCCGGGTACACGGTGCCGAAGGTCTTCGACGGGCTGCCGCTCACGCTGATCCCGCTCTACTTCGAGCTTGACGGCACGTTTCCCAACCACGAGGCGAACCCCATCGACCCGGCGAACCTCCGTGACCTGCAGCGGGCGGTCCGCGAGCAGCACGCCGACCTAGGGCTCGCCTTCGACGGCGACGCCGACCGGTGCTTCGTGGTGGACGAGCGCGGCGAGCTCGTCTCGCCCTCGGTGATCACCGCGCTGATCGCGACCCGCGAGCTGGCTCACGAGCCGGGCGCGACGATCATCCACAACCTGATCACGTCCCGGGCCGTGCCGGAGATCATCCGCGAGCACGGGGGAGTCCCGGTGCGCACCCGGGTCGGCCACTCGTTCATCAAGGCCCAGATGGCCTCCCACGGCGCGGTGTTCGGCGGTGAGCACTCGGGTCACTTCTACTTCAGGGACTTCTGGTTCGCCGACTCCGGCATGCTCGCCGCCCTGCACGTGCTCGCGGCGCTGGGCTCTCAACCACGGGGCTCTGAGTCGGATAAAACGCTGTCCCAGCTGCTGGCCGAGTTTTCCCGGTACTTCGCCACCGGCGAGATCAACTCCGAGGTCGCCGACCAGGCGGCGGCGACCGCGCTGGTCAAGGCGGCGTTCGCGGACCGGCCCGGGGTCAGCACCGACGAGCTCGACGGGCTCACCGTCAGCGCCCCGACCTGGTGGTTCAACCTGCGGCCCTCGAACACCGAGCCGCTGCTGCGGCTCAACGCCGAGGCGGACACCGAGGCCACCATGGCCGCCGTCCGCGACGAGGTACTCGCCCTGGTCCGGGGAACCACGGACCGTTCCGCACAGTGCTAGCCCGGGGGACGACCCCCGGAATCCTTGCCGGAGGAAACCACATGCAGATTGATGGCTGGCTCCTGGACATCCTGGCCTGCCCGGAATGCCACGCGCCGCTGCGTGCCGACGAGGCCGCCAACGAACTCGTCTGCACCAGCACCACCTGCGCCCTCGCCTACCCCGTTCGTGACGACATCCCCGTCCTCCTCGTCGAAGAAGCCCGCCGTCCCGGCGATACCACATGAGCGACGAGGTGGACGGCTGGAGCGGGGCGGAGTTCGTCCTGGCGGCGGACCGGCTCGATACGCCGGACGTGATCGAGGCGGCGGACCCCGGCGACATGCTGCGCCAGGTGGCGTCGTCGGCCGCCCAGGTCCGGGCCGCGCTGCGGTCGTGCCAGGAGACGGACCTGTCGGCGTTTACCCCGGATACCCGCCCGCGCGCGATCGTGGTGGCGGGGATGGGCAGCTCGGGCCTGGCGGGTGAGATGCTCCAGGCCCTGGCCGGGCTGTCCAGCCCGGTTCAGGTGGTGGTGGTGTCGCCGGCCGAACGGCTGCCGGGCTGGGTCGGGGCGGCCGATGCGGTCATCGCCGTGTCGTGCTCGGGCACGACTGCCCCGACGCTGGCCATCGCGGTCGAGGCCGCCCGGCGCGGCTGCCGTCTGGTCGGCGTCGGGGCGGCGGGGTCGGCGCTGCACCGGATCGCGGAGCAGGCCCGGGCTCCGTTCGTCCCGGTGGTTTCGCTGGGCCTGCCCAGGTCGATGTTGTGGGGGACGGCCATCCCGCTGCTGGTCATCGCGGAGCGGCTGGGCATCGCCCGGATCGGCGCGGAGGTCTACGAGCTGGCCGCGAACCGGCTCGAGGACGTGTCCCACCAGTGCCGGCCGGCTAGCGAGTCGTTCGTCAACCCGGGCAAATCGCTGGCCCTGGATCTGGTCGGCGCGCTGCCGATGGTGTGGGGGACCTCGCTGCTGAGCGGGGTGGCCGCGCGGCGGTTCGCCAGCCAGCTCAACGAGAACGCCAAGTACCCGGCGATCCCTGGCGTGCTGTCCGATGCCGCGCACAACCAGGTCGCGGCGTTCGACGGGCCGTTCGCGCCCCGCTCCTCCCGGCTGTCCGCGCCGAGCGCCGGAGAGCCGAGCCTGCCTGATCCCGTGGTCAGTCCGGATCACGCTGAGCTGCCGGATCTGTCCGCCTGGGACCTGGACTATGAGGAGACCGAGGACGAGGCGAGCGGGTTCACCGCGCTGCGGCTGATCCTGATCGCCGATCCCGACGCCGATCAGCGGGTGTCGGCGCAGCGGGCCGCGGTCACCGAACTCGTCGAGCAGCGCGGGGTGGGGATGTCCGAGCTGGCCATGGACGGGGAACATCCGCTGGTGCGGCTGGCCGGCGTCGTTCACCTGGCCGACTACGCGAGCGTCTACCTGGCCATCGCCTCGGGCATCGACCCGGGCCAGGCCGTGGCGGTCGATGACCTCCAGGCGCGGATCGAGTAGCCTGCGTGCGGGTTTCCTGGCGCGAGATGAGGGCGGTCATCGCGGCGTTCGCCGCCAACCTCGGCATCGCGGTGATCAAGTTCGTCGCGTTCTTGCTCACCGGCTCCGCGTCGATGCTGGCCGAGGCGGTGCACTCGGTCGCGGACACCGCGAACGAGGTGCTGCTGCTCGTCGGGCGCGGCCGGTCTATGCGGCCGGCGTCGGACGAGCACCCGTTCGGCTTCGGCCGCGAGCGGTATTTCTACGGGTTCGTCGTGTCGGTGATGCTGTTCACCGTGGGCGCGGCCTTCTCGGTCTACGACGGCATACACAAGATGCTGAACCCCGAGCCGGTGCACTCGCCCCTGATCGACTTCGGCGTGCTGGCCCTGTCCGCGGTGCTGGAGGGATTCTCGCTGCGCACCGGGATCAGGGAGGCGAACAAGGTGCGCGGCGGCCGCAACTGGGGTGCCTTCATCCGGCGGACCAAGGCGCCGGAGCTTCCCGTGGTCCTGCTCGAGGACATGGCTGCCCTGATCGGGCTGACGTTCGCGTTCGCCGGGGTGGCGCTGTCCGTGGCGACCAGTAACGGAAGGTGGGACGGTGCGGGCTCGCTGGGCATCGGCGCGCTGCTCGCGACGGCCGCGGCGATCCTGGCGGTGGAGATGAAGAGCCTGCTGATCGGCGAGTCCGCCAGCCCCGAGATGCAGCGGATGATCATTGCCGCGCTCGAGGACGGCCCGGAGCTGGTCCGCGTCATCCACCTGCGAACCGTGCACATCAGCCCGGACTCGGTCCTGGTCGCCGCGAAGGTCGCGGTCCGCGAGAACGATTCCGCCCGCCAGCTCACCTCCGGCATCGACGCCGCGGAAACTCGCGTCCGCGCCGCCGTCCCGATCGCGACGACGATCTACCTCGAGCCGGACATCTACCACCCGTCCATGGCCGATCAGGCCGACCCCGCCATCCGCACCGTCGCGCGCGGCCGTCCCCCTCGCACCCCCCGCCGCGACCATCCCCAGCCCCCCCAGTCACCTCAGCCCGCCCAGCCTCCCAAACCCACCCCGGACCCGTCCGGCCCCCCTTCCTGTGAAGTGGCCGAGTGACTCATGTGGCCTGAGGGGAAATC
>JBEKKH010000196.1:0-11598 GCA_050010815.1 Streptosporangiaceae bacterium | reverse complement strand
GCCACGCCGAGGGCTGCTACGACCGCGACGAGCGTGAGCGGCGGCGCTCCCGGAGCACCGACGAGGTCGGCCTCGGGATTGGAGAGGAGCGGGGCCGCACGCCAGCCGGCCAGCAGGCCGACGAAGGCGGCGACGAGCGCCAGGAACAGGTTCTCAGCCAGGAAGGTCGCCGCGACCAGGTCCGGCGTGCCGCCGACGGCCTTCAGGAGGCCGACCCGCCGGGTGCCTTCCGCCAGGCGGCCCCCGACGAGGACGGCCACGCTCGCGAGCGCGAGCAGGCCGAGCAGCGTGGCGCCGGTCAGGAGAAGGGCCTGGTCGCTGCGCAGGAAGCTGGCGTCCCCGTAGGCGATCACGGTCCATGAGGTGAGGAACGGGGATGCGTTGCTGGTGCTATTGGCGTTCACGAACGCGGCGATCGCGCGCGGCGACGCGTCGGGCAGCTTGAGGTTCGAGATGTACGACAGCGGGTCCGCCCTGGTGGCCAGGCTGCGCGCCGTCGCCTCGGTGGCCCACATCAGGCTCATACCCGGGAAGCCACCGAACGCCGCCGTGACTGCGAAGCCGTCCACCCGGAAGGGGTGACCGTTCAACGTGATGGTCTGGCCGAGGCGCAGGTTCGCCGCCTCGGCAAAGGAGCGCTCGACCACCACACCCCCAGATCGGATCCACGTCCCGTCCGTCACCTTAGGCTGGTCGACCGCAGCCACGCCAGGCGGACGTCCTTCGACCTCCACTGTGGTAACGATGTCCGCGCTGCGCATGATGGGGCCCACCGGGCCGGTATCCCCCACGATCGGAAAGGGGCCGCTGTGGGCCGCCAACCCCGTGGCGCGGGTCAGCGCCACGAGCGCTGCGAGGTCCGCCGGCGACGTCACGCCGGTGTAGGGGTCATTTCCACTCTGGGCCACGACGTCGGGCCCCTTTGTCGCGGCCCTGGTCTGCTGGTAAGGGTTGGCGTTCACGCCGTTCAGCGCGAAGGCCATGGTAAGCGTGGCGGTTGCGACGGCGATGGCGACAACGAGCAGAAGCGCCTGGGCGAAGTGCCGCCGGATGTCTTGCCGGGCGAGACGAAAGAGCAGCAGGGCGCGCCCCTTCACTGCGCCCGCGCGGCGCGCGGGTCGCGGTCGGTTCATGCGGTTCTCCTTCGATCTCACCCGAGGTGCTCCCACTCCGCGAAGGTGCCGAGGTTCCCTCGTGAACCGCCCGTCAGCCGCGTCTCATCGACAAAGGATCCGTCGCGCATCGAGATCAAGCGGTCCGCGGTCGCGGCGATCCGCTCGTCGTGGGTGACGATCACCAAGGTCAAACCCTGGGCGTGCAAGTCCCCTAGCAGCGAAAGCACGTCGAACGCCGACGCGCTGTCCAAGTTGCCTGTCGGCTCGTCCGCCAGCACGATTTCCGGATCGTTCACGAGTGCTCGCGCGATCGCGACGCGTTGACGCTGGCCCCCGGACAGCATCGAGGGGAGGTGCCGGGCGCGATCGGCCAGGCCGACCTGGTCCAGGAGTGCCGTGGCGCACGCACGAGCCTCGTTCGGCGAATGACCCGCCAGCAGCGCGGGCAGCTCGACGTTCTCCTGCGCGGTGAGCTCGTCCATCAGCTGGAACGTCTGGAAGACGAATCCGATCTTGTCGCGGCGCAAGTGCGCGAGGGCCCGTTCGGAGAGCTCGTCGACGCGTTGGCCCGCGACCGATAGCTGACCGGCGCTCGGGCCATCGAGCCCGCCGATCAGGTGGAGCAGCGTCGATTTGCCACAGCCACTCGGACCCATCACCGCCACGGCCTCGCCGCGATTGACGTCGAGGTCGACCATGTCGAGCGCGCGCACCAAACCCTCGCCGCTGCCGTAGTCCTTTCGCAAGCCCTTGGCGTGCACGAGCACGGCGGGCGAGTCGTTCATTTCGGGGTACTCCGTTTCGTCCAGGCGATCTCGCAGGCTTGCAACCAGCGCAGGTCGGCTTGCAGGCGAAGCACGAGGCCTTCGAGGAGCAACGCTGCGTCGGAATCCCTTTCCCCTTCCATCACCGCGCGCCCCACTTCTCGCAGGCGGCGCAGCAGGTCGCGGCGTTGCGCGTCGATGAGGCTGATCGGGTCGGCGAGCGCGGCCTGCGCGGCGGCGACGAGTTTCATGTGGAACTCGGCGAGGTCGGGCCGCGGCCAGCTCACGTCCGACATCCACTCCGTCACCCGCTCCTGGCCGGCCGGAGTGAGGCAGTACACCTTGCGATCGGACCGCTGGGCCGGCGCGTCGAGCCGCGCGACGAGGCCCCCTTTTTCCAGCCGCGCAAGCGTGACGTACATCTGGGCTTCGCTGATCCCCTCGGCCACCGGCCCCAGCGCCCGGGTCAGACGAGCTCGCAGCTCGTACCCGTGGGACGGCTCCTTCGCCAGCATCGCCAGCACGACTTCCTGCTGCATGCTCCAACCTCCCTTAACAGTTAAGTATCCTAAACCGTTAAGGGTATGGGGTCAAGATCGGGGCGAAACCGGCTACCCGGAAGAAGGCGGCGGGGCTAAGGTCTTCGGGTATGCCTTCGATCGGCGACATTGCTGCGGAGTATGTGGAGCGGGCCGCCGCCCTGGACCCGTTCTGGGCCGCGCTCACCGGGATCGCGGGGCACGACCACGAGATGCCGGACCTCAGTGCGGACGGGTTCGCCGGGCGGGCCGAACTGGATCGCTCGACCCTCACCGCCCTGGCCGCGGCCGAGGCCCCCGGCCTGCGCGAACAGGCCGCGCGAGCCGCGATGAGGGAGCGGCTGGCCCTGGCCGTGGAGTGCTACGACGCCGGGGATACCACCAGCGAACTCAACGTGATCGCCAGCTGGGTTCAGAATGTACGCGAGCTCTTCGACCTGATGCCCGCCGAGGGCGAGGAGGCCGCCGCCAACGTCGCCACGCGCATGGCCGCGGTGCCGGAGGCCTACCGTCAGTTCTCAGAAACCCTGCTCGGCGCGGCCCGGAACGGCCGTCCCCCGGCCAGGCTGCAGGTCCAGGAGGTCGCCAGGCAGTGCGCCAACTGGTCCGATCCGGAGGACTCCTTCTACTCGGGATTGGTGCAGCGGCTCACCGGGGTCCCGGACTCGCTGCGCGGGGACCTGGACGAGGCCGCCCGCGCGGCGACGGCCGCCACGGCCGGGCTCGGCGCCTTCCTGCGCCGCGAGCTGCTGCCGCTGGCCCGGGAGAAGGACGCGTGCGGGCCCGAGGTGTACGCCCGGGCGTCGCGTTCCTTCCTCGGCGCCACCGTGGATCTGCCGGAGGCGTACGCCTGGAGCTGGGAGGAGATCGCCCGGCTGCGCGCCGAGCTAACGCAGGTCAGCAGCCTGATCAAGCCGGGCGCAACCCGGGAGGAGGCGGTGGCGATCCTGGACGGGGACCCGGCGCGGCGCATCGACGGGCGGGAGAACTTCCGCGCCTGGATGCAGGAACTGGCCGATCGCACCATCTCTCAGCTGAACGGAACTCACTTCGACATCCCGGAGCCCGCTCACCGGATCGAGGCGGTGATCGCCCCCACTGACGACGGCGGGATCTACTACACCGGACCAGCCGAGGACGGCACCCGGCCCGGGCGGATCTGGTGGTCGGCGCCGGACGGCCTTGAGACCTTCCCCACCTGGAAGGATGTCACGACCATCTACCACGAGGGCGTTCCCGGCCACCACCTGCAGATCTCGCAGGCCGTCGCCGAGCAGGAGAACCTGAACCGCTGGCAGCGGCTGTGGGCCTGGGTCGCGGGCCACTCCGAGGGCTGGGCGAAGTACGCCGAGCGGCTGATGGGAGAGCTCGGGTACCTGGACGACCCAGGGGCGCATTTCGGGATGCTCGGCAGTCAGCTCACCAGCGCTGCCAGCGTGGCCCTGGACATCGGGGTGCACCTGGAGCTGGAGATCCCCAAGGGCGCCGGCTGGTGCGAAGGCGAGCGCTGGAACGCCCAGATCGCCCGCGAGTTCCTGCTGGCCCACTCCAGCCGGGACTCCAAGCAGCTGCGCTTCAAACTGCACCGCTACCTCGGCTGGCCCGGGCAGGCTCCGTCCTACAAGCTCGGCGAGCGGATCTGGCTCCAGGCCAGGGACGAGGCCAAGGCCAAGGCGGGAGGCACCTTCAGCCTCAAGGACTTTCACTCCAAGGCGCTCAGCCTGGGCGTCATGGGCCTGGACCCGTTGCGCGAGGCCCTGGCCCGCTGCTAGGACGCTAGCGCGCTGGCCGGCTGGGCCACCGGGTCTGGCAAATTTCGCTGCAAGTTGCAGCACGAAACATCGGTCAGCTGACGTATACCGGAACCGGGGCTATGTGGTTACAATGAGCGAGTATACGGGTACTTAAAGTGCCATAAGGTCTACTTCGCGGGAACCTGTGTGCTGCGGCACTGATCCACCCGCGTGGTGCCGAGAAGGAGGTCACGCGATGATCGCGCCAGCAAGCCCCACGGTGCGGCGGCGTCGGCTTGCCGCTGAACTGCGCGGGATCAGGGAGAACACGGGCAAGAGCGGGGACGCGGTCGCGTCCGCGCTGAGGTGGTCTCCCTCCAAGATCAGCCGGTATGAGCGGGCCAGGACCGGGTTGCGGCCGCGGGAGGTGGAGCGGCTACTGGACTATTACCAGATCACCGGGCCACGCCGCGCGCTGCTCCTGGAGCTGGCCGAGGATGCGGCTCAGAAGGGATGGTGGGAGGAATTCGCCGACAGCCTGCCGGAGGACTACCAGCAGGTCATCGGGCTGGAGCATGAGGCGGCGTCCATCGCGATCTGGCATGTTGACGTGGTCCCTGGCCTGCTGCAGACCGAAGCGTACGCGCGGCACATCATCGGCAGCTACAGCCGGGTCGAGCCGGTCCCGCCGGGCATGATCGGGCGGCTGGTCGGGATCCGCATGCGACGCCAGCAAGTGCTGAACCGCGAGGGGCTCCAGCTGTCGGTCGTACTCGATGAATCGGTCCTGAGGCGCAGGATCGGCGATGACCTGGTGATGTATGAACAGCTTCAGCGGCTGGCGCGAGAGGCTGGCCGGCCGAACCTGACGTTGCGGATCCTCCCGCTTGGCGCGCAGCACACCGTCTTCGGGGAGTCCTTTGTCATCTTCGGGTACGGGGTCGATAGCGAGGCGATGCTGCAGGATGTGGTGAGCACTGAGCACATGAGGAGCGGCTGCCTCCTGGAGGGAGAACGGGAGACGTACCTGCACAGCATCGCGTATCAGATGCTGGCCGAAGACGCGCTCGACTCGGCAGCGTCCAGGACGCTGATCCTGGACACAGCGGAGTCGCTCTGGTCAGGCGCCCGGCGGCGCCTCAGTGCGTAACTGGCGTAGGCCGCACCGGCCCTGTACTCCGCGTCACGCCCGACGCATGGCGGGGGCGGGCGTTGGTGATAAGGCCGGGATCCCGGTCAGACAGGTTGGTGTGGGCGATTGTCGTTGTGACCCCGCGGGCCCGAAGCGCAGGTGCATACCCGAATGCGCCAGCAGCAGCCCACGCACCAGGTCAATCGCCTGTCCCGGGGAATCCAGTCAAGCCGGGCGGTGGCTGAAGCAGGCCGCCGCCTGGCCGCCCGATCCCGCCCGTCCCGCGTGCCCCCTATCCCAATCGCCCGGCCCCCGCCCGGCCCCGCTGTGATCGTGGATCATAACTACCCTCATAGGGTAGGTAAGTATCCACGGTAATTCGAATACCTGGACGAGGGTCCGGATTGCGGCGTTTGTCCGGCGGGCGGGGTGGGCGGGGCGCTCACGCCGCGGCGGTAACCCGGTGGCCGGCCTGGTTCCGATCTGGTTGCCGGACGCGCCACCAGCTCCGAAGCCGCTACCAGCGCGAACTCGCTGGGCCCTACATAACTGTCGAGCACCCGAGCATCCCCGGATGTCCCCGGCAGCAAGGCCAAGCCGCAGACATTGCGGAGGTCGTGAGCGTTGAACAGCTCCAGAACGCCTGTGCGCGGTCTTTGCGCCGGGCATGGCCGCTGTCACCGGGCGATGAAGCGGCGGGTCTTGCCGGTCTGGGGATGGCGGGCAATGCCGGGATCTCGTGGACGTATACGTCCGGCTCGCGAAGACCCGCGGTGTGCAGGCTGCGCTTGAGCGCGGACGCGAGCGCGGCCTGATCCAGCGCGCCCTCGGCGACGACCGCGGCGTCGATGCCGTGATCGGTCTGGCGGACCTGGTACTCGATGACACCCGGCGTCTTGACCATGACGGTGCGGATCACGAGCGGGTCGATGGTGACGGTACCGTAGCGGAACATCTCATCCGCGCGTCCTTCGACGGCGGCCGGCCGATGTGCTCCGGCAGGCGGCTGGCCAGCGCCCGCCCGAAGCGTGCGCGCAGGGCGGGCAGGGTGCTATCGGTGATCGTGGTCATGGGGTCCCTTCTCGTCGGGTGCCGACACCGAGCTAGCGGGGCGCCCTGCGATGAGCCGGGCCAGCTGCCCCGCCAGCAGCGAGGCGGGGGATGAGCCCGGCTCGGCCAGGGACGAGCCCGGCTCGGCGGCCTGTTCGAGCCTGGCGCCGGCGCCGACCACGACCAGCAGGCGCGCGAGGTCGGCAGGCGGCAGCGGCGGCGGCTCGCCTGCGCGCTGGTACAGGCCGGTGACCGCGCGCTCCATCCCGGCCAGGGTGCGCTGGTGGACGGCCGCGTACCGGCGCCCAAGCTCAGGGTCGCGCGCGGCCAGGACCCGGAACTCGATGACCAGCAGCCCCCACTCCGGCTCGGCGCGATCCACGCTGGCGGCGTGCTCGAGCAGCCGTGCGACGCCCTCACCCCCGGCCAGGCCCTCGACCGCCAGGGCGTTGCCGGCCGCGCGTTCGGAGATCCTCGCCTCAAGCAGCGCCAGGAACAGGTCCGCCTTGCCGCCGAACTGCGAGTACACCACGCCGGTGGAAAAGCCCGCCGCGTCAGCGATCTGGTCCACCGAGGCGCCATGATAGCCCCGCTCCAGGAACACCCGGCGCGCGGCCGCCAGCAGCAGCGTGCGGTTGCGCTCAGACTGCCCCGCCCTGCTCAGCCGAGGTGACATAGTGACGTTACTGTAATAACGGCATTATCCGGATGTCAATATGCCCAGTCAGCCGCGCGGGGTCTAGGTTTTTCTCATGGCCGCAGATGAGGTGGTGCTTGAGGTCGGGGACCGGTCGGTGCGGATCTCCCATCCGGGCCGGGTGTACTTCCCGGCTCGCGGGGAGACCAAGCTGGACCTGGCCCGCTATTACCTGTCGGTCGGTGATGGCATCGTGCGTGCGCTGCGGGAGCGGCCGTGCATGATGCACAGGTTCCCGTCCGGGGTCGCGGGGGAGAAGGTGCACCAGAAGCGGGTGCCGCGCGGTGCGCCGCCGTGGCTGGAGACGGTGCGGGTGGACTTCCCCCGCTACGGCCGGCACGCAGACGAGCTGTGCGTGACCGAACTGGCCAGCGTGGTGTGGGCGGTGCAGATGTCGACCGTCGAGTTCCACCCGTGGAACTCCCGGCGGGCCGATGTCGAACGGCCCGATGAGTGGCGCATCGACCTGGATCCCGGGCCGCGGTGTGAGTTCGCGACCGTGCGCCGGGTGGCCCGTATCGTGCACGAGCTACTCGGTGAGCTCGGAGCGACCGGGTGGCCCAAGACCTCGGGCGGCGCCGGCCTGCACATTTACGTCCGGATCGAGCCGCGGTGGGGGTTTGGCGAGCTGCGGCGGGCCGCGCACGCCTTCGCCCGCGAGGTCGAACGCCGCGCGCCGGACCATGTCACCACCACCTGGTGGCGCAAGGACCGTGACCCCGCCATGCTGTTCGTCGACTACAACCAGAACGCCCGCGACCACACGATAGCCAGCGCCTACTCGGTGCGCGGGGTGCCGGAGGCGACCGTATCCACCCCCATCAGCTGGGACGAGATCGACGAGGTGGACCCGCGCCAGTTCACCATCGCCACCGTGCCCGCCCGCTTCGCCGAGCTCGGCGACCTGCACCAGGGCATCGATGACTCCGTCTACTCGCTGGACACCCTGCTGGAATGGGCCGAACGCGACAGGCTCGACTAGGCCAGCACAGCACCACGCCAGCACAGCACCACGCCAGCACAGCACCATGCCGGCAACTCGTCCGGACTTACCGGGCGCCGACGTAGCGGGCCCATCCGTGCATCAGGTGCTGGATCGCTGGCCGGGCCTGGCGGCCGTACCAGGCGGCCGCGGCCGCCGCCACGAGGGCGCCGCTGAGGTAGGTGCCGGGTCCCTGGGTGATGCCGAAGCCGGTGAGCTGGGCCAGGGCCAGCCCGAGGGCGCCGGCGCCGAAGACGCCCGCCGCCAGCAGCGGGAAGTACCCGGCCAGCACCACCACAGGGCCCCGCCCGTGCCGCCGCTGCACATAACGGACGAGGCCGTACGTCACGAGCAGGGCCACCCCGATGACCCCGGCTCCGCCCCGCAGGGTGACCGCGTCGCTGCTGGCCTCCAGCGTGTGGGCCATCGCGCAGGTGCGCGCGACTGGCCACAGGCTCATCCAGTAGGCGCAGTCGGCCCGATGGAACGACACCCCGGCCGGGGCCTGGCCGGTGAACGCGCGGCCGAGCACGTGGTTCATGACCGCCACGACCAGCCCGCTGATCCCGACCGCGACCAGCCCGGTGCCCGCCAGCCTCCAGGCCGCCAGGACCAGGTCGCCGAGGATCGCCGCTGGCGACCTGCCCCTGATGAAATCGGCAGGCCGGGACGCGTGCGCACCTACCACCGCGGTCACCGACCCGAACGCCGAGATCGCAGCCAGCTGCGCCTCGTGTTCGGTCATCCCGGCCGCCAGCCCGCAGGCCACGGTCTCGCGCAGGTGATCCTCGGCCTCGGCCACGACGAGCCCGGCGTCGGCCGGAGCGAGCTCAAGGCTGGCCCGCAGCTCGCTGAGGTACTGCTCGATCAGGTCTCGTGGGTGGCTCATGCCGACCACCCCACCACGGCCTGGACACCGACGGCGAACCTGCGCCACTCGGTCCGTTCGGCGGCCAGGGCCGCCGCTCCCTTGTCGGTCAGCCCGTAGCTGCGGCGCCGCCGCCCGTTCACGTCAGCCCACGAGCTGGCCAGCAGGCCAGCGTCCTCGAGCCGGTGAAGCGCCGGGTACACGGTGCCCTCCGGCAGGTCGAATGTGCCCTCGCTGCGGTCGCGCAGTGCCGAGATGATCGCGTACCCGTGTCCGGGCCCGGCCGCGAGCACCGACAACAGCAGCAGGTCAAGGTGGCCCTTCAGCCGTTCCCTGTTCATGCTGAGTGATCCTATGCCTCGTAACACTAGGTGTCAAAGGCCGGGAAGCGGCCGGACATGACAGCGCCCCCGGGAGCGGGTGCTCGCGAGGGCGTGCCGTTGCCGGTGCGCAGGTCGCCTCACGGCGAAAGGCGCATCATGGCTCCAGCCGGACGGTATTCCATGAGGGCACTGATTAGAGCCCGGGGGACACTAGCGCATCGACAGAAGGTAGGAACGCCAGGCCGGCCGGTGCTATTCCAGCCGGGCACTGCCCTAGAAACGAAGCGAGATCCGCCGGCAGCCCGCCGCGGGCCCGGCTTGATGCCTCATTGGAATTCATTACAATCAGAGTAGGAATCTCCAATGAGATGCCTCGGCGAGCGAGAGATCCTGGCGGAGAGGGGCGGCGGTGCCTAGCGGCAGGCCCAGCGGGTGGCGCACCGTCCACCGGGCCCTGGCGGACCCGCTGCGGATCCGCCTGCTTGAGGCGGTGTGGTTCGGCCCGCGTTCGGTGAAGGAACTCGCCGAGGCCGTGGGCCTTCCCCCGGACCGTCTGTACTACCACCTGCGCCAGCTTGAGCAGGCGGCCGTCATCGAGGTCAGCGGCTACCGGCCGCTGCCCGGCGGGAAGGTCGAGCGTCTCTACCAGCGCGCGGAGGCCGAGCCGCCGGCCGAGGAGTCGTCCCCCGAGGAGATCGCGACGTTCCTGGGTTCGATGCTGGACGCGACCAAGGTGGACATCACCGCGGCGCACATGGCGAAGGCGGACGGGCAGCGCCGCGAGGTCGCGCTGACTCGCGCCGCGCTCCGGCTGACCGATGAGGGCCTAGCCGAGTTGCATCGCATGCTGAACGACGTGCGGGAGCGCTTCTCCGACCCGCAATTCGCCGACCCGGAAGCGGAAGGGACCTGGGTGCGGGTGCTCGTCGCCCTGGTCGACCTCGAGGAACGGCCACCGGAGGAAGGGTGACCCATGCCAGCGACAGAGATTCTCGACGTGCGAGGCCTGCGGCGGAGGTTCGGGTCCACGGAGGCGGTCGCGGGCGTTGACCTGCGCGTGGCCGCCGGGGAGACGGTGGCGCTGCTCGGGCCGAACGGGGCGGGCAAGTCGACCACGCTCGCCATGATCCTGGGCCTGCTGTCCCCGACCGCCGGGCGGGTCACCGTCGGCGGCCGGGCACCCCGGCAGGCCGTCGCCGGCGGCCTGGTGGGCGCGCTGCTCCAGTCGGGAGCGGGCAGCGGGCTGCCGACCGGAACGCGGGTCGGCGAGCTGGTCGGGTTCGTGGCCTCGCTCTACCCCGCGCCGCTGGCTCCCCCGGTCGTGCTGCGGCACGCCGGGCTGACCTCGCTCGCCGGCCGGAAGGTCGACCGCCTGTCCGGCGGCGAGCTGCAGCGGGTCCGGTTCGCGCTGGCCATCTGCGCGGACCCGCGGCTGCTCATCCTCGACGAGCCGACCGTGGGCCTCGACGTTCCCTCCCAGCGGAGCTTCTGGGAGACGGTGCGGGCGTTCGCCGCCGGGGGCTGCGCGGTCCTGTTCGCGACCCATTACCTGGCCGAGGCCGCCGAAACCGCGGGCCGGGTCGTCGTGCTGCACAAGGGACGCGTCGCCGCCGACGGGACCGTCGATGAGATCCGCCGGACGGTGGCGATCAGGAGGGTGCGGTTCCGCGCGCCGGATACCGACACCGGGGCGCTGCGCGCGCTGCCCGCAGTCCAGCAGGTCCGGCAGGACGCCAGCGTGATCATCCTGGACAGCACCGACTCGGATGCGACCGTCCGCGGGCTCGTCCGGTCCGGAACCGCCTTCACGGACCTCGAAGTCACCAGCGCCGGGCTCGAGGAGGCATTCGTCGCGCTCACCTCCGAGGAGTACGCATGAAGAGAGGAGTACGCATGAAGACCTGTCGTCCCCTGGTCGCCAGTTTCCTGGCCTTCGAACTGCGCCGGGTGCTGCGCTCCCCCGGCGTCCTGGTCTGGACGCTCGCCTTCCCGGTCGTGTTCTACCTGGTCAACTTCGCCAACAAGACCAACAACGCCGACGCCGAACGATGGGCGGGCACCACCTGGGCGGTCTACTTCATGGTGTCCATGTGCGCGTGGGCGGCGATCGCCGGCGCCGCTAACGCCGGGGGCGCCCGGCTGGCAGCCGAGCGCGCCAGCGGCTGGACCAGGCACCTGCGCCTCACGCCGCTGCCCGCGTGGGCGTACGCGGCCGGCAAGGTCCTCACCGGCGCGGTCCTGGCGCTCATGGCGGTCATCGCGCTGTCGCTCATCGCCGGAGCGGCTGCTCATCCCCACCTGCCTGCGTCCGCGTGGGCGGCGATGATCCTGGCGTGCTGGCTGGGCAGCCTTCCGTTCGCCGCGCTCGGCATCCTCGTCGGCCTGTCCGCCGGCA
>JBEKKH010000195.1:0-13494 GCA_050010815.1 Streptosporangiaceae bacterium | reverse complement strand
GCCTCGGCGCGATGTACCGGCGGATCGCCCGCAAGCGCGGCAAGCAGAAGGCCATCGTCGCGGTGTCCCGCGTCATCTGCGAGACCGCCTGGATGCTCATCTGCGACCCCTCAGCCCGCTACACCGAACTCGGCCCGGACTACTACCAGCCGCTCAGCCCCGCCCGCCAGACGCGGGCGAAGATCCGCGAGATCGAGCGCCTCAACCCCGGCAAGAAAGTCATCCTCGCTGACACCGGCGCAGCAGCCTGACCACCAAGCACAGCGTAGCTACGCCATCACCCGACACGCCGCGAGGTGTCACGCTACCCGCCGTAATCTAGCCAGGTCACCTGCAGCCCTCGCGTCACGCTACCGAGGGCGGCTGGTTGCTGCCTTCAAGGTGGGGGAAGTTTCCGGTCAGGGGCCGGCCGCATGCGGGAGGGCCTGGTGATCAAACGGCCGTTATCCGGCATGATGTTGAGCATGCAGATGGCTACGGAAACGGCACCTTACGGCGAATGGCCCTCCCCCATCCAGGGTGCCGACGTCGCGCGCGAGCAGGTCGGGCTGACGTTCCCGGCCGTCGACGGTTCCGGCGTGTGGTGGCAGGAGTCCAGGCCCGCCGAGGGCGGGCGGACAGCCGTGGTGCGCCAAGGACCGGACGGGATCAGCCGTGACGTGCTCCCCGTGCCGTGGAACGCCAGGACCCGCGTGCACGAATACGGCGGCCGGTCGTACCTGCCGGTACCCGGCGGCCTGGTCTTTGCGAACTTCGCCGACCAGCGGCTGTACCGGTGCGCAGCGACCGGTGCTGCGGACCCTGAGCCGCTCACGCCGGCTCCCGGTCCTGATATCGCCGAACGGTTCGCCGACCTCGTGCTCTCCCCCGGCGGCGACGAGGTGTGGTGCGTGCGGGAAAAGCACCGTGCTGGCCAAGACGGGGGCACGACCCGGATCCGCCGCGCGATCGTCGCGGTCCCGCTGGACGGCTCGGCGGCGGCGGACGGCCGGGCTATCAGGATGCTGGTGTCCGGCTCGCACTTTTACGCCTTTCCGGCTCCGTCGCCTGACGGCACCCGGTTGGCCTGGATCTGCTGGGATCACCCTCGGATGCCCTGGGACGGCACCGAGCTCCGGGTCGCGGCGCTCGACGAGGCCGGACCTGTCAGCGACCCGAGCCAGCAGCAGGTGATCATGGGCGGCGACACCGAGTCCGTGCTGGCCCCGGTCTGGCGCGATGACCGCAGCCTGTACGTCGTCTCGGACCGCTCCGGTTGGTGGAACCTCTACCTGGCCGACCTGCTGAACTTCCCGCGCGCTTTGTGCCCGCGGGAGGAGGAGTTCGCCAGCCCGCTGTGGCAGCTGGGCATGAGCCCGTACGCGGTGCTCGGCGACGGCCGCATCGCCGTTACGCACGGCACGGGAAATACCCGCCTGGGGGTGCTCGATCCGGATACCGGCGAGCTGACCGACGTGGGTCTTCCCTACCAGGTGTTCGGGTCCGGGCTCTCCGCGTCCGGACAGACCCTGGTCACGGTCGCGGGCGGCCCCGCGATACCGATGACCGTGATCGAGGTCAGCATCCCGGCCGCGAGCCAGACCACCCCGGCGAGCCCGGCGCCCCCGGCGAGCCCGGCCCTGGTCCGCGAGCTGAACCGCGGGGCCGATTCGCGGCCGGACCCCGCCTACCTGCCGGTGCCGCGTCCGGCTCAGCTGACCGGGCCCTCGGGCTCGGTCGTGCGCGCGCTGGTCTACCCGCCGGCTAACCCGGCGTTCACCGGGCCGGACAGCGAGCCGCCGCCGTACATCGTCTGGGTCCACGGCGGCCCCACCGCCCAGGTCGGTCCCCGCCTGGACCTGGAAAAGGCGTTCTTCACCAGCCGCGGCATCGGGATCATCGACGTCAACTACGGCGGGTCCAGCGGATACGGCCGCGCGTACCGCGAACGGCTACGCGGCCAGTGGGGCATCGTGGATGTGGCCGACGTGATGACGGCGGCGCTCGCGCTGGCCGAGGCGGGTCAGGCGGACGGGAAGCGGCTCGGTATCCGCGGCGCGTCGGCCGGGGGCTGGACCGCCCTGGCCGCGGTGACCTCCGGTATCGGCAGTGCCGGACGGGGCGGCGACATACGCGGCGTCTTCGCCGCGGCGGCCTCTTATTTCGGAGTGGCCGACCTCAGGGAATTCGCCGCGCACACCCACGACTTCGAATCCAGGTACCTGGACGGCCTGATCGGGCCGCTGCCCGAATGCCAGGAGCTCTACACCGAGCGGGCTCCGGTCGGTCACGTGAACCACGCCACCTGCCCGGTGCTGCTGCTGCAAGGACTCGACGACCCGGTCGTGCCGCCCGCGCAATCCGAGTCGATCGCCGCTGATCTGGCCGCGCACGGCATCCCGTACGCCTACCTGGCCTTCGCCGGCGAGTCACACGGGTTCAGGAAGGCGGAGAACATCGCCGCCAGCCTGGAGGCTGAACTCTCCTTCTACGGCCAGATCATGGGTTTCACCCCGCCGGGCATACCTCCGGTAGCGCTGACCGGCGGCTGAGAACGTAACCGCGGGCCGCTGCGCCGCGGCATGGCGTGGGTGAGGTACCACTGTCGTTCGGAAGAATTAGGTTTACGGATGAGGGTCAGCGGGCGAATTCGGTGGCCCGGGACTCGCGGACCACGGTGATGCGGATCTGGCCCGGGTAGGTCAGTTCCTCTTCCACCTCTTTGGCGATGTCGCGGGCGATCACCTGGGCCTGGATGTCATCGATCCGGTCAGGCTTGACCATGACCCTGATCTCGCGGCCCGCCTGCATGGCGAAGACCTTCTCGACGCCGTCGCGGCTGGCCGCGATCTGCTCCAGGCGCTCGAGGCGCTTCACGTACATCTCCAGCGACTCCCGCCGGGCACCCGGCCGGCCGCCGCTGATCGAGTCCGCGGCCTGGGTGAGCACCGCCTCGACGGTACGGACCTCGACCTCGTTGTGGTGCGCCTCGATGGCATGCACCACGTCTTCGGACTCGCCGTACCGCCGGGCGATCTCCGCGCCGATCAGCGCGTGACTGCCTTCGACCTCGTGGGTCAGCGCCTTGCCGATGTCGTGCAGCACCGTGCAGCGTCGCAGCAGCCCCGGGTCGATCCGCAGCTCACTGGCCATCATGCCCGCGATGTGCGCCGACTCGACCAGGTGCTTGAGCACGTTCTGCCCGTACGAGGTGCGGTACCGCAGCCGGCCGAGGAGATCGACAAGTTCCGGGTGCATGTCGGTGATGCCCAGCTCGACCAGGGCATCCTCGCCCGCCCTCTTGCACAGCTGCTCGATCTCCGCCTTACCGCGCTCATAGGCGTCCTCGATCCGCTGCGGGTGGATGCGGCCGTCTAGGACGAGCCGCTCCAGGGTCAGCCGGCCGATCTCACGCCGGACCGGATCGAAGCAGGAAAGCAGCACGGCCTCTGGCGTGTCGTCGATGATGAGGTTGACGCCGGTGACGGACTCGAAGGCCCTGATATTGCGGCCTTCCCGGCCGATGATGCGGCCCTTCATCTCGTCCCCGGGCAGGTGCAGCACCGAGACCACCGATTCGCTGGTCTGCTCGGTCGCCACCCGCTGGATGGCCAGCGTGACGATCTTGCGGGCGCGCTTGTCGCCCTCGGACCTGGCCTCGTGCTCGATGTCCCTGACGATAAGCGCCGCTTCGCGTTTGGCCTGGTTTTCGATCATGGCGACGAGCTCGGTCTTGGCGGCCTCCGCGGTGAGCCCGGCGACGCGCTCTAGCTCCTTGCTACGCTCGGCATCCTGCCGGTCCAGCCCGGCGGCGCGCTGGTCGAGATCGGCCCGGCGCTGGTCGAGGGCCTGCGCGCGATCCTCGATCCGCTTGAGTTCTGCGTCAAGTCGCTGCTCGCGGTCGGCGAGACGGGTTTCGCGGCGCTCGAGATCACTGCGCAGCTCGCGTACCTCGTCCTTGACCGCCCGGATCTCCTCTTCGACCTCGCGTCGGCCCTGGGCGGCCTGTTCGGCTTCGGAACGGGCCCGGTCAAGTATCCCGGTGGCCTCAAGCTGCGCGCGGGCCCGGATGTGGTCGGCTTCCTGGGTGAGGAGATCGCGGTCGGCCTGCGTGAGCTGGCCCGCGTCCCTCGGGGTACTCGCGGTCCGGCGCCACACGACCCCGAACGCAAATATCACTGCGAGCAACCCGATCACCATGAACGCGAGCGACAATCCGCTGCTCACGGCCACCCCTTTCCGTCCATAGCCCTCGGGGCACCCTTATGTTGTACGTCGGCGTCCCTCGACCCAGGGTTCGTCAGGTATATGCCCTGGTGCGGGCGATCACACGCCGTCTTCGCCCGTCAGCTAAATTTTTCAGTCAGCGGCTCCCGGGCCGCTTAACTACAAAAAGTATCCGATTGTTCATCCTCCGCTATTTTCCTGGGCAGGTTAGGTCAACGTCTCGCTGCCGCGAGGTTAAGGCTTCATAACCTTTTTATCAAGCAAAGCATCTTGGTCGTCGCGAACGGTATGTCATGCGGACGAAAGGTGCGCAGGTGCGAGCCGTGAGGATGTGGCCATGCGACACGGTGGCAACCGTCAAGGCCGCCGCGGCTGGGCCGGGCGCCGACGGGGAGAATGAGACTCCCGATTACATCGAGTAACCAGAGCCAGGGTCTTCTGGGATGCCTTCTAGAGTGTCTTCTTCTGGAGCAATGCAGGGCTCGGCATCCAGGTCCAGATCGACGTCGACCGGGCCCTCCTGCTGCATGGCTTCCCTGATCAGCCTGAAGGTCAGGCCGGGCGGGTAGCCCTTCCGGGCGAGCAGGCTCGCCACCCGCCGGGCGCGAGCCTGCGGCGGCTGCCCGCGGGTGCTCGCCATCTTCTGCTCGACCAGCCGCCGAGCGGTGGCGACCTCCTGCTCAGGGTCGAGGGCGTCGACCGCTTCGCGGATTTCCTCGCCGTCGACGCCGCGGCGCTTGAGCTCAGCCGAGAGCGAGCGCCGGGACAACCCGCGGCTATGATGCCTGGACTCGACCCAGGCCCGCGCGAACGCGGCGTCGTTGATCAGGCCCGCATCGGCGAACCGGCTGAGCACGGACTCGGCGGCTTCGGCAGGAACGCCGCCGCGGTGCAGCGCCTGCGCCAGCTGAGCCCGGGTCCGCGGCTCGGCCGTCAGCAGCCGCAGGCAAATCTGCCTGGCCCGGGTTTCGGGATCGTGGAGCAGGGTTTCAGGGTCATGCGCTCCGACCTCGGGCGATGACCCTGAAAACCGCTTACCAGTAGCCACTTCCGGTCACCTGGCTAGACCGGGACGGCCGCGGTGGCCACCTTCGAAGTAGACCCGTTGCCGTTGCCGTTGCCGTTACCGTTGCTCGGGGCTGGCTTGCCGGGGGCTGGGGCGGCCTCCGCGGCCGGCTGCGGCCCGATGCCGAGCTTCTCCTTGATCCGCTTCTCGATCTCGTTGGCCAGGTCGGCGTTCTCCCGCAGGAAACCGCGGGCGTTCTCCTTGCCCTGGCCGAGCTGGTCACCGTTGTAGGTGTACCAGGCACCCGACTTGCGCACGATGCCCTGCTCCACGCCGAGGTCGATAAGGCTGCCTTCCCGGCTGATCCCGCTGCCATAGATGATGTCGAACTCCGCGACCTTGAACGGCGGCGACATCTTGTTCTTGACCACCTTGACCCGGGTCCGGTTGCCGACCGCGTCGGTGCCTTCCTTCAGGGTTTCGATCCGGCGTACGTCCAGCCGGATCGAGGCGTAGAACTTCAGGGCCTTGCCGCCTGAGGTGGTCTCAGGACTGTTGTGCACCATAACTCCGTCTACGAAGTAATTATGAGACCCTTCTACCTCAAGATCGAAGCGGTTCATGGACCGGGTCGGCGGCTTGACGTGGATGTCCAGGATCCGCGCCGGAGTCATCCGCGGTGTCGTAGACGCGAATTCCTCCTCCACGCTGAACTCGCCACGGAACCGTGGCAGCAGCTTGTACTCCATCGACGGGTGAACATATGGCGCGACGAGCTTCTGGAACTTTTCCGATGCCGAGGTACTGAATTGAAGCACGCTCATCTTTCGCGCACCGCGGTACATGAGCTTGACCTGCAGGCCATACGTGTCCCGCAGGTAATGCGCGAGGCGATCCCGGGAACCAGGGCTCATCACCTCGACGCAGATCTCGATCCGGCCTGTGCCCCCCGCAGTCCGCTCCTGGACGCCCTTCGAACGGAGGGTAAAGCCACCGTCGTCCATGTACCAGACCGCCAGCGCCAGCGGCGTGAGGCTCTTGAGGTAGTCCCAGCTGAGGTGCTTCTTACCATCACCGAAATACACGGCCTCATGCAGTTCACCCAGCTCAGGAAGCGGAGTGAAGTCGGCGAAGACGGCACCCTTGGCGTTTACCGTCCTCGCATGCGGGATGTTACCCAGCAGCGATGCTTTCCAGTCTAGGTAGTCTGCTTGCCGGGCACCGTGTCCCATCCGGAAACGGGTTCCGGACCTGCCCCTGCGGTTCGGGGACAGGTTCCCGTCGCCCATGAGCGAACCGAGGATCAGCTGGAACTGCTGACTGCCTAGGCGCTGCTGTCCCACGACCATGACACGATCGCCAGGAATCAGCTCTCCCGCCTGACGCCAGCCACCAGGCGTACGAATAAGGTGATTCTCGGTCGCGGCGAATTGAGCCAGCCCGTTTTTTCCTGACTTCGCGACGCTGAACTGAAGAAACTTCTCGGTTTTGCCGTTGTTGAACCAGTTCACGATCCGGCGCGGAACCATCCTGTCAGTTTCCGGGTCGTACGAGAGGACCTCGACGTCCATCCGCTGATTGACGATCTTCCCTATCATTTCCTGGGTACCGTCGGCCAGGGTGACTCGGGTGGCGTAAGCCATGCAGCCGAACATGACTCCGACCTTTTCCCGCAACTGGTTGATGAAGATCGCGGTGGTCTTGGTCTGGCTCAATGCGCCGGTGATCTTGCGGAGGGCCTGGGACATGAGCCGGGCCTGAAGCCCGACGTGGCTGTCCCCCATCTCGCCTTCGATCTCCGCCTTCGGCACGAGCGCGGCGACCGAGTCGATGACGATGACGTCGATGGCGCCGGACCGGATGAGCATGTCCGCGATCTCCAGCGCCTGCTCGCCCGTGTCGGGCTGGGAAACAAGCAGCGCGTCGGTGTCGACGCCGAGTTTCTTGGCGTAGTCCGGGTCCAGTGCGTGCTCGGCGTCGATGAACGCCGCGATGCCGCCACCCTTCTGAGCGTTGGCCACGGCGTGTAGTGCCACGGTCGTCTTTCCGCTGCTCTCAGGTCCGTATATCTCGACGATGCGGCCGCGCGGCAGGCCGCCGAGGCCCAGCGCCACGTCGAGCGCGATCGAGCCAGTCGGGATCACCTCGATCGGCACTCGCGTCTCATCGCCAAGGCGCATGACCGAGCCCTTGCCGAACTGCCGCTCGATCTGCAGGAGCGCGGTCTCCAGGGACTTATCCCTGTCGCCGGATCGCTCGAGGGTCGGCCTGCTGTTTCCTGCCATGGGGACTCCCTGCCGGGTAAAAGGGCCTGCGGGCACCTCCCGCACCGCCCAGGTCGTCTGAGTTATGGTCCCACCGGACATCCCCGGCGGATCGGTGGACACGCTACGCGCCGCCACCGACATTTTGCCGAGCGCCGCGTTGCGCCTGTTCGCAGAGGATTTCGTGGCCGCCGTCTCCGGTTGCTTGTGCCGGAAACCGCCGCCATCGACTCACTATAGGACGAACGTGTATTCGATCATGGCCGACACGCCGAAAGCGCCGCAGAAATTCATGAAAAACCAGGCTGCGCGGCTGCGACGTGGGGCGGCGGTCGGTGGGTTGGTGGGGCGGTGCGGTCGGCGGGGTTGGTAGGGCGGTGCGATCGGTGCGGTCGGTGGGGTGGGGGCTAGCATCGGGGCAGTGAGACTGGCCGGCGTGAGGAGATTTCAGATGGCGCTCGACGAAGACGTGACCCGCCTGGCGAAGGGGAAGAATCTGGCCACGGTGGTGACCTTGATGCCGGGCGGGCAACCGCAGGCGCTGCTCACCTGGGTCGACGCTGACGACGAGTATGTCCTGGTCAACACGGAACCGCAGCGACAGCGGGCCAAGAACGTCAGCCGCGACCCGCGCATCACCGTGCTGATTCACAGCAGCGATAACCCGTGGGACTGGGCCGAGATCCGGGGGCACGTGGTGGACACCGTCACCGGCGACGAGGCCAGGAAGCACATTGACGAACTGTCACACAAGTACACCGGCAAGGACTACGCCAACCCCATCGGACCGCAGGGCCGCGTGATCCTCAAGGTCGCCCCGGACAAGATCAACACCCCGCGGCGGCTAGGCTTCTAGCGTCCCCGGGCCAGCGTCCCCGGGCTGCGCTCTCGGCCTGGCGTCCCGGCCTGCGCTCTCGGCCTAACGCAGGTTGTCCGGCACGTTGAACGTGTCGCAGACCGTCCGCCAGATCAACTTGGCGTCCACCCCGTCGGCGAGGGCGCGTTCGACCGTGCGCTCGCCTAGGTTGCCGAACACGAAGTCCTTCGCCAGGCTCTGCGCGTATACGTCGCCGAACTGCGCCCTCATCAAGCTCCAGAATTCCGTCTGCCGCACGTCGCCAGGGTACTGCCGGATGTGGCCGGGATAGCAGGGGCCGTTCGGCCCAATGAGCCCGTATCCTGCGGCGGGACGCGAGCCCGCAGGCCCAGGGACCTTTTTCTCCGATGTGTCGTTATCAGATACGTGGGAAGTAGTGGATCATCTGGCGCACATCGCGACTTGAGTGCGCCGCCCGATCAGGTCGGCGATGCGGGACCGGCCGTGGCGGGTCATGGGCACGATGGAGGCCGGATGGTCGCGCCGACGAGGGTAAACGAGGGCTCTCATGGGGAGCCGGTAGATACTGCGCTGACGCAAGGTGAACTCCCGGCCGGGGAGCTGGCGGACACCGGCCCCGCTGAGTCCGCAGACGCTGAGCCTGCGGGGGCGGAGACCAGCCGGGCGGCAGCGGGTGAAGCGGCAGCGGGTGAAGCGGGCCCGGAGCCGGGTAAAGCAGCGGCGGGTGAAGCGGGTGAAGCGGGTGAGGCGGGTGAGGCGGGTCTGGAGTCGAAGCCGGCCAAGGCGTCCAAGGTAGAGCCTCGTCGGGACATGGGTCCGCTGGCGGTCGTCGGCATCGTCGTCGGGGTCATCGTGCTGGTCGGGGTCGCCGCCGGCGTGCTGGCGGTAGCCACCCACGGCTTCCACAAGAAGACCGTGATCACCTACCGGCCCGCCGCCGTATTCAAGCTCCACCCGGGCGAGTGCATCAACTCGGGGGCGAGCGGGCTGGCCGTCACGGTGCTGGCCTGCGGAACCCCGCACGACGCGGAGGTGTTCGCCACCTTTACCCTGCCCGCGTCTTCCTGGCCAGGTAACGCGGCGGTGCAGCAGAACGCGGGCAACGGCTGCGCGGCCCGGCTGGGTAGTTACCTCAAGCCGGCTCTCGCAAACGCCGGCCTCGCGCAGGAGTACGTCTACCCGAACCAGGCCGCCTGGAAGGCAGGCGAACGCACGGTCGTGTGCGAGGTCAGCTCGCCCTCCGGGCAGCTCACCGGGTCGGTTCGCCAGGGAAGCTAACCCAGCGGGATCCGGTGCGGCTGGGTCCAGCCACCGCCCGGCCGCCATCACCATGCTCAGCCGGAAGTCATCGTCACAGACCACGAGGTCGGCTTCCAGGCCCGGCCGCAGGGCCCCGACCCGGTTCCCCAAGCCCAGGACGCGAGCCGGGGTCGTGCTCGCCGCAGCGGCGACATCAAGGACCGGCAGGCCCGCGGCCACTGCCTGCCTCACCACGCCGGCCATGGTGGCAGTGGAACCGGCGATCGGGCCGGCACCAGTGGCGCTGGTGCGGTCGGCCAGGCGGGCCACTCCCCCGGTCACGTTCACCCGCAGCGAGCCGAGCCGGTAATCTCCGTCCGGCATGCCCGCGGCGGCCATGGCATCGGTGATCAGCACCAGCCGGCCCGGGCCGGCCGCCCGCGCCACCATCCGGATGACGGCGGGATGCAGGTGGACGCCATCGACGATCACCTCGCAGGTGACCTCGGCCCGGTCAAGCAGAGCTCCGGCGGCCCCCGGCTCCCGGTGATGAAGCGGCCGCATGCCGTTGAACAGATGGGTTGCGTGAGTCGCGCCGAGGTCGATCGCGGCTGATGCGGCCTCGGCGGTCGCGTCGGTGTGGCCGATGGCCGCCGTTACCCCGGCCCGCGTCGCCGCCTTGATCAGCTCGGTCGCGCCGTCCAGTTCGGGGGCGATGGTGACGACGCGCAGGTGTCCGCCGGCTGCCGCCCGGAGTCGCTCGAAGGCGGCCACGTCGGGAGCGAGCAGGTGCCGCGGGTCCTGGGCGCCGCATCTGGCCGCGGAAAGGAACGGCCCCTCCAGATGGAGTCCGGCCAGGACGCCGTGGGCGGCCAGCGGCGCCAGCATGGCGGCCCTGGCTTCGAGTTCGGCCATGGGCGCGGTCACCAGGCTGGCCACCAAGGTGGTGGTGCCGTGGCGGCGGTGAAATTCCGCGGCACGCCTGGCCTCATCGCTTGATCCCTCGGTGAACGAGGTACCGCCGCCGCCGTGCACATGCATGTCGACAAAGCCGGGAAGCACCCAAGCCCCGCACAGGTCCGTGACGGCGCCTCCGCGAGAGCCGGGCGCTGGCGGGCGGGCGGATCCAACCGCATCGATCAGGTTCCCGGCTAGCCGGATCCAGCCAGGGCTGAGCACCCCTCGCGGCGTTACCACGCGGCCGCCGACCAGCAGGTGGTGAAAGCGCGGCGTCCGGGACGAGTCCGGGACCGCTTGCATCAAATCAGGATGACAGAACGCGTCAGGGCTCGCGGCTGATCCGGGTCGATGCCCCCTGTGCTCGCGGCGGCGCAGCGATGCGCGATACTGCGCGAAAAGGGCTGAGGTCAGCAGCCGCCGGGCGGCCCAGGGACACCGGGGCCGACCGCGGGCTGATCGGCGATTCCGGTCACAACGTTCCGCAGCACGGCGCCGAAGTGCACCACGTACCACACCCCGCGCCAGGAGATCAGGGACGCGATGCCGAACGAACGCTCGTGACCATCCTGCTCGTAGACCACCCGGGCGCCGGGGACGTGCCAGTAGCCCAGCTTGTTATCGCAGTCACCCGGGTAGACCCAGGCTGCGTCATAGGACGGCACGATCACCCGGACCAGTCGCGCGCCGGAGCCCACCAGGTTATGGGCCGCGCCGACGTCGAGGGTGAAGTCGTACCACAGCCGGTCGTGCCAGTCTGCGGTGGGATCATAGAGCGCTTTCACCTGCTGGTATGCCGTCAGCGGGAAGAAGGCGGGCAGCCCGAGACGAGAGTTTCCCGTGGTCACGGCCAGCCACAAGTCGGTCATCGCGTCTCGGAAAGCCACCGAGTCCGTGCTGGGCAAGGTGCGGGTCTGCGGCAGGACACCCGCGCCGGGCGCGACCGGCAGCGCACTAGGCGGCCCGGTGGGATGGGTCCCTGGGGTGAGGCCGGCCCGCGGGCTGGATGGCGGCGCCGCCGGAGACGGGCCCGCATCCGGCCAGCCCGCATCCGGCCAGCCCGCATCCGGCCAGCAGCGCCGCCACGATGATCGCCGCCAGCGGCGTCCGCCGGGACCACGTCATGCTGTCACCCGCCACGTTGACATTCTCGTTCTCGTTCTGAACGCAGCCGAGATTATGGCACCACCGGGGAGACAGGCCGCCGGGCCGCCGGACCGAAATGTCATAGGGGCAGGGCACTATGGAGCAATGGAAAAGACTCTCGCCGGGATCGGCCTGACCTGCGGCCGCGATCGGCCTGATCATCCGGTATATCCGCTGACCTAGGATATGTATATACGACGGGAGGGTGGCGATGTCCAAAACGCTCATCGACGTGGATGACGACCTGCTCGACCAGGCGCAGGCCGCGCTGGGCGCCCGGACCAAGCGGGAGACGGTGAACCGGGCGCTGGCCGAGGCCGTCGCGTCAGTGGCCCGCAAGCGCGAGATCGAGCGGCTGGACCTCGGCGTCTACGCCGGTCTCGGCAATCCGACGGTGATGGAACAGGCGTGGCGATAGCCCGGTACCTGGCGGACAAGAGCGCCCTGGCCCGGTGGCACCATCCGCCGGTGCGTACGGTGCTGGCCCCGCTCGTCGAGCACGGGCTGATCGCGACCTGCGGGATTACCGAGCTGGTGGTGCTGTTCACCGCGCGCGGCCGGGCGGACTGCGACCAGGTCGCGGCGGACCGGCGGCGTGCCTATGAATGGCTGCCGACCGAGGACGGCGACCTGAGGCGTGCGCTCAGCGTCCAGGCCGAGCTCACCGCCCGCGACCAGCTCGGCGCCGTATCGCTTGCGGACCTGATCATCGCGGCCGTCGCCGAACGGCACGGGGTTTGTGTCCTGCACTACGACGCAGACTACGAGCGCGTCGCGACGATCACCGGCCAGCCCACGCGGTGGGTGGTTCGGGAGGGGAGCGTCACATGACGGGCACCGATGCCCTGGACGGGTTCTCACCCGCGACCCGGGCCTGGTTCGAGGGCGCCTTCGCCGAGCCGACGCTCGCTCAGGCGGGTGCCTGGCGGGCGATCGGCAAGGGTGAGGACACGCTGGTCGTCGCGCCGACCGGATCGGGCAAGACCCTGGCCGCGTTCCTGTGGGCGATCGACAAGCTGGCCGCGGTACCGCCGCCCGCGGATCCGAAACGACGCACCCGGGTGCTCTACGTCTCTCCGCTCAAGGCGCTGGCGGTGGACATCGAGCGGAACCTGCGGGCGCCGCTGACCGGGATCAGGCAGGCCGCGCACCGGCTGGGCCTGGAGGAACCGGACATCAGGGTGGCCGTCCGCACAGGCGATACCGCCGACCGCCGCGGAAGAGCGCAGGAAGCTGGCCAGCAAGCCGCCCGACATTCTCATCACCACGCCTGAGTCGCTGTTCCTCCTGCTCACGTCCCAGGCGAGGGAAACCCTACGCGGGGTGGAAACGGTCATCGTGGACGAGGTGCACGCCGTCGCGGGAAACAAGCGCGGCGCTCACCTGGCCCTGTCCCTGGAACGCCTGGACGCCTTGCGGAGCCAGCCGGGGCACGGATGCGCCGGGGACGGGATCCGCGCCGCCCAGCGGGTCGGCTTGTCGGCCACCGTGCGGCCGGCCGAGGAGGTCGCCACCTTCCTCGGCGGTACCCGGACGGTCACCATCGTGCAGCCGCCCAGCCCCAAGCGCATCGAACTGCGGGTCGTCGTTCCGGTTGAGGACATGACCGAACTGGACACGCCCCCGGGTCGCCGGGCCGGGGAGGACGGCGAGGACCCGGCGCCCAGGCGCTCGATCTGGCCGCACGTCGAAGAGCGAGTGCTCGACCTGATCGAACAGCACAAGTCCACGATCGTGTTCGCGAACTCGAGGCGGCTGGCCGAGCGCCTCTGCGGCCGCCTGAACGAGCTGGCGGCGGAGCGAACTGAAGCCGCCGCGGAAGCCCGGGCGGCCGCCCG
>JBEKKH010000194.1:0-11669 GCA_050010815.1 Streptosporangiaceae bacterium | reverse complement strand
GCGGCCAGCACCTTGGGATAAAGCCGCGGCCAGGCGTCGGTGGCGGCGCCGTGCTCGGTCATGTCCGGCCACACCCCGGTCGCGATGTCATGATCGACGGCGCGGACGATCTCGGTGCGTGCACCCTGCTCGCCCATGATCCCGGCGCTGGCTTCTATCAGCCCCTGGGTGTGGCTGAGCTCAGGCGACGGCTTCAGCGTGCAGTTGATGAACAGCGCGTTCAGGTCGTCATAGCGCGGACTCGTACTCGTCATCAGGTGTGCTCCATCCGGTTTGTATAACCCCTCTTGACGAGAGGTAGTCCAGACGGATCAGCATCCGTTACAAGATCAGCGGCCGGCCGGACGCCGCGGGGTGCTCGGCGAGACGGCGGCTAGCCGGAACCTTACGTATCGGTGACGTGACGCAACCCGGGCGTAAGAAGGCGGCCGCCGGCCGCCGCTGAGATGAGTGGATCGGCGGATCACTGCGGATCCTCCCTCGTCAAGGAGAACGGAATGCGTAATCGCATCTGGCTGGCCGCGGGCGGCAGCGTACTGGCCGCCTCGATCAGCCTGCTCGGCGCGGCCACCGCGGCCAGCGCCAGCACAGCCAGCACCAGCACAGCGCGCGCCAGCACGGTAGTCGGCTACACCTACATCGACGGCAACACCGCCACCTCCAACACCATCGACGGGTTCGCCCGGCACGCCGACGGCTCGGTCACCCCGCTGCCCGGCTCGCCGTTCCCGGCCGGCGGCGCCGGCCTGGGCACCGGCCTGGCCTCCCAGGGCGCGATCCAGGCCACGCCCGATGGCCGCTACCTGCTGGCGGTCGACGCCGGCAGCAACCAGATCTCGGTGCTGCGCATCACCTCGGGCGGCGTGCCGGTGCCGGTGGGCCAGCCGGTGTCCTCGGGCGGGATCAAGCCGGTCAGCGTGGCGGTATCGCCCTCCGGCCTGGTCTACGCGGCGAACTCCGGCGCGGGCGGCAGCGGCTACTCGGGCTTCCGGCTGGGCTTCGATGGCAGCCTGACCCCGATCCCGGGGTCGACGGTCACCGTCCCGGACAGCTCAGGCCTGGGTGACGTCTTCTTCAACGCGCTCGGCGACCACCTCATCGGCACCCGTACCGGCACCTCGGAGATCGACAGCTTCGTGGTGCTGCCCGGCGGGCACCTGCTCGCCGCCCAGGGCTCGCCGTTCACCGGACAGGGCCTCGGCCAGCTCGGCGCCGAATTCTCCCCGGCCCGCCCGGCGGAACTGTTCGTCACCAACGCGCACAACGGCGCCGGCCTGGGCACCGTGTCCGCATACCGCGACAGCCTGTTCGGCCAGCTCACCCCCATCGGAGCCTCGCCGTACGCCGACGGGCAGACCGCGCCGTGCTGGGTGGAGATCAGCCACGACGGCCGGTACCTGTTCGCCGTCAACACCGGCTCGGGCAACATCTCCAGCTACGCCATCAACCCGGCCGGCTCCCTCACCCTGATCGGCAGCACGCCGATCGCGGGCGGCGGCGCCGACATCGACGCCCGGCTATCCCCCGACGGCAGGTACCTGCTGGTCGACGGCAGCGGCAACCACATCCTGTCGGTCTTCGCCGTGACCGGCGGGACCCTCACCGAGGTGCCCAGCTCGCCGACGCCGCTGCCCGCGGCCGGCGCCCCGGCCGGAATCGTCAACATATAAGGCGGAACGAACCGGCGTTAAACCACCGGTGTCCTGGTCCGCCTCGCCGGGGTGGACCAGGACACCCGCGGTTAGCGGGCGGCCCGCGACTGCGACCAGGCGATGCGGCGCTTCGGGCCGCGGTTCAGGTGGCGTGCGTGCGGAGGTAGCGGATCAGGCCGATGACGTCCTCGGGCACCAGCCGCCCGATGGCCCCGGTCGAGTAGACGCCGACCGCGACCTGGCCGGCCGGGTTGAGGACGAACCCGGTGGACTGCACGAACAGCGGGTCGTCGTTGACGAAGGCGCCGGTCGCCTCGGCCAGCGCGCGCGCATCTGCGCCGTAGCCGACGCCGAAGTCCAGGCCACCCCTGGCGATCAGCTCCGCGGTGGTGGCCTCGTCGTCGACCGACAGCGCCACGACCTGGGCTCCGACCTCGGCGAGCTGGTCTTTGGCCCGCTGGAAGGCGCGCAGCTGCGCGTTGCAGTACGGGCACCAGGCGCCGCGGTAGAACAGGACCACGCCGAAGTGGCCGTCCAGCGCGTCCGGCAGCTGCAGTGAGCCGCCGCCGGCCTGGGCCACGCTGAGAGCCGGGAACTTATCGCCGGGATGAAGCAGGGCCATGAGAGCCTCCGTGTCTGGTGGGGGAATGAGATGAAGCGGCAGGCTCACCTGACCGGCGCCAGCATGGCGCCAGGGGTATGCCCACGTCCGGTTAGCGGCACCCGCCGCCCCGGTCTTACCCATGACCTACGGGCCGCCCGCGCGGGAGACCGGGACCGTGTCCGTAGGATCGGTGTCATGATGCCAGCCGATCCCGCCGCCCACGGGATCACGCCGCCGGCCGGCCTGGACGCGGACTCGGCGACCTGGGTCCGGTCCCTGACCGGCCCCGCGGACCAGCGCGAGGCCGGGCTTGCGCGCCTGCACGAGATGCTGCTGAGGATCGCGCACAGCGAGCTGCGCCGGCGAAGCGGGCAGCTGCGGATCACCGGCCCCGAGCTCGATGACCTCGCCTACCAGGCCGCGGCCGACGCGCTGCTGGCCATCACGGCCAAGGTTGGCCAGTTCCGCGGCGAAAGCCGGTTCACCACCTGGGCGTACAAGTTCGTGATCTTCGAGGTCTCGGCCAAGGTAGGACGGCACTTCTGGATCAACCCGCCGGTACCCATGGACGCCGAAGACTGGGACCGGCTGCCCGACCGGTTCGGGCTCGAGCCCGCTCGCGAGGCCGAGCGGCGCGAGATGGCCAGCGCCGTGCGGCGCGCGGTGGACGAGCAGCTGACCCCGCGGCAGCGGCAGGTCTTCGTCGCGATCGTGCTGGACGGCGTGCCGCTGGACGCCCTGGCCGTCAAGCTCGGCTCCACCAGGAACGCGCTCTATAAGACCATGTTCGACGCCCGGCGTAAGCTGCGCGCCGCTCTCTCCGCTCACGGATATCTAGACGATCAGACTTCGAGGCGCTCATGAACGGCTGGTCAGCGCTGGACCGCTTCCTGCAGACCGACCCGCGCGATGTGGGCTGTGCCGAGGCGATGGAGCTGCTGCATGTCTACGCCGACCTGGTGGCGGCCGGCGCCGCGGCTGCGGAGCGCTACCCGGGCATCGCCGTTCATCTGCGGGCCTGCGGTCCGTGCGGCGAGGACTTCGACGGGCTGCTGGCGGCGGTACGCGCCGCCGCGGACTGACCGGGCGGAATCCGCCGGCCCGGACTCACCGGGGGTTGCCCGGGGATTGCGGGGAGGCGACGCAGACGAACGACCGGCCGGCCTGATGCCATTCCTCGCGGAGGTACAGGCCGGCCGCGGCGGCGAGGCGCAGCAGCGCGCTCGCGCCCAGCCGCGCCCACGGGAACAACGGGCCGCGCCTGCCGTCGGCGTGCTCGAGCCACGCGGTCAGCCGTTCGTCGACGTCATCGCGCTCCACCTCGATCAGCAGCGCGCCGCCGGGGGCCAGCAGTCGCGCGCACCGGCGCAGCAGCTCGTCCGGGTAGCCGCCGATGCCGATGTTGCCGTCGGCCAGCAGCGCGGTTACCCACCGGCCCTGACCGGGCAGCGGATCGAAAACCGACCGGTGCAGGGCGGACACACCGGCCTGGCGGACGCGCGCGACCGCCGCAGGTGAGATGTCCACGCCCAGGACGGGGATCCCGCGCTCGGCCAGCGCGACGGTCAGCCGTCCGGGACCGCAGCCGATGTCGAGCACCGGCCCGCGGCAGCGGCGCAGCAGCTCCTCATCGGCCCCGTCGGGTGGTCCGCACCAGCGTTCGACCTGCATGGGCAGCGCGTGGCCGACCGCGCTCCGCAGCATCAGCGCGGGCCCCGGGATCCGCAGCGCCTCCTCGTACAGGCCGATCGCCCCCGCCTTCATACCTGCTCTCGCGCGGCGGCGCGGCCGGCCCAGATCGCATCGACAGTCACAGGGGTGAGGTTATGAGTGCGACGTACCCAGCGGCAGGGATCGGCTCCTTACGGGATGAGGAACTCGCTCCGGCTGATGGGATGACCTGTAGTTCCTACACTTGGGGTATGAACGCGCGGGTTCTCGTCGTGGACGACGATGCGACGGTGGCCGAAGTCGTGGTCGACTACCTCCGGCATGCGGGCATGGAGCCGCGGCACGTGCCGGACGGCCCGGCCGCGCTGGCCCTCGCGCAGGAGTGGCGGCCGGACCTGGTCGTGCTGGACCTGATGCTGCCCGGCATGGACGGCCTCGAGGTGTGCCGTCGGCTGCGTGCGGCCTGGGCCGACTGGGCGGAGCCCGCCCCGCTGCCGGTCATCATGCTGAGCGCCCTCGGCGAGGAGAACGACCGGGTCCTCGGGCTGGAGGCGGGCGCGGACGACTACGTGACCAAGCCGTTCAGCGCCAGGGAACTGTCGCTGCGGGTCCAGGCCGTGCTGCGCCGGGCCGCCGCGCCCGAGCCTGCCACGCCGGCGATACCGTCGCCGCCGCTGGTCTCAGGGCCGATCGAGGTCGACGTAGCGGCCCGGCGGGCCCGCCGGGACGGCCGCGAGCTGGCCCTGACCGTGCGCGAGTTCGACCTGCTCGCCTTCTTCATGTCACATCCGGGGCAGACGTATACCCGCGCGGAGCTGATGCGGGAGGTCTGGGGCTGGTCGTTCGGCGACCAGTCCACCGTCACCGTGCACGTGCGCCGGGTGCGCGACAAGGTCGAGGACGAGCCGGGGGCGCCGATGCTGCTCCGCACCGTCCGGGGCATCGGCTACTGCTGGGACACGGCCCCCTCGTGGACGGCCGAGCCGGCAGATATCTCCAACCCGTAAGGTAGGCGCCCCGGCGGCACCGCAGCCACGCGCTGTACACGCCGCCGGTGAACCGGGCCGTGCGATATATAGCGGCGATTAGGCTGGCCAGAGCAGCTATCCGGAATCGTGTTCGGTTAATACAGGGTTCAGTTGACGATCGTCCTGAGCGCCAAGATAAGCGACATACGCGACAAAACGCTCACGAATGGCCGGTTGCCTCGCACGGTTCGCCTGCATCTAATACTCAGCGTGAACACCTCCTTCAGGCCCGGCGCCGGCCGCGCCGGAGTTGCGACCCTGGCCGGACCCGGGCCGCAGCCCGGGGCAGGCGCGCGCGGCCGGGACGCTCGGTGCCGCTGGGACCTTCCGCGCACGGCCCGCTGTGCCGCCGCGCTGCTCGGCGCCGCCGCGATCGCGACCTACCTGGTCACCGCCCTAGCGCGGATCGGCTACCCGTATCCGCTGGAATACCTGGAGAGCAACTCACTCGTCGAGGTGCAGCGGATACTCAGCGGCCGGCAGCTCTACCCGGCGCCCGGGGTCGGCTACGTGCCAGACGGCTACCCGCCGCTGTACTTCGCCGTCTGCGCCGCGGTGGCACGCGTGCTGGGCCTGTCCTACCTGCCGCTGCGCCTGGTCTCGCTGCTGTCGTCGCTGGCCTGCTTCGCGGTCATGGCCCGGCTGGTCCAGCGCGAGACCGCCAGCGCCGCCGCCGGGATCGCCTCGGCCGGCCTGCTGGCCGCGACCTATTTCGTCACCGGCACCTGGTTCGACGTGGCACGGGTCGACTCGCTGTTCCTGGCGTTCAGCGTGGCCGCGCTCTACAGCGCGCGGTGGTGGCTGGTCCGGGCCCGCGGGGCGGTGCTGACCGGGCTGCTGCTGGCGGCCGTCTTCCTCACCAAGCAGAACGGGCTCGCCGAGGGCGTCGCGGTGCTGGCCGCGCTTGCGGCCGGGCCGCGGCGGCGCCTGGCCGGGCTGGCCGCCGCGACCTACGCCGCGGTGCTGGGGATCAGCACGCTCGCTCTGGGCCTGGCCAGCCACGGCTGGTACGTGTACTACGTCCTGGTGCTGATGCGCCAGCAGGCCTTCAACGACGCCGCCTTCGCCCAGTTCTGGACCGCTCACCTGCTGCCCGCGCTCGGCATCGCCTGCTGCGCCCTGGTCCTGGGCGCGCGCCGGACCCCAGCGGTGCTGCTGGCCGGCGGCGCCGCGCTGGTGATCGAGGGTTATGCCGCGCTGGTGCACAGCGGCGGCGCGGTCAACGACCTGCTGCCCGCCTACCTGGCCGTCGCGCTGGCGGCCGGCCTGGCGCTGGGCGGTCACCCCGGCGCCCTGCTGAGCAGCGCGGCGGACCGCGCGGCCAGGGTCTGGAGCGCGAGCTGGCGGCCGGGACGGATCGGCCCGTGGCTGGCCGCCGCGTCCGCCGCGCTGGTCATCGCGCAGCTAGCCGTGCTGATGACCGGCTTCCGGCCGGGCCAGGCGATTCCGGGCACCGCGGACCGCGCCGCGGGCACGCGGCTGACCGCCGGTCTGCGTGCCCTCGGCGGCACGATCGCGGTGCCCTCCGATCCGGGCCTGACGCTGCTGGCCGGGCTGCCCGCGGTCGCGCAGCAGGGCGCCACGGACGACGTGCTGCGCGCCTCGAACCCCGCGGCCATCGCGAGCTTCGCCGCCAGCGCCGCCCGCGCGGTGGCGGCGCGGCGCTTCACCGCCATCGTGACCGAGGGCACCGGCCCGCCGGACGGCTTTCCCGCCGACCTGGCGCCGTACTACGTGCTCTGCTCCCAGACGCTGCTCCCCGGAATCCCGGCCGACGTGTTCCGGCGGGTCGCCGGGCCGCCGGGGCGGCCGGAGTACGTGTGGCTGCCGGCCGGGCGTTCGTGCGCGGCGGCGGTTCGCACGCTCAACGGCCAGCCGGCAAGTCCGGGCCGAGCGGCCACTCCGGGCCGCGCGGCCAAGTCAGGAGGCAGGGCGTGACCGGCGACGACCAACCGCGCACGGGCCGGCCCTCGTTCGCGCGGCGCGCCCGGCAGGCGCTTGGCCGGCTGCCGAGGCCGGACGAACTGCCGGGGCCGTTCCGTCGTTCGTTCTGGCGAAGCCCGATTCGGGGTCCGTGGCTGACGTCCATCCTCGGCCTGATCCTGCTGGGCGGCCTCTCTGTGGTGTTCGTGACCGGCCTGCTGTCCTACGCCGCCTACAACCCCGACCTCAACCGGATCAACGACGAGACCCACGGCAAGGGGCTGCTCGGCTTCTACCTGTTCTCCTGGCCCACGCATCCGGTGTGGCTGTACCGGGTGAACCAGGGTCTGCACGTCACCTTGGGCCTGGTCCTCATCCCGATCCTGCTGGCCAAGCTGTGGTCGGTGCTGCCGAAGCTGTTCGAATGGCCGCCGCTGCGCAGCCCGGCGCACGCGCTGGAACGGCTGTCGCTGCTGCTGCTCGTGGGCGGGGTGATATTCGAGTTCGTCACCGGGATCCTCAACATCCAGCAGTGGTACAAGTTCCCCGGCTCCTTCTACACGCTGCACTACTACGGCGCCTGGGTCTTCGTGACCGGCTTCGTGGTTCACGTGGGCCTGAAGAGCCGGACCGTGGTCCGGTCGCTGCGGACCCGTGGCCTGGTCCGGGAACTGCGCGTCGACACCGCCCACACCCAGCCGGAGCCGCCGGACAGTTCGGGGCTGGTCAGCCCGGCGCCCGCGGTGCCGACGATCTCCCGGCGCGGCGCCCTGGCCTTCGCCGGGGCCGGCTCGCTGCTGATGCTGGTCCTGTCGGTCGGCCAGTCGATCGGCGGCCCGCTGCGCCGCACCGCGCTGCTCGCCCCGCACGGCCAGGACCTCGGCCGCGGGCCCAACGACTTCCAGATCAACCAGACCGCGGCGCAGGTCGGCATCCAGGCGGCGCACACCGGCGCGACGTGGCGGCTGACCGTTGCGCACGCCGGCCCGCCGGGCCGCGCGCCCGTCGAGCTGAGCCGCGCCGACCTGCTCGCCATGGAGCAGCACACCGCGTACTTGCCGATCGCCTGCGTCGAGGGCTGGTCCACCGGTAACCAGGCCTGGACCGGCGTGCGGCTGCGTGACCTGGCCCGGCTGGCCGGAGTCGCCCAGCCGTCCAGCGTGCTCGTGGAGTCACTGGAGACCGGCGGCGCCTTCCGGCACGCCGTGCTGTCGGCCGGGCAGATCATGGACCCCGACTCGCTGCTCGCGCTGAAGGTCAACGGCGCGGAGCTCTCCCTGGACCACGGCTATCCCGCCCGGGTGATCGTGCCGGCCAATCCCGGCGTGCACAACACCAAGTGGGTGGCCAGCCTGAGCTTCGGCAGCCTGACCTTCCCCAGCCAGCTGTTCACGGACTGACATGAGACACCTTCTGCGCTGGTACGGCGCCAGCCCGCTGCACCTGCTCGCCATGCTCGCCTGCTTCGGGCTCGCCGGCTACGCGGCGGTCCGGCTGGTGTCCTCCCGGCCGCTGGCGGTAGCCGCCTGGTTCCTCGGCGCGGTTATCGGGCACGATCTGCTGCTGATGCCCCTGTACTCGCTCGCCGACCGGTCGATCATGGCCGCGTTCCGGCATCGCGCGCCTGAGCTGCCCTCGGTGGCGTGGATCAACTACGTTCGGGTGCCCGCGGCGCTGTCTGGCTTGCTGCTGCTGGTGTGGTTCCCGCTGATCCTGCGGCTGCCGTCGCCGTACCACGCGTCGACGACGCTGTCCGCGGACCCGTATGTGTGGCATTGGCTGGCGGTGACGGGCGCGCTGTTCCTGCTCTCCGCGGTGGCGTTCGCGCTGCGGCTGCGGAGACAGTCGCGGACGGCTCAGCCACCTAGGCGGCTGGACGCGCCGACGCCGGACAGCGCTCCGGCAGGCGACAGCGATCTGGTCCGGCCGCAGCCGGAGAAGCCCGAGGCGGAGCCGGAGCAAGAACCCAAGCCCGGACCGGAACCAGGGTCGGAGCCAGAGTCCGGGGCGAGGCAAAAGCAGGCATCAGAACCCGGGACGGAGCCGGAACGGGAGCGCGAGCCGCAACCGGAACCCGGGCCTGAGCCGGAAATGCAGGCTGAGGCAGAGCCCGCAGAACCGGTCCGTTCCGTAGACCCGGATGGCTGACCGGCAAACCCGGCCCGAGGCGGCTACGAATACTAAGCGGGTGGTCTGGCTCAGCTAAGCGCCCGCGCCGCTCCGGATCGTCTGGAGCTGCGGCTTTGCCCAGGAGGCTGACCGTCGTGAACGCGCAGATCCAGGTCGACCTGATCGCCGCCGGCTGCACCAGCGCGGTGGGCCTGATCGGCATGGGTGTCATCCGCCTGCTGCGGCAGGCCTCGCTACGCCTGCTGCTCCAGGTCAGCGGCGCCGTGGTGGTGCTCGCAGTGGTGGCGGGCACGCTCGGCACCGCCGAGGCCATGTTCCTGTCGCCGCACGACCTGGGCGTCGTGGTGATGGTGTGCATCGTGGCGGCCGTGGTGGCGGTCGGATTCGGCTGCCTGCTCGGCCGGCAGCTGGAAGCCAGCAGCCTGGCGCTGCGGCAGGCGGCTCGGTCGCTCGGCCAGGACGGCGAAGGCTACCGCTCGCCGGCTGGGCCGATGACGGCCGAGCTGGCGGCGCTGTCGCGGGAACTCGCCGTCACCAGCGAGAGGCTGAAGCAGTCGCGTGAGCGGGAGGAGGCGCTGGATCAGTCCCGTCGCCAGCTCGTGGCCTGGGTCTCGCACGACCTGCGGGCACCGCTCGCCGGGCTGCACGCGATGGCCGAGGCGCTCCAGGACGGCATCGCCGTCGAGCCGCACCGCTATCACCGGCAGATCCGCACCGAGGTCGGCCGCCTGGCCGGCCTGGTGGATGACCTTTTCGAGCTGTCCCGCATCGAGGCGGGCACCTTGCGCCTGTCCCCTGGCCAGATCGCCCTCGACGATGTGATCAGCGACGCCCTGGCCAGCACCGAGGCACTCGCGCGGGCCCGGGGGGTGCTGCTGACCGGGGAGGTCGGCAGCCCGCTCGTCGTCCATGCCGACCCCCGCGAGCTATCCCGTGCGCTGGTCAACCTGCTGATCAACGCCATCAGGCATACCCCAGCCGAAGGCCGCGTGCACGTCGTCGCGGCGCCCGAACGCGGCGGCGCGCTGCTGGCCGTGGCCGACGGCTGCGGCGGCATCCCGGAAGCAGACCTGGAGTGCGTATTCGACCTGGCCTGGCGCGGCGTCCACGCTAGCGCGGCCGGTGCCGATAGCGGCGGGGGCCTCGGGCTCGCCATCGTGCGCAGTATCGTCGAAGCGCACCAGGGAAAGGTCAGCGTGATCAACACCGAGGATGGCTGCCGGTTCGAGGTGCGGCTGCCCGCGCTGGCCGGCTAATACATACCGTGCGGCCTGGCGGCGCGAGCCTTCGCCGCGAACACATGAGCCGACGATGCCGTCATTACGCTCATCCCTGGATAATCGAACGCCCGGCGCTTGCTGGCATCTTTTCCCGAGATGTATACGCTTTCCTGGCCGATATCACTAGTAACTTCCTGGCCTCCTCCAGGAGAATTCTACGGGCTTGTGATGCTTCCGTTTATATCGCCGGATGCCACGACATTTCGGCTGTTACAGCCAGCACTCGCCGTTCGCTAGATCCTCATCGCCGGGGTATTCAGTGAGCTTTGCTTCAAGGGCGGAGACGATTCGTCCGGTGTCGGCTTTGGTACGCCGGTAGCTGCCTGGCATGAAGACCATACCGAAGTGTCCCGGGCCGCCCGGCGTAATCGCGTCGGAATGCAGCGGCCGGTAGTCGCGCAAGTTATTGGTGACGACGGCTCTGCGCTCAGCCCGTGCCACGGCCAGGACCTCGGGATCTGAGAGCGCCGCCCAGCCTGGATGCTCTGCTACCGCCAAGACGTCGTGGCCGCGTCCGCGGAGCTCGCGCGCGATGGCCGGAGACGGCATCTCATCAAGCAGCAGCCTCACTGCCTGACGGCATCCTGGCCAGCGGACCAGGCTGTGTGTGCCTCGGCTACTTGCTGCTCATTGGCCTCGATCCACTGATCGATCTCGTCCCGGTAGGCGCCGTAGTAGCTGATGGCAGCCTGTACGAGGCCGAGCGCCAGCTCAAGATAGCGTGCCGTCTCGGCGGCGTCACCGTCGTTGTCTCGTACGGCCGCGATGATCTCCCACACGTCTTTGCCGGTTCCCGTCAACCTGGCGCGCCGGCCTGCTGGTCCGTCAGCAAACCGGATGAGCGGATGCTCATCCATCCTTAGCCCTTCTTCCACGTAACGCTGGGCCAGGGTGCGGGGGGCTAGGTGCATGCGCTGCGCGTGCCTGCCAAGACGCGCGATCGTGGCATCGTTCAGCCGGACGCTTAGCGGATGACTCATATAGTGCATCGTAATTCGGTGCGCTACGACTGCCGATTAGCAGTTATTCGAAGCTCGAGCGCCTGATGGCAGTCCGGTCCCTCCGGTCACGCCGTGACGGGCGACCTGCGCGGGGTCGTCTCGTGTTCGAGCTTCGCGCCGATGTCGGCGCGCAGGGTCACTTTGGAGACCTTCCCGACCTGGGTGCGCGGCAGCGCGTCGATGAGTTCGAGACGTTCGGGCCACTTGTACTTGGCCAGGCCCTCAGCCTCCAGGTAAGCGCAGATGTCGGGGAGTGTCGGCGGGTTCTGCGGGTCCCGGGACACGACGTAGGCGCAGCCACGTTCGCCGAGTCGAGGGTCGGGCATGCCGACCAGGGCCATCTCGGCCACGGCGGGGTGACCCGCGACCAGCCGCTCGAC
>JBEKKH010000193.1:0-11669 GCA_050010815.1 Streptosporangiaceae bacterium | reverse complement strand
CAGGGCCAGCTGGCTGATCAGCACGTGCAGCAGGTTGGTCTTCCCCATCCGGACGTCGCCGCCGACCAGGCCGTGATGCACCCCGCGCACGCCCATCACGAAGTGCTGCGGCTCGCCCCGGCTGTCCACGCCGATCTGCACGTCCAGGCCGTCGTGGCTGACCGCGGCCCAGTGTCGCGGCGCCGGGATCGCGATCTGGGCGAACGGAAGATCGCGGGAGGCCGAACTGGCGGCGGCGCCCACCGCGTCGAGCCAGGGATTAGCGCGGGCGGCCGCCGGCATCTGGTCCGGCACGATCACGCTCGGCCCGAACTCCGGGTCATCCCAGCTCAGATCGCCGTGGGCGTCCAGGCCCACGGTCGTGCCCAGCGCGGTCAGGGCCGCGGTGTCGAAGGCCCGGGGCCGCGGGAGCGCCGGATCGACCGTGCCGAGCAGGTAGAGGCCGGCCCGGGGCCCGTTGCGGGCGAGCCGCCCGAGCAGCTCCGCGGACCGGTCGCTGAAGCCGGCCGGGAAGCCGGCCAGCACCAGGACATGGTACGGAATCGCCGGACCGGTGGCGGCCGCGTTGTAGGCCTCCACCGAGGTGTACACGTTGGTCAGCCGGGTCTGGGTCACTTCGACGACAATCCCGGTCAGCGTGGTCAGCAGGTCGTCGATCTCCTCGGGGCTGGCCGCGACCCGGTGGCCCACCCGCATCGGCGCCGGCAGCCGCAGGAACGCGCTCAGGTGCTGCCCCTGCCCCACCGGATCGGCGAGCGCGAACCGTACCGTGCCGGGCGCTGGGGCGGTGGCCAGCCGCAAGGCGAGCGCCTGGAGCAGCGACCGGGCCCCGGGCACGAACCCGCCCTCGCTGATCAGCAGGTGGCCATGCCGGGCGAACCGCACCACGGCGGGCAGCGGCGTCCCGGCGTGGTCGGCCAGCCGCAGGACGCCCACCCGCAGCCCCTCGGGGGGCGAGGCGTGCGGGTCGGGCTGGTAGGTATCCCAGGCCGGCTCGCCGAAGCCAGCCAGCGCCCACGGATGCGCGGCGGTCAACGCCGTCACGGCGCCGAACGGGTCCTGGCCAGGCCGTGCGGCCTGGTCAGGCGGTGCGGCCTGGCCAGGCGGTGCGGCCGCGGGACCGTCCAGGTACCGTTCGTGGCCGTGGCGCATCGTCGCGACCGCGGCGGACAGCGACGCGTAGGCGACCTGGAGCTCCCCCTCGATCGACTCGATCGGCATATCACCCCTAGGGTCAGGCTGCCTCCTTTCATGGTCGGTCCATCGGCGCGGATCGGCAAGTCTTAATAGGCAGACGACCCGGAACCGGCGGTTGGTGTCGTTTGTGGGCTATTGGTGCCCGGGGAATGGGAAGCCGCAATCACGACCGGGTCGTCCCCCGAGCATCTAGGGCCGCTTTGCGCTGGTTTATCACCCCTTACCCTCTGCTCTTTCCCGGGACGGGAAATGCGCAGGAGGCGGTAATTTCCGCTGCGTGGACCCGGCGGGTCCGACGCCACCCAGCAATGGCCTGCCGGGCCTGGTGTCGTGTGACGGGAGAGTACGTGCGTGCCTGGGGTAGAGCAAGGATTGTGGCGGCAAGGCTAGGACGGGTGAGACGGGTGAGACGGCGGGGGCACGCGGGGCGGGGCGGGACGGGGGACGTTAGGGGTGGCGGGGTTTGGGGGGGTCGCCGCCGGGTTGGATCTGGGATCCGTGTAGCTCGCGGGCGCAGACCGAACAGTGCAGGACGGGACGGAACTCACCGCCGCAGCTGGTGTGGGTGAGCAGCGTGGCCGGGCCCTCGGGCGCGCGGAACCAGCGGTCGCCCCAGTCGAGCATCACCATGACGTGCGGGAAAAAGGCCCGGCCCTTGTCGGTCAGCCGGTATTCGAGCCGACCCGAGTTGGCCTTGGTGACCACGGTCTTCAGCACGCCCAGCTGGCAGAACGTGCGCAGCCGGTCCGAGACGATGGTCGGCGGGGCGCCCATCATGGTCAGCATGTCGGTGAACCGCCTGGCGCCGAGGAACGCGGCGGCCATGGCCGAGGCCGACCAGCGGTTGCCGATCAGCTCGATCGTCGTCGGCACCAGGCCGGGTCCCGGCGATCCGCCCGTGGACCGGCGCCGGGTGGTGGCCCGCGGCACCGACCGGTCGAAGCCGCCGCTCGGGCCGAACGTCCCGCGCACGTCCCTGGTCCCGGCCGGCTGCCCGCAGGCCCGGCACATCATCACCGGGGAGAACTCCTCGCCGCACTCCATGTGGTACATCGGCGGCAGCGGCTCGATGTGCTCGGTGACCCACACGGCCTCCCACGACCAGATGGTCAGCAGCACCTTCCACAGGTCGCGGCCGCGGTCGGTGAGCACGTACTCGAACCGGCGCGGCGCGGCGCAGTACTGCGACATGGTGAACACGCCCGCCTGGGTCAGCCGGCGCAGCCGCACGGTCAGCACCGAGTTCGCGATGCCCAGCCGGTCCCTGAAGTCCTTATACCGGCGCACGCCTTCCATGATGGCCAGCTTGACGATAGTCAGGTTCCACTCATCGCCTAGCAGCCCGAGGACGATGGCGTTGGAATTCTCGGGCACGGCAGCGGACGCGGGCACGGCAGCGGACGCGGGCAGGGCCCCGTGGGGTGGGGCAGGCGTCACCGGCATCTCCGAGTCGTGGTCAAGCCGGGCGGCTACCACCCTGTGATGGCCTCGCCCGGGGCCCAGCAGCTGTGCGTGCCACTCGCGATCCGCTCGGGCAGCTGAGCCCGCGCGATCGGGCCGCGACCCACGTCGTTGGCCCGGAACACGACGCACTCGGACAGGTCACGGTTCATGTCGACCGTGAGCGTCACGAGGTAGGCGTCGTCCTCGTCGGTCCCGCCCACCCGAGGGGCGACGCCGACCTCACTGCAGAACACGCCCGGCTCGAACTGGTACTGCTCCTCGTGACCGGTCAGGCTGTCGTGCTTGACCAGCCCGTTGAACAGGAACCAGCCTGGTTCGTTGGTAGCGGCGTAATTATACCGGTAAGGGCGCCCGCCGAACCCGCTGTTGATCGTGCCGAACTCGGTGCAGGACTCGGACAGGTCCTCCTCGCGGGTCTGGCCGGTGACCAGGTTCATCCGCCACCGGTGCAGCCGCGTCTGCATGATGTCGGCGGCCAGGAACCGGAACATCTTGTCCTTCGGGCCGTTCGGCCCGGCCGAGGCAGGCTCCGGGCAGCCCTGGAAGAAGCCCTCGACGATGATCTCATCGCCCGATTCGTAGGCGTTGGTCCAGTGCAGCACGTAGGTGGGGTCGAACTCGAACCAGCGGATGTCGCCGGTGCCGCCGCGGCGCGGGATGACGCCGAGGCGGGACGGGATGTCCGGGTGGAACCGGGACGCGTACAGGCCGCGGGCCAGCAGGTCGGGCTCCCAGAACAGCGGCATGTCGTTGAGGATGGCGTAGTGCTCGGTGTAGGCCATGTCGTGCGGCAGCCGCGGGCCGGGCAGGTCGATCGGCACGTAGTGGACCAGCCGGTTGCTGGCGTCGACGACTCCGTAGTGCAGGTAAGGCGCGGTCGTTCCGTAGTTGAAGAAGAGCAGCTCGCCGGTGTGGTCGTCGACCTTGGTGTGCGCCGACACGCCCAGGTCCGACGGGAACGAGCCGCCCCAGCTGCATTTGCCCAGATCGTCTAGGGTCAGCGGGTCGAGCCGGTACAGGTCGCCGCACTGCCAGAAGCTGGCCACCGCGACCCCGGCGTGCACGATGACGTCGGTCGAGGCGGCGTCCTTCATCCGGCCGCGGGCGCCCCAGCCGTCCGGCCGGGTGGAGACGTCCGGGTTCTCCGCGATCCCGGCCCACAGCGAGCGGCCCGCCTCCTGCTCGGCCAGCAAGCCGTCGGTGCGGACGAACCGGTTCCGGTAGGACACCTTGCCGCCGGCGAACGAGACCTTGTGGATCATCGCGTCACCGTCGAACGGGTGATACCTGACAACGGCCGGGTGCAGCGGGTTCTCGGTGTTGCGCAGGTACACGCCGTAAAGGTCGTCCGGGAGTTCGCCCACCACGTGCAGGTCTGTCGCGTCGTACTCGACGTTCTGCGGCCGCCACGGGCCGGACCGGTACGGGTGGTCGTCGTCTTCGGGCAAGGTGGAGAGCATCTTGCCGTAGACCTCGACGTCAGCCATGATCAGTCCTCCCGGGTTACGACGAAGCTGACGGCAGTGGTGAGGCTGCCGCCGATGTTCAGCGTGGCAAAGGTCCTGGCCCCGTCGACCTGGCAGTCGCCGGCCTGGCCGGTGACCTGCCGGGCCGCGTCGTGCAGCATCCGCACCCCGGTGGCGCCGACCGGGTGCCCGACGCCGATCAGGCCGCCGCTGGGGTTGACCGGGATCGCGCCGTCCCGGGCCAGCTCGCCGTTCTCGACGGCCTTCCAGCTCTCCCCCGGCGCGGTGATCCCGAAATGGTCGATGGCCATGTACTCGGACATGGAGAAACAGTCGTGGGTCTCGATGCCGTCCAGGCCGCCGACGTCGGCGAGCCCGGCGCGCGCGAACGCGTCGGTGACCACCTGACGGACGTGCGGGAACACGTACGGCTGACCCTGGCTGCGGTCGAGCTTGGCCTGCAGCGGCAGGCCGGCGGTGCCGTGCCCCCAGCCGGCGATCCGGGCCGCGGGCCGGTGGTGCGGGTAGCCGGGGTGGTGCGGGTAGTCGGGGTGGTGCGGGTGATCGGCGCGGAACCGGTCGGAGACCAGGAGCACCCCGGCCGCGCCGTCGGTGATCTGGGCGCAGTCGGTGCGCCGCAGCCGCCCCTCGACGACCGGGTTGTCGGTGTCGTCGTCGGCGAAGCCGCCCGGCGGATGCGACCAGCCCCGGGTCTGGGCCAGCGGGTTGACCTTGGCGTTGGCCATGTTGAGCTGGGCGATGGCGTGCAGGTGCTGGTTGTCCAGGCCGTAGCGCCGGTCGTACTCGTCGGCCAGCTGGCTGAACATGTACGGCCACATGTACCTGGCCTCGGCGCCCTCGTGCCCGATCCACGCGGCCGCACCCAGGTGGGCGGGCGCCTGGTCGCCCGGCACGTTGCGCTCCTGCTCGACGGCGATCACCAGCACGCAGTCGTAGTGGCCCGCCTCGATGTCGGCCATCGCCGCCAGGACCGCGATGCTGCCGGACGCGCAGGCCGCCTCGTGCCTGCTGGCCGGCTTGCCCCACAGGGCCGGCTCGACGGTGGCGGGCATCGCGCCCAGCTGCCCCTGGCCGGTGAACAGCTGGCCGAACGCGTTCCCCACGTGCACGGCGTCGACGTCGCGGGCGGCCAGGCCGGCCGACTCCAGCGTCCCCGCGACCGCCTCGCCCACCATGTCGGAGATCTCCAGGCCCTCGCGCGCGTAGTTCCGCGCGAAGTCGCTCTGGTAGCCGCCGGCGATCCACACGCTCGCGTTGCCCATGTCTGACTCCGACCCGTTTCGCCCTGCTAGCTGCCGCACTTCATGCTACAACAAATGGAGTGACCCCGCCTAGGGGGGTGCTGGGCACGCAGGCGGGGCCGTTCGGCCGCAATATTTTGACCTAACGGGCCGGCCTGCGTGCGGGGGGTCAGCGGGGAGCGTAGACGGGGTCAGCGGGGAACTTGGCGCTCATCCGCAGCACGGAAAGGTCCGGGGCAAGCAGGCCCTGCATCCAGTGCTCGGCGGCGGGCGCGTCGTGGTTCCAGTCCCAGATGAGCTGGCGGTGCGCGATGCCCCAGGCGCCTTCTCTGCGCTCAAGCCGGTCGAGCATCCGGGCCCCGACGAAGCTGTGGTAGTACTCCCCCGCCGACTTGATCCGGGCGAAGGTGATGCAGTACGACTCGGCCGTGGCCACGTCGCCGTCGCACTCGATCAGCAGGTTCGTCATGTTGTGACTGGTCCGGGCGCGGGGGTGGGTCAGGTCCCGCTCGATGCCGTCCACGTAGTCCGCCGCGGGCCCGGCGAACAGGCCGCCGTGGTCCTCGGTCGCGCCGGGCAGATAGCAGGAGCGCAGCGTGGCCACGTCGCCGCGATCGACGGAACGGAGGTAACGGGTGAGCAGTTCGGTGATCGCCTGCTTGTCGAGCAGTGCCGCCACGTCCGCGTCTCGGTCGGTCATGGAGTGACAATACAACTAACGGAGTGATAGAACGAGCCCGTGAGCAACGAGGCTGAGCGCGAGGCGGCGGGGGGCGGGCGCGGGCCCGTGCTTTCCGTGTCGCTGGGGCTGTGGCAGGACCGGCCGGCCGCCGAGGTGGTGCGGACGGCCCAGGTCGCGGACGCGCTGGGGTACGGCGAGATCTGGATCGGCGAGATGGCCACCTTCGACGCGTTCGCGCTCGGGGCGGTGGTGGCGGAGCGGACCGCGCGCGCGGCCCTGACCATCGGTCCGCTCGCGGTCGCGGTCCGGGACCCGGTCATGATCGCGATGGGAGCCGGGTCGCTGACCGAGCTGACCGGGCGGACGGTGAACGTGGCGCTTGGCTCCTCCAGCCCGGTCGTGGTCCAGCAGTGGCACGGCCGCCGCCAGGAGCGCACCGCACTCGCGCTGGCCGAGTCGGCCGCCGCCGTCCGCATCCTGCTGGCCGGGGGCAAGGCCGACGTGGCGGGCGAGATCATTTCCACCCGCGGCTACCGGCTGCGGACCAAGGCGCCTGGTACGCCGCTGACCGTGGCGGCGTTTGGCCGGGGGGCGGTCAAGGTCGCGGCCCGGCAGGCCGACCGGATGGTGATCAACCTGGTGACGCCGGCCTCGGCCGCCCGCCTGGTGCAGCTGCTGCACGACGAATGCCGCGCGGCGGGACGGCCGGTACCGCCGGTGGCGGCCTGGGTCGCGGCGGCGGTTGACCCGTCTAGGGCCGGGATTGAGCAGCTGCGGCGGGGGCTGGTCGCTTACCTGTCCGCGCCGGGGTACGGGGAGATGTTCGCCGAGGCCGGGTTCGGCGACGTGGTGCGCTTCGCCCGGACCCGGCCGCATCCGGGTGAGCTGCTGGCGGCCATCCCGCCCGAGATCGTCGGCCACGTGTCGCTGGTCGGCGAGGTGGCGAGCGTGCGGGCCCGGCTGGCCGAGTACGCCGCCGCCGGGGTGGACGAGATCGCGCTCGTGCCGGGATCATGTGACGACGACCCGGCTGGGGTGGGTACGCTCGCCGCGCTGGCGCCCGTTCCCGCGGCGGGGCCCGCGTCGGCGGCGGGGCCCGCGTCGGCGGCGGCGGCGCCGGCGTCCTAGGGAGGGAACAGTGGGTCTTCATCCGGCCGAACGGGTCCAGGAGTACCGCGCCGCGGGCTACTGGACCGACGACATGATCGACGCGCTGCTGCGGGAGCGGGTCGCGGCGCACGGCAACGTGCCGGCGATCGTCGATCCGCTGAACCGGGCCGCGCTGACCGACGGGCCGGTGCGCTCGCTGACCTGGCCGGAGCTTGACGAGCAGGTCTCCCGGCTGGCGCAGGTGCTGCTCGATCAGGGCATCGAGGCGACCGATGTGGTCGGCGTCCAGTTGCCGAACACGGTGGAGATCGCCGTGGCGTTCCTGGCTATCGTCCGGATCGGGGCGATCGTGGCTCCCTTCCCCGTGCAGTACCGCTCCTACGAGCTCACCCACCTGTCCCAGGTGGCGCAGGTGAAGCTGTTCATCACGGCCAGCCGGATCGGATCGCGGCGGGCGGCGGCGGAGATCGCCGGGCTGCGCACGCAGATTCCGTCGCTGGTGACGGTGGCGGCGTTCGGGGATAGCGGGGCTGACGGGGCTGCCTGGCCCGAGGGGGTGGTAGGGCTGGATGCGCGCATCGCGGCGGCGCAGGACCGGAGCGGGCTGGCGGGTTACCTGCGGGGCTGGTCGCCGGACCCCAACGACTGCGTCACGATCTGCTGGACCTCGGGCACCGAGAGCACGCCCAAGGGGGTGCAGCGGACGCACTACGACTGGATGGCCATGTGCACATCGACGGTCGAGGGCCCGGACCTGACCGCCGACGACGTCCTGCTCAACCCGTTCCCGATGGTGAACATGGCCGGCATCAACGGCATGTTCCTGCCCTGGCTCAAGGTCGGCGGCCTGCTGGTGCAGCACCACCCGTTCGACCTGGCCACGTTCTTGCGGCAGATCGAGCAGTACCGCGCCACCTACACCGTCGCGCCGCCCGCGCTGCTCACCACGCTGCTGCACAACGAGGCGCTGCTCGCGCAGGCCGACATCTCCTCGCTGCGGATGCTCGGCTCCGGATCGACCCCGCTGGCGCCGAGCCTGCTGCAGGGCTGGCACGACAAGTACGGCATCGAGATCATCAACTTCTACGGCTCCAACGAGGGCATCGCGCTGCTCGGCACGCCCAAGGACATCCCCGACCCGTCCGTGCGCGCGCTGTACTTCCCGCGCTACGGCGTCCGGAACTGGTCCTTCTCGATGGCGCGCTGGACCCTCGCGCGAATCGTGGACCCCGCGACCGAGCAGGAGATCACCTCGGCCGGCGTCCCCGGCGAGCTGCGCATCAAGGGTCCCGGCGTGTTCCCCGGGTACCTGCCCGCCAGCGGGGTGCCCGACCCGTTCGACGACGACGGTTACCTCAAGACCGGGGACCTGCTGGAGATCGCCGGGGACGAACTGCAGTACCTGCACTACGTCGACCGGTCCAAGGACATGGTGGTGCGCGGCGGCATGAAGATCTCCGCGGCCGAGCTCGAGACCTTCGTCTCCGGCCATCCGGCCGTCGCGGACGTGGCCATCGTGGCCTATCCCGATGACGTGCTCGGCGAGCGGGCCTGCGCCGTGATCGTGCCGCGCCCGGGCCAGACCGTCACCCTGGCCGAGATCATCACCTACCTGCGGGACCTGGGCATCGCGACCTTCAAGCTGCCCGAGCGGCTGGAGCTGCGGGAAGAGCTGCCCCGTAACCCGCTGGGCAAAATCCTCAAGCGGGAACTACGCGAGGAGCTGCGCGCGTCCTGAGCTTTCGCCGCGCGATCCGCAACCCACGGTCGGCTCCGCAGGACACTATGCGTTATCCCCTGCCCCATCCGTACCACCGGACCACTCACGTTTCAGCCAGATAAGACTTACGGGGAGTATTTTGGCTTATGGGAGACTTTTGTGGATCATAGGCCCCAAAATACTCCCCGAAGCCAGAATACTCCCCGATAACTGTTCGGTTAATGAGGCGGTGAAGGATCCGCCGCCTGCGGCGGTTGCGCCCGGTACTGCGGCGAGCCGCCAGCGTGACATTGGATGTGGGCGAGTGCGCTCGATCAGGCTCCTGGGGCGGGTGATGGTCCTGGGGCGGGGGATGGTAGGGGGGCGGCGGGGAGGGGGTCGGCCGGGGAGCAGTGATGGGCGGGCGGGGGGACGTCCAGGGTGGGGTTGCGGTCGAAGAAACCGGTCGGCTTGAGGACGAAGCCGCAGCGGGCGACGGGCATGACGGGCCAGTCCTCGAGGCGCGGGAAGTGGGTCGGGCCGAACGTGTGCCACACCACGATGTCGGTGCCGTCGATATCCTTGTCCCCCGCGATGAAGGCCGGGAGCCCGGCACCCCCCGGATGCTGGTTCACGAAGTCGCCGGCCGGATAACGCTGGTCCGTTTCGTACTTGGTGACCCACAGATGCCGGGTGGCGAAACCGGCCCGGGCGGCCAGCGAGGAGGCGGGATCGGCCAGCAGCACCGGGGCGGACTCCGGGTAGAGGGTGTAGCCGGTGGGGTGGCCGAACCGGTTCGCGCGTTCGGTGCTGATGACCCGCCAGGTCCGGCCCCGGGCGCCATCGGCGTGGCGGGCCGCCTGCGATTCGCGGGTCAGCCGGGTCACCGTCTGCACCATGGCGTTGCCGTAGGGGTTGTCCGGTCCGATCGGCAGGCCGCCGACATCCACCTCTTCGACCGCGTTGGCCAGCCCGTCCACGGTCATGTCCAGCCGCGCGCCGAACAGGTGCTGGTGCACGGGCGCGGCCAGGCCGGGCGCGACCTCGGTGGAATAGGGGTGGACACCGCCCGGGTGGGCCGAGGTGAACAGCACCCCGGTCAGCTTGACCTCGCACTCGATGGTGCCATCCAGGTAGAAGTACCAGTAGAAGCCGTAGTCATAGTTGCCGACCGTGGTGAAGTAGGAGACCACCAGCCTGCGCTGACGGCGCGAGCCCGCCGAGCCGTTGAAGATGTCGGTGTGCTTCCACAAGATGCCGAAGTCCTCTTCGTGGATGCAGATCGCGTTCGGCACCGTCCGCGGCTCGCCCACGTCGTCGGTCACGGTGGCGTCCAGGTAGGCGATCTCGCCCAGGCAGTCGCAACCGAGCTCGAGTGAGTTGACGAACTTGCCGACCAGGTACTCGCCGGTATCGAAGTAGGCCTGCCAGTAGCGGAACTTCGGGTCGCCGTAGGGCACGACCATCTCCGGGATCGACGCCCGGTAGATCACCGGGCGCCTTTGCCCGCTGCCGGTGTCCTGCCAGGCGATCTGGTGCAGGGTCAGCCCCTCGCGGGCGTCGAAGCCGATCCGCATCGACCAGTTCTGCCAGCGCAGGGCGTGCCCGTCCAGGGTGAAGCTCGGCCCTTCCGGCTGGGTGATCTCGATCGGCTTCAGCGTGTCGCGATGCGGACCGCGCAGGGCTTCGTCGTCGTAGTCGCCGGATTCGGCCGGGACCGGGAGCTCGAACTCGTCGGTGATCTTGAAGACCCTCTTCTCCACCAGGTCCACATACGCGGCGACCCCGTCGACCGGGTGCGCCCAGGCCAGGTCGTGCTCGCGGGCCTGGATGAAGGCGAGCACCCGCACCATCCGGCGCCGGTCGTCGTCGGGCACGCCGAACGCACCCGCCGTGATCGGGCACACCCGGATCTTGCTCAGGTCGGTATAGCCCCGGCGGGCCAGCGCCGCACACCAGTCCGGATCCGCCTTGACGATCTCGTCCACGGCCGTGAAGTCGCTGTCCAGGATCGGCAGCTGACCGTCGGTCCGCGGGTCGAGCCTGCGGGCGCTGACGACCTCCCGGCGGGTGAGCGACACCACCACGTCGGTCGAGTCGCCGGTGCTCGTGTTCACCAGGAACGCCCGCAGCCGCCGGTCGGCCGGCGACCCGGTCAGCACCTCGTCCTTGGGCGCTTCCTCGAGCCCGTAGTAGGCAAATCTGACCGGGTCGCCGACCTCACCTGGTCCGGTCAGCAGGCCGGCCGCCGCCATGATGTCCCGTCCCGCCAGGTACTCGGCCGCGGTAGCCGGGTCAAGCGGATGGGCGGGATGCGAGCGCGACGCCTCGTCCGCGCGGACCGCGGTGTCGGTCATGGTGGATCTCCCAGGTGTGGATGAGGATGTCCCGGAGCGGACGGCCGGGGGCGGCTACTCGTCGGCGACGATCGAGCCGACCCGGCCGGGCAGGGCGGGGTCCCGCCGGACCAGGATCGCGGCGTAGATGACGGAGACCACGAGGACGCCGAGCGCGGCGTACGGGAACCAGTTGTAGGGGTTGGGCTGACCCGGCTTGCACAGGTAGTAAACCGGGACGGCGATCGCGGCCATGCCGAGGACCGGCAGCAGGAGGTGCTTGATCACGTTGAATTCCTGGGGCCGGTACTTCCGGTAATAGAACGGCAGGGCCAGGTTGGCCACGAAGTACACGACCAGGATCAGCAGTGTGCCCATCGTGCTGGACTCGAAGAAGAAGTTCAGCGCGCTCAGGCTGTTGCCGTGCCCGCCGATCCAGTGGCCGATCGCCCA
>JBEKKH010000192.1:0-11677 GCA_050010815.1 Streptosporangiaceae bacterium | reverse complement strand
ATCCCGCTGTTCGTGACCAACCTGCTCGACGGGCAGCCGGTCCCGCTCTACGGAGACGGCGGCAACGTCCGCGGCTGGATCCACGTCGACGATCACTGCCGCGGGGTTCAGCTGGTCCTGGAGTGCGGCGAACCGGGAAAGACTTATCACATCAACGGCAACGCCGAGCTGACCAACCTGGAGCTGACCGACGCGCTGCTCGAGGGCTGCGGCGCGAGCTGGGACATGGTCATGCGGGTACCCGATCGCAAGGGGCATGACCGGCGCTACTGCCTGGACGACAGCGTCCTGCGGGCCATGGGGTATGCGCCACAGGTCCCGTTCCGCCAGGGCCTGGAGGAGACGGTGCGCTGGTACACGGACCACCGCGCCTGGTGGGAACCACTCAAGCAGCCCGCCCCCGCCCCGGCCGTCGCCGGAAGCATGCCGTGACCCGGTGGCTGGTCACCGGCGCCGACGGCATGCTCGGCACCGACATGTCGGCCACCCTGGCCGCCCGCGGCGAGCCGGTCACCGGGCTGAACCGCACCGGGCTGGACGTGACTGACACCGCCGCGGTCGCCGCCGCGATCGCCCGGAGCCGGCCGGACGTGGTTGTCAACTGCGCGGCCTGGACCGCGGTGGATGCCGCCGAGGCGGCCGAGGAACGGGCGCTGGCCGTCAACGCCGACGGCGCGGCCAGCCTGGCCGCGGGCTGCGCGGCGGCCGGGGTCCGGATGGTGCAGGTCTCGACCGACTACGTCTTCGCCGGGGAGGCGGGCCGGCCGTACGCCGAGGACGACGTTCCGGCCCCGCGCACAGCCTACGGCCGCACCAAGCTGGCTGGTGAGCGGGCCGTGCTCGACCGGCTACCCTGGTCGGGCTATGTCGTCCGGACGGCGTGGCTCTACGGGGCGCACGGACGGAATTTCGTCCGGACCATGATCAAGCTCGAGGGGCAGCGGCCGTCCATCGACGTCGTCGACGACCAGCACGGCCAGCCCACCTGGACCGCCGACGTGGCGAGCCAGATCGTCGCGCTGATCCAGGCCGCCGCCCCGCCGGGCGTCTACCACGCCACCAGCAGCGGGCAGACGACGTGGTTCGGCCTGGCCCGGGAGATCTTCGGCCTGCTCGGTGCGGACCCGGACCGGGTGCGGCCGATACCGAGCAGCCAGCTGTCCCTTCCGGCGCCCCGGCCGGCCTACAGCGTGCTCAGCCACGGCGCCTGGGATCGGCTGGCTGTGCCGCCGATCGGCGACTGGCGGGCGGCCCTGCGTCGCGCCTTCCCTGAAGTCCTCGCCGCGGAGCGCGCCGCCGCGGCGGCCGGGTCACCGGTCGCCTAGCGGCGTCCTGGCCAGCGGGTCCTGGCTAGCGGCTCCTGGCCAGCGGGTCCTGTGCTCGCGCCGCCTGCCGGAGGCTGTCGGTGTAGGCCTCGCAGTCGGCGTAAACCGGCAGCAGCCCGGCCTGGCGCGCCTGCTCAAGCGTCGGGGCCTCGGCGTCCTTGGGCGAGAGCACGGGCTCGGTGCCGGAGGGCCACTCGATGCCGATGTCCGGGTCGAGGGGATGCACACCGTGCTCGCGTCCCGGCGCGTACGGCGTCGAGCAGAGGTAGATGACCGTCGCCTGCTCGCTGAGGGCGGTGAAGGCGTGGCCCAGTCCCGCTTCCAGGAACACGGCCTGCTGACTCGAGTCATCCAGGCGCACCGCCTGCCAGCGCCCGTAATCGGGCGAGCCGACCCTGATGTCGACGATGACGTCCAGAATCGCGCCGCTGACGCACGTGACGTACTTCGCCTGCCCAGGAGGAACGGTGGCGAAGTGCACACCGCGGATGACGCCCTGGCGCGACACCGAGCAGTTGGCCTGCGCGGTCTGTGGCCAGTACCCGAGGGACTCCGACAGCTCACCGGCCCGGAACCATTCCAGGAAGTGCCCTCGGTCGTCCCGGTGCACAGCAGGCGAAAACGTCCAGGCACCGCCGATGCTGGTCGGCTCCATTCCTCACTCCATTCTTTGCGGCCGCCGCGCTAGCCGACCGCCGCTATGCTTCACTTCGACCGTGAGGAACGCTAGCAGGAGGATTCGTTGTCGAACGTGAAGTCATCGGCAATCCGCTCCGAGAGCGGGCCAGGTAAACGCGGTTCGCTGGGAGAAAGTAACACCTTGGCGTACTCACGGGCCCAGGCGCCCCCGGCCGTCCGGTGCGCCTGGTGCGATCACCAGTTCGACCACTCCGATCAGTTTCTTACCGGCCGGGTCCGGTGCGCCCGCTGCGGCGTGGCGACCACGTCGCCCTGGCCAAGCGATGAGCAGCTGGGCGCGGCCTACGCCGTCTGGTACCGGCCTAACTCGGGCCGGTTCTCCGGTCTGGGCGACAAGGTGATTCGCCGTACCCGGTCGGCACTCGCCGATCGGCTGCACCGGATTCTGCCGCCCGGCCCCGTTCTCGACGTGGGCGCAGGCGACGGAACCCTGGTCAGGGCCTTCGTGGCCCGCGGCCGTGAGGCGGTCGGCCTGGAACCGTACGCGTCGGAGCCGCAGCCGCACATCCGCGCCACCGAGGTCGAGGACGTGGACGTGGACGGCAGCTGGTCGGCGGTCATCTTCTGGCATTCGCTCGAGCACCTGCGCTCACCGGCCCGGGCGCTGAGCCACGCGGCCGGGCTGCTGGCCCCCGGCGGGACACTGATCGTGGCCGTGCCCAACGCGACGAGCCTGCAGGCCAGGGCGTTCGGCGATCGCTGGCTGGCCCTTGACCTGCCGCGCCATCTGGTCCACCTGAGCCCGCCGGCGTTGCTGGCCAAGATCGAGTCTCTGGGGCTGCGGGTCGAGCGGGTGAGCTACCTGCGGGGCGGACAGGTCGTCTTCGGCTGGGTCCACGGTTTCGTCGGCAAGCTGCCCGGGCACCCCGACCTGTACGACACCATCCGCCGCAGCGAGGCGCGCCAGGCCGCCCAGAGTACGGCCTTTCGCCTGTACGCTCTCGGCGCGGCCGTGGTGGCCCTTCCGTTCGCCGTGGCGGCCACCGCGGTTGAGGTGACGGCCCGGTCGGGCGGCACCATCTACATCGAGGCGCGGAAGGACCCGGTAACGTAGGCCGCGTGGCTGATGCGCTTCCCGGCCGGCCGTCGCCCCTGGGCGCGACGCCGCGCGACGGCGGGACCAACTTCGCGGTGGCATCACGGATCGCCGACGCGGCCGAGGTGTGCCTGTTCGATGAGACCGGCACCGAATCCCCGGTCTCGCTGCAGGACTACGACGACGGGGTCTGGCACGGGTTCATCCCCGGCATCGGTCCCGGGCAGGCCTACGGGTACCGCGTCCACGGTCCCTATGACGCGGCCAAGGGCCTGCGCTGCAACCCGGCGAAACTGCTGATCGACCCCTACGCGCGGGCGGTACGCGGCGAGGTCAGCTTCGGGCCCGAGGTGTTCGACTACGAGGTGGGCCACCAGGACGCGCCGAGCTCGCTCGACTCCGCCGGGCACGTGCCGCTCAGCCTGGTCACCGACCCGGCCTTCGACTGGGGCGACGATGCCCCGCTGCGGCGCGACTACGCGGACACGATCATGTACGAGGTCCACGTCAAGGGCTTCACCATGCGCCACCCGGACGTGCCCGCCGAGCTGCGCGGGACCTACGCCGGGCTGGCCCACGAGGCGGCGACCGGGCATCTGACCCAACTGGGCGTGACGGCGGTGGAACTGCTGCCCGTGCACCAGTACGTGCCTGACGATTTCCTGCTCAAGCGCGGGCTCACCAACTACTGGGGCTACAACACGATCGGGTACTTCGCGCCGCACCGGGCCTACTCCGCCGCGGTGCGTTCCGGGGACGGCGCCGGCGGCCAGGTCGCCGAGTTCAAGGCCATGGTCAAGGCCCTGCACCAGGCGGGGTTGGAGGTCATCCTCGACGTCGTCTTCAATCACACCGCCGAGGGCGGCGAGGGCGGCCCGTCGCTGTGCTTCCGCGGCCTGGACAACACCGCGTACTACCGGCTGGACCCGGGCCACCCGGATCAGTACTACGACACGACCGGGACCGGGAACTCGCTGGACGCCGGCAGCCCGGTCGCGCTCCGGCTGATCATGGACTCGCTGCGGTACTGGCTGACCGAGATGCACGTTGACGGGTTCAGGTTCGACCTCGCCGCCACCCTGGCCCGTCAGGACGGCGGGTTCAGCCGCCTGTCGGCGTTCTTCGACCTGGTCGAGCAGGATCCGGTGGTGTCGCAGGCGAAGCTCATCGCCGAGCCGTGGGACGTCGGGCAGATGGACAGCTACGACCTCGGCCGGTTCCCGGCCCTGTGGCGGGAGTGGAACGGCAAATACCGGGACAGCATGCGGGATTTCTGGCGCAGCCAGAAGATCGGCCTGGGCGAGTTCGCCACCCGGTTCGCCGGCTCGGCGGACCTGTTCGGCGGGGATTCCAACAGGGCCGAACGGCGCCGGCCGACCGCTTCGGTGAACCTGATCACCGTGCACGACGGCTTCACGCTGGCGGACCTGGTGTCCTACGACGGCAAGCACAACGAGGCCAACGGGGAGTCCAACCGGGACGGCGCCAACGACAACCGCTCCTGGAACAGCGGCGCCGAGGGCCCCACGGCGGACGCCGGTGTGCTGGCGTTGCGCGCGCAGCGATCCCGGGCCATGCTCACCACCTTGCTGCTCTCGTTCGGCGTCCCGCTGCTGCTCGGCGGCGATGAGCTGGGCCGGACCCAGGGCGGTAACAACAACGCCTACTGCCAGGACAACGAGATCTCCTGGGTCGACTGGTCCGCGACCGATGCCGGCCTGCTGGCATTCACTCAGAAGCTGGTGTCGTTCCGGCGATCCCATCCGGTCTTCCGCCGGCACCGCTTTCTCACCGGCATCGAGGCTACCGAGCTTGGCTGGTACACCCCGGCCGGGACGCCGATGATCCAGGACGACTGGGCCGACGGCAACGCCCTCGCGCTCGGCGTCTACCTGGACGGCTCGGATGACCCGGACACCGCCCCGGACGGACGGCCGCTGCTGGACGACGACTTCCTGGTCCTGGTGAACGCGTGGTGGGAAGCGCTGGAGTTCACCATCCCCGCGGCGCGGACCGGACAGACGTGGCACACGGACATCGACAGCTTCGACCCGGCGCGAGCCGAGGCCGCGGCGCAGCGCCAGGCCGGGGATCAGGTCACCGTCGGGCCTCGTTCCGTCGTGGTGCTACGCGGCCCGCGGGGTTAGAACGCGCTCGCGTTCGCCTGCGCCCACTGCCGGAACGATCGGGGCGGTTTGCCGGTGACGTCGCTGACGTCCGGCTGGACGCGCGACTCGTCCAGGGTGCCCGCCGAGTAGAAGCGGAAGAACGCGTCCACGTAGTCGGCGGGCATGCTCGTGCTCAGCTCCGCGCGGGCCTCGTCGTCGGGCTGAGCCTCGAACGTCAGGTCCCGGCCGAGGACCTCGCCCAGGATGCGCACCCGGTCGGCGGGCCGCAGCGGCTCGGGACCGGACAGGGTGTAGTGACGGCCAACGCGGTCGGCCGAGGTCAGGGCCACCGCGGCTACCGCCGCGATGTCGTGGGGATCGATTATCGCGATCGGCACGTCAGGCCACGGGGCGCGGACGACGTCCCCGGCCTGCAGCTGCGGTGCCCACTGCAGGGTGTTCGACATGAAGCCGAACGGCCGCAGGAACGTCCAGGCCAGACCGGATTCCCGGACCGCGGCTTCGGACTCCATCATGTACCGCGTGATCGCGTTGCCCGGGTCGCCGCCTGCGACGGAACTGCTTGAGATCAGCACCACACGCTGAACGCCCGCCTGCCGGCCCTCATCCAGCGTGCCTGCCATGTTCTGGTACCCAGGAAGCAGGAACAGCCCGCGCACCCCGGCCAGGGCGGCCCGCATGCTGGACGGCGAGTTAAGGTCGCCCGTCACAGGCTGGACGCCGGACGGAAGCGCCGACCGGCGGTCCCCGCCACCCCGGACCAGGGCCCGGACCTGCTCGCCGCGCGCAGCCAGGGCGTCGACCAGTTCGCCGCCGATATGACCAGTGGCCCCCGTCACCAGGATCATCTAGCCTTCCTCCGCTATGTTAGGGAACGTTCCGCGACTTTGGCTCACGGCGGACGAGGAGACCGCTCCGAACTGCTGGCTGACCAGCTTTCGGTGATCATGGAGGGGGTATACGCCTCGGCCCAGGCACTGACCGCCACGGGTCCGGGCCGGCACGCGCGGACCATCGTCGAATCGGTCCTCAGCCGGCCGCTCCGGTGAGCCAGGTCGTTACCCCGTTTTCCCGATCGCTGCTGAGCCCCATGCCTTTACGTTAGAAATCGGGCGCTCAAATCACGACGGTGCGGGCCCCCGAATATCACCGGGGGTTTCCCCCCGGGGCTGCGGGCCGGGTCGGCAGGCGGCGGCCCGAGCCGTTCGTCGGCTAGAGTGAAAGCAGCGACCTGCGCCTGTTCCTGCGGAACCTCGGGGTTGTTCTCCTATCTTGGCGGTTCGATCATGGTGCAGTTCGGCGGGCCGGTGGCGATGCGTCCGGTGTCCGGGGGCCAGCAGATCGACGTGACCTATTGAGACACAGAGCTACCGAGACACCGTGAGGAAGAGCCGATGATGTCTGCCATTCCTGTGATCGATCTTCGCGCCGCGAGCGCCGGCAAGACCTCGCAGCTTGGCGCGGTGCGGGCCGCTACCGAGGAACTTGGCGCCGTCGCGGTCATCAACCATGGCGTGCCGCACGATCTCATCAGTGACCTGAGCGCCCGCATGGCCCGGCTGCTGAGCCTGCCGCGGGCGGAAAAGGCGAAGCTGGCCAGCCCGCACCCCTACCGCGGCTGGCGGCAATGGCCGGACGACTCCGGGCGGCTCGAGCTCGAGCGGTTCAACGTGGCCGACTTCGACGACAGCGAGGCCGCACACGCGGCGGGCTTGGCCGAGGAGTATCTCGGCCTGTACGCCCACGCCAACATGTGGCCAGCCGATGACCCGGAGCTGCGTGAGGCGACGTTCCGCTACATCGGGGCGGCCCGCAGCCTGGCCAAGCGGATGCTCTGGCTCTACGTCAAGGCCCAGGGCCTGCGCGAGGACACGTTCGCGCTGGGCACCCCGCCGCACACGCGGCTGACCGTGAACGACTATCCGGCCTGGACGTACCCCGATGACCCCGAAGCCGGGGCGGGTGAGGACAAGCTGCTGCTGCTCGAGCACACCGACGACTCGGCGGTCACCGTCTTGTCCACCGAAGGTGAGGGCCTGCAGATCCAGGCGCCCGACGGGAGCTGGCTGGCCGTCCCGGTCGTTCCCGGCTCGCTGCTTGTGTTCTCCGGCTCGCTGCTGACCCGGTGGACCGGTGGCCGGATGCGGGCCGCCCGGCACCGGGTGGTGGCGGGCGGCACCCAGACCCGGCGATCGACCGCGGTCTTCGTCTACCCGGCGCTGGACCAGGTGATCGCGCCGCTCAAGGCGTTCGCGCCGCTGGTGGCGGACTGCAACGCCGAGCCGGTCCTGGTGTGGGATCACGTCAAGGACCGGGCAGCGGGCTACCTGGCCACCTACGGCCGTCCCGAGCAGCTCGCCGCCTGGCGCGACGGCAAGCCGTACGTCGCCGAGCTGGCCGAGAACTCAGCCGGCCGCTGAGCCTAGAGGCCCAGGTCGCCCAGTTCTTTGTACAGGTCAGCCCGCGGATGGCCCGGGCTCACCGGCACGGCCACGGTGGAGCCCGTGGACCCGCGACCGGATCCGCCGGTTTTCGGGTCCGGCCCGGCCTGGGCCGGACCGCCGCGCCTGGCCCGGAAAATCCAGCCCGCGGCCAGCCCGCCGACCAGGCCGCCGAGGTGGCCGATCCAGCTCACCCCGGGGGTGCCGGGTATCGCCACGGTCAGGATGTAGGCGTAGGACAGCCCCATCACCACCGCGGCGAGCGCGTCGACGAGGTTCCTGTCGATGACCCCCCGGGCCAGCACGTAGCCGAAGTAGCCGAAGATCAGGCCGCTGGCCCCTACCGTCAGCTCGCGGTGGCCCTGGAACAGCCAGACCGCCAGGCCGCTGGTCACCGCGACCAGCGCGGTCACGCCGAGGAACCTGACCACGCCGCGGTAGGCGGCGAGCAGGCCGAAGACGAACAGCGGCCCTGAGTTCCCCTCGATGTGATCCCAATTGAAGTGCAGGAACGGGGCGATGAAGATATCCGGCAGCCGTCCCACGTCGTGCGGCAGGATCCCGTAGCTGTAGTCGAGCCGGTACTGGTCGGCCCAGTTCACCACCTGCAGCACCCAGATCAGCATGATGAACCCGACCATCAGGAAGAAGGCCTTCCTGGCCTCCTCGACGTCGATCTCGGCGGCTCGGCGTCGCGGAGCTCGCTTGCTACCTCGGGTGGCGGCCGGCTGGGAGCCAGCGGCTGGTTCACTAGGCATGGACACATTTTCAGCGTATTTACCGTTCAGGTCCACTCAGACCAGCAAACCCGCGGCCGAACGGACGGTGGTTACTGCGAGACGGCCGGGAGCCTGCCCGCGGCCGCCCGTCGCAGGACATGCCGGCGGAACAAGTCGGCGGCCGGCAGCAGGCGCCGCTCCGCGGACCAGATCAGGAAGATCTCCCGGGCCGCGCCCGGGTCCATGATCTCGGTGTAGGCCACCGGACCTGATGCCGATTCCGGTGATCCGGCGCGGGGCGCGGGGACCACGGCGACGCCGAGCCCGGCGGCGACGAAACCACGGACGTTAGACAGGTCGTCGCCTTCGAAGATCACCGTAGGCCGGAATCCGGCCCGCTCACAGAGGTCATCGGTCCGCTTGCGCAGGGCCGAGACCGGGCGCAGGCCGATAAACGGCTCGGTGGCCACGTCGGCGAGGCGGACCTGTGGCTGGCCGGCCAGGCGGTGCTCGCGCGGCAGCGCCAGGCGTAGCGGCTCGATCGCGATCAGCCTCGCGTGGAAGGCCGCATCGGGCTGGTCCTGGGCCGGGCTCCCCGGTCTGCGGCTGCCCAGTTCCAGATCGGCATGGCCGCCGTCCAGCGGGGCCGAACGCAGTTCGTCCCGCACCTGGACAAGCTGGAAACCGACGTTGGGGTGCGTGGCCCGGAAGCTGCGGGCTAGGTCGGGGACGAGCCAGGTGCCCAGCGACTGCTGGAACGCCAGCGTCACGATGCCGGTGTCCGGGTCGATGAGCTGGCTGACGGCGGCGATGCCGTCGTCGAGATGGTGCAGCACCGCGTCCAGGTGCGGCTTGAATACCGACCCGGCGTGGGTCATCCGCAGCGTCCGGCCCGAGCGGCGCAGCAGCGGCGTGCCGACCTGCTCCTCCAGCCGGGCCAGCGCCCGGGAGACGCCGGACTGGGTGACCGCCTCCAGCTCGCTGACCTCGGTGACCGTGGTGCCGTCGGCGACCTGCTGGAGCCAGCGCAGCGCATCGGTGTCCATATCCATGACTTTAGCTCATGCTTTATTTGCGACCTAGTCATTGGACGCATAGATCATTGCGAGGAACACTGGGATACGTACCGACAGACCAGTCAACGCAAGCAAGGACAAGGCACATGCAGACAACGGCCCCCCGGCTTTCCTCCCTGTGGACCACGGTCCGCGCCCAGTTCCGTAACGCCCGCGGCGCGCACTCCGCGCACGCCGAACTCGAGCGCGAGCTCGCCAGCTACAACACCGCCGAAGACCTGAACGACCTGCACGCGATCCTGGACCGGTACCCCGACAGCGAGACCGCGGACATCCGCCACATCCTCGCCACCCAGCGGAGCAGCTAGCCGGCCGCCAGATGCTCACGTAGTTCGGCGCAGAAGCGTACCGGCTGATCCAGATGCGGGCCGTGGCCCGCGTCGTCGATCACCACTTCGCGGAAGCGGCCGCCGGCCGCGGCGTAGCCGAGCAGCACGGCCCGGGTCTGCGCGATCATGGGCTGCGGCGGCCAGGTCTGCTCCCCCGGCCAGCTGGGGATCACGCCCAGCGACCCCAGGTAGGCCAGGTCGTACAGGGACGTGTCGGAGACGATGACGTCATCGGCACCGCGCAGCCACAGCACCGGCGGCTTGGGGTCCACCCCCGACAGGTCGGCGATCCGGAAGTTGGTGGGGGCCAAGGTGTTGAGCACGCCGCGGTCGCCCGGAGCGAAGCCGGGCCACCCGGGAACTGACCGTGAGGTGCCCGGGTAGTAATCGTCCCCGAGCCGGGTGGACAGCATGGACTCCACCAAGATGTCCAGGTGCTCGGGCACATGCGGCGGTTTGACGTAGTGAGCAAGCAGCACCGACCGCGGCGACAGCGGGCTGCCGGCGGTCCGGTCCTGGCCGGCCAGCCGCTCGACGAACTCCGGATTGGCACCGCCGCCACCGGAACCGGCGCCCCACGGGTCGCACAGCACGCCGTCCAGGCCCCGGGTCCCGCCGAACCCGAACGGTGACACCGGGTCCTCCAGCGTCAGCGACGCGACCCGGTGCGCGCCCGGCCGGTCCACCAGGTACTGCAGCACCACCCCGCCGCCCAGGCTCCAGCCGACCAGGTGCACCGCTTCCAGGTCGAGCGCGTCGATCACGGCGGCGAGGTCATCGGAGTAATCGCGCACCCCTCGGGTGGCGTCGACCGGCTCGGGATCGGTGTCACCGAAGCCGCGCAGGTCGATCGCCAGCGGCCGGTAGTTAGCCGGCAGGGCCAGCATGGCCGGCTGCCAGAACAGCGCGGAGGACACGTTGCCGTGCACGAACAGGACGGCCGGGCCGCTGCGGCCGGCCACCGCCAGCACGTGGGTGGTCAGGCGCCTGGTCGGCACCCGTTCGGCGGTAATGCCGGGCAGCAGCTTGTCCACGGCGTCTCCTGTCTAGGGGAAGGTATGGCGAGTCTGGGCGAAATGACCCTGGGCGAACGCCAATACCTTGGCAGGCGTGACCGAGAACACCAAGACCTTCGCCCCTCGCTGCTGGAAGCCGCCCTCACCCACCTCGTACTGCCATCGTCCGTCCCACTTGCCGGTCCACGCCGAGGCGAGGGACCGGAGCATGGCGTCGTCGGTCACCGGGACGGCGTCGCCCTCGACCACCACGTCCAGACCTTCCTCCCAGCGGCCGCTGCCGGCCATCAGGATCACGTGCGGGTTGTTGCGCAGGTTGACGGCCTTCTGCTCGGCCTCGCCGGTGCAAAAGTGAATGGCCTCCCCGAACCACACGGCCACGAGCGGGGTGACGTGCGGACGGCCGTCGGTGCGGACCGAGCAGATCCAGAACAGCTCGGCTTCCGCTAGCGTGCTGCGGGTCTGCTCCCATCCGGCCGCCACCGCATCGGGGGCGCTGAACCGCTGGTCGAGTTCGGTCACGGGTGCGTTCATCGGTGCTCCTTAAGAAGATGGTCTGGTGCTCACGGCAGCAGGTCGGCGACGAGGCGGTCAATCCGGCTGACCGCGGTGAGGTTACCGTGGCTGAAGCGGTTGCGCATCACGGCCCCCGCTAGTCCGCCAGCTCGGCGCCAAGAGCGTCGAGCCAGTTGCCGGTGCCCGTCTCCCGCCAGCTCGGATCCTCCCGGCCGTCGAGGAACGTGGCCTGCTCGGTGAGTACCAGCCGGGTGCCGTCACCGTGGGGGCCGGACTCGACCGTGGTGAACTCGACCGTGGTGAACTCGACCGTGGTGAACTCGACCGTGGTGAGCGAGACCGTCACCACGTCGTCCCCGGCCGCCAGCGTCGAGGAGTAGACGATCCGCTC
>JBEKKH010000191.1:0-12718 GCA_050010815.1 Streptosporangiaceae bacterium | reverse complement strand
GCTCTAAACCCAGTCACTTCCGGGGCCTGATCACTGACGGGACCCCCAGCCCGCACCTCACCAGGTCTGGGCTGGGGTTCCCCTCCATCCCAAGGAGACCCCCATGAAAGGCCCCGCAACCACGCCTGGCACTGTCCCGGTCGGGCCGCTGCTATCCATGTACGACCCGATCTACGTCGGCGTCGATGAATTCGGTGCCCCCGTCTACACCCGGCTGATCTACCGCAACCTGCTCGCGGCAGGCGAACCCGGCGGCGGCAAATCCGGGCTGCTGAACATCTTCGCCGCCCACGCCGCCCTGTCGGTCAAGAACCGCAACGTGCTGTTCGACGGCAAGCAAGTCGAGCTCGGCATGTGGGACGACCTCGCTGACGAGTTCGTCGGCCCCGACCTCGACCACGCCATCATCACCCTGCGCCGCATGCAGAAGGTGATGGACAACCGCTACACCTGGCTCCGCGCGCACGGGCGCCGCAAAATCGAGCCCTTCGATGACGTCAACGTCATCACCTCGATCTTCGACGAGATCGCCCTCTACGCCACCGTCCTGGGAACTGAGCAGCAGCAGCGCGAATTCGTGTCCCTGTTCCGGGACCTGGTAGCCCGCGGCCGCGCCGCCGCCATGCCCGTCATCGCCGCCACCCAGCGCCCATCGGTGGACATCATCCCCAAATCCGTCCGGGACCTGTTCGGCTACCGGGCCGCGTTCCGCTGCACGAGTACGGGCAGCAGCAACATCATCCTCGGCGACGGCTGGTCAGAGGCCGGCTTCGACGCCACCGACATCGACAACACCAACCCCGGTGTCGCCTATCTGATCACCGAAGGCGGCGTCCCCCGCAAGATCAAGGCCGCCTACCTGTCCGATGACCAGATCATCGCCCTGGCCGACCACGCCGCCTGGACCCGCCGCAGCTCCGGCCTCCTGGCCCCTGTCTCCACCACCCCGGCGACCGCCCACGTCGCCTAATCACCCCGAAGGGAACCGTCATGTACTACAGCACCCAGCCCGCCATCCGCGAGCAGTTCATCACCGGGCACCGACATCAGTGTCCACACCGATCACACCGAGGACGGCGGACGCGGCCAGGTCGCCCACATCGCCGCCATGCTCGGCGCCACCATCACCGACGACACCCGCAACGGCGGCCACCTGACCGCGCCACAACGGCGAAGGATCGATCTACCCGGTCAAGGACGGCTACCGGGGCTATGTCTGGTGCACCAGTCCCGCAGGTGAGCCCTACCGCAGGTACGTGCAGCGCAAGAAGTTTGAAGACGCCCAGGAGGCATGGTTCAAGCTGCGCCACCAAGCACAGCGCGGCCCTGTCGCCTCTGACGTGCCGAAGCTGGCCGGCAATGGCTCAATAAACTTGGCAGGATTTGCCAATGCTGTGCGGCTGCATCGCTAAAGCAAAAGTGCCCGAGATCACCGTGCACGGCACCCGCAAGACCTGCGGCTCACTGCTGGCCGCTCTGGACGTGCATTCCCGCGTGGCCATGCAGATCCTGCGGCACAGCAAGATCGCGGTCACGATGGAGATCTACACCGAGGTGCCCTCGGCTGCCACCCGCGACGCGCTCCGCAAGCTCGGTCAGTGGCTGGGCAACTGATATCCGACGCGACTGCTTCACTTTGCTGCTGCACCAAGATCAAAAACGGCCGGTCCGATGATCGGAACCGGCCGCTGAGCTGGGTGGGCGATACTGGGATCGAACCAGTGACCTCCTCGGTGTGAACGAGGCGCTCTCCCGCTGAGCCAATCGCCCGCTGCCGGTCCTGGACCGCATCGAAGGTCAGTGACCTCCGCGACCGTCATCCCGGCGCTTCCTTAGGGTAGCGCATCTTCCCGGCCCCCGGCACGCCTGTCCCGGCGGCCGCAGGGTCCAGGCAGCGTGGCCGCGCCTCCAACTAGGGTCACACTAAGTAATGGCCAAAGCTTGCAAACGTACGCATCCGCAGGTCTTAAATTACCCTCAGTATTTATGAAGAAACACGTTGTAGATAAGTAGATGAGATCAAAGTCATAGGCTATGCAATCGAGGCACTGGAACACTAAACTGCTTCAACATCCAGCCCCGAGCTGAACAGAATTTGTCCAGGTCAGGGCGAGGATCACGGTTCGTCTCCCGGGTCGGTACGAAAGGCGCAAAACGGAATGTGGGAGAATCGGGAAGACTTCACCCTCCGTACACGTCACAGGCAACAGCAGGCAGCGTCAGATGGGCAGACCCCGGTGCTCCGGGACCCGGCTAGGTAGGGGTGGGTAGACGATGAACCGAAGCGACGGCACCACGATCTCGGCCGAGCTCGGGCTGAGGCTCGTGGTCCCACAGCAAACGATTGTCCCCCTTGTGGCCAGCCTGCACTACAGCTGCAGCGATCCCTACGCCGTGCGCATGGCGTTCCACGTCGGGACCGACGAGCCGGTCGAGTGGATCTTCGCCAGAGACCTGCTCGCCGCCGGGATCAAGTCCCGGCACGGCGAGGGTGACGTGCAGGTATGGCCGTCGGCGGCGTCCTGCGCGCAATCGGATGATCTGGATGTGATCGGATCGGCAGATGTCAGCGGAACGGTCTTGAATATCGCGCTGTCGTCCCCATTTGGCCAGGCCCACTTTGAAGCGCCAGCACAGCCACTGTCGGCGTTCCTTGAGCGCACCTTCCAAATCGTGCCGGCCGGTCTGGAAAGCGACTTCATCGATATCGAGACCGAACTAAACGACCTGCTCCGCAGCGCATAACCAACGCCGCGGTTACCGGAACGAGGGGCACCCTTCAGCGGCTACGCGGCATATCTCGGGGATGAGCGTGTCCACGGCGGTGAGCTGGGCGGCCACCTCGCGGTCGACATCCATCCGGGGTACCGACACGCGGACGAGCGCGTGCACAGCCTGCAGCGGGGCGCTGGGGCTGGCCACCGGCGCACGCAGGTCGATGCCCTGCGCGGCGCAGCAGATCTCGACCGCCAGGCAGGCGCGGACGTTGGCCACCACCTCCCGCAGCTTGCGCACCGAGGTCCAGCCCATCGACACGTGATCTTCCTGCTTGCCCGAGGTCGGGATGGTGTCCACGCTGGCCGGGTGCGCAAGCACCTTGTTCTCGCTGACGAGCGACGCGGCGGTGTACTGCGCCAGCATGAAGCCGGAGTTGGTTCCGGCCGCAGGCGCCAGGAACGGCGGCAGGCCGCGGGAAAAGGCCGGATCAAGCATCCGGTCGACCCGCCGCTCGCTGATCGAGGCCAGCTCGGAGATGGCCATCGCCAGCATGTCGGCGGCGAAGGCGAGCGGCTCGCCGTGGAAGTTGCCCGTCGTCATCACTTCGCCGTCGGGCACGATGACCGGATTGTCGACCACCGCGCCCAGCTCGATGGTGATCACCTGCGTGGCGAAGCTGAGCACGTCCCTGACCGCGCCGTGCACCTGCGGTGCACAGCGCAGGCAGTACGCGTCCTGTACCGCGTGCCGGCTGTCCCGGTGGCTCGCGAGTAGCGATGACCCGGCGAGCAGCTGGCGCAGGTTGGCCGCGCTGACCAGCTGGCCCGGGTGCGGCCTGATGACCTGGACTCGCTCGTCGTAGGGCCGGTCGGTGCCGAGTAGCGCCTCGACCGACAGCGCGCAGGCCACGTCCGCGGCCTGCACCAGCATCGCGGCGTCGTGTATCGAGAAGGCCAGCAGCGCCTGCATCGGCTCGGTCCCGTTGACCAGCGACAGCCCCTCCTTGGGGGCCAGCGTCAGCGGCTCTAGCCCATGCTCACGCAGCACCTCGGCGGCCGACCGCCCGGATGGGGGGTCACCGGGGCCGCGCAGCCGCCCCTCCCCGATCAGCGGCTGGGCCAGGTGCGCGAGCTGCGCCAGGTCGCCCGAGGCCCCCACCGAGCCTTTGCCGGGGATGACCGGCAGCAGGTCACGCGCGAGCAACTCGAGCAGCCTGGCGGGCAGCTCCGCCCGCACTCCGGAATACCCCGCCGCGAGCGTCCTGGCCCGCAGCAGGAGGATCGCGCGCACCGCCTCTCGGTCCAGGGGCGCGCCGATCCCGGCTGCGTGCGAACGCACGATCGCGCCCTGCAGCGCGGCCAGGTCGTCCTCCCCCACCGGTGTATCGGCCAGCGCACCGAACCCGGTGTTCACCCCGTATACCGGCGCGTCGCCGCTGAGCGCCTTCAGCACGACCGAGCGGCTTGTTTCCATCCGCCTGGGCACGTCCGCGCCCAGGCGGGCCTGCGCCTGTCCGTGCGCGACGGCCACGACGTCGTCAATCGTCAGCGCGGTCCCGTCCACCACCACTTCTCGCATGACCGAAGCCTCCCATGCTCGCGGACCTGTGATGGTCATAACCCTCCCGGTGACGTCGAAGCTAGGCCCCGGGCTGCCGCCACGGTCCGTTCGGCCGGAAGATTTCTCCCCGAGCAGCGGCCGCCGAGTTTGCAGGAGCGGCGGGATCGGCTACAGTTCTCTTCGCACCCAGGTGCGTGCGGACGTGGCTCAGTTGGTAGAGCATCACCTTGCCAAGGTGAGGGTCGCGGGTTCGAATCCCGTCGTCCGCTCTCGAGGGTCCTGTTTGCCCTTGCGGCGGAGTGGCCGAGTGGCTTAGGCAAGGGCCTGCAAAGCCCTGTACACGGGTTCGATTCCCGTCTCCGCCTCTTCAATAGACCCTGATTCAGCGGCTAGCTAGCGCACGCCGGGGTGAATGAGGCCGGCTTCGTAGGCGAGCACTACGACCTGGACCCGGTCGCGCAGGCCAAGCTTGGCCAGAATCCGGCCCACGTGGGACTTCACGGTCGCCTCCGAAACGTACAAGGCGGCCGCGATCTCGGCGTTGGACAGGCCCTTGGCCACCGCGATCAGCACCTCACGCTCGCGCTCGGTCAGCGTAGCCAGCTGCGGGTAGCGTTCGGCCTGCTGGCTGACGGACAGGGGGAGCACCTGGGCGTACTCCTCCAGCAGGCGACGGGTCACCCGGGGTGAGATAACCGCATCCCCCGCTGCGACCGTCCTGATGGCGGCGACGAGATCGCCCGGGCGCACGTCCTTCAGCAAGAAGCCGCTGGCACCGGCGCGCAGCGCGCCGAAGGCATACTCGTCGAGGTCGAACGTCGTCAGCACCAGCACCCGGACCCGGACATTGGCGGCAACGATGCGCCTGGTCGCCTCGATGCCGTCGGTGCCCGGCATCCGGATATCCATCAGCACCACGTCAGGCAGATGACGGCGGGCCAGATCGACGGCTTCCTCGCCGTTGCCCGCTTCCGCGACGACCGTGATGTCGCCCTCGGCCTCGAGGATCATGCGGAAGCCGCGGCGCAGCAACGCCTGGTCATCGGTCAGCAGCACGGAAATGCTCATGTGGGTGGCTCGCTCACGAGGTCAGCTGTTCCGGGCGGAAGGTCGCCTCGACGAGCCAGCCTTCGCCGGCGGCGGGGCCGGCCCGCAGGGTGCCCTGGTGCAGGGCCACCCGTTCCCGCATGCCGTGCAGGCCGTGGCCCTGGCCCTGGCCGTGGCCGTGACCCTGGTCTGGGGCTTGGGCTTGGGCCGCCCCGGGGCCGTCGTCGGTCACTCGCACGGTCACCTCGGGATCGGCGTAGGCGATGGTGACCTGCGCGTGGTCGGCGGTGGCGTGCCTGAGTGTGTTGGTCAGCGCCTCCTGCACGATGCGGTAAACGGTCAGCTCGGCGGTGTCACCGAGCGAGAACGGCGTGCCTTCGACGACGAGGGCCGCAGACAGGCCGGTGGCACGGACTCGGTCGACGAGTGCCCCAAGTTCGGCGACACCGGGTTGCGGAGCCAGTCCGGACGGCGGCTCGTCGGTCCGCAGCACGCCAAGCATCGCCCGCATATCGGCCAGGGCGCGCCGGCCAACCTCGGAGACCTCGGTCATCGCCTCCGTCCCCTGATCAGGGTGGGCACGGCCCACGATGGCCGCGGCGTCGGCCAGCGTGATGACCACGGACAGGCTGTGCGACACGATGTCGTGGAGCTCCCGGGCGATCCGGGTCCGCTCGGCGGACGCCGCGATCGCGGCCTGCTGGTCCCGCTCGGTCTCGAGCCTGCGGGCGCGCTCGTCCATCCAGGCCAGGTACCTGCTCCCCGAGGCCGCGGTCAGGCCGGTGAACAGCGCGGCGATCACGGTAGCGGTGAGGAAGATCAGCGATCGTTCCGGCGTTCCGGCCGGCTCCCACTTGAAGGCCGCCATGACCGCGCCGGCCTCGAGCAGGCCTGCGGCGAGCAGCGCGCGGAGCCGTGACTGGTGGGCCGCTACCGTGTAGAGCGCGACCAGCAGCGACGCGTCACCCAGCAGCGGGAAGCCGACCAGCCACTGGGCGAGCGCGACGGCGCTGGCCGCGAGGAACACGGCGGCGGGCCAGATGCGGCGAGCGGCGATCATGGCGATCAGCACCGTCTGGAAGATGGCAGCGCGCGGGCTGGCGAACGCCGACCCCGCCAGCCAAACCGAGGACAGGGCCAGGAGCACCGCCGCCACCAGCGCATCGGTCGCCAGCGGGTGGGTCCGCGCGAGGCGGCGACCGCTGGAGAACAGGCCGCGAGTGATCTCATCCGGCGTCGGCTGGCCCAGCTCGGGCTCGGGCCGCGCGGATCGCAGGCGTACGGTCGCCGCCGCGGCCCGCTTCGGCCAGGCAGAAAGCTCGGTCATAGTGCCCAATGTGCGTCCTTCGCGGGTGACTTACCGGCAGCGTACCGCTTCCCGTCTTTTCACCACGGCCACCGGCCTGGCCATCGCCGCAGGTGGGAGCTCAGCTCAGCGGACCACGTCCGACCTGAGGATGAGAAGGGACCGGCAGATTTCGTCCCCTCGGCTATCCCGCTCGCGGGTCGGTGCGGCATACCTTAGCTAGCGTCGCCTGACGATGGAGGGGACTTTGCCTGCTGGCCTGCCGCCGTGGCTGAATCGCATACTCAAGCTGGTCCGGGTCGATTTTGACTCTTCGGCTCACCAGCAGCCCTCCGCGCTGCGTGTGCTGGCGGCGCTCGTCGTCGCGGTGGCGGGGTCGCTGGCGGCCGACGCGATATTGGTCGTGGCGGGCGAGGCGGTCTTCCCGTCAACCAAGGGTTACGTCCACTTCCGGTTTTCCGATTACGCCAAGCTGACGATCATCGGCGTGGTGATCGCCTGCGTGGCGTGGCCGGTCGTGACCCGCATGAGCTCCGCGCCGCGCTGGTTGTTCTTCCGGCTGGCGGTACTGGTCACGCTGGTGCTTTGGCTCCCGGACCTGTACATCCTGGACCTGGGCCAGTCGGGCCGCGCGGTCGCGGTGCTCATGCTCATGCATCTGGCCATCGCCCTGGTTACCTACAATTGCCTCGTGCACATCGCCCCGGTTAAGGCGGCCGTGCGCCCGCACCATCGTGCGGGGCGGCCCGTGACTGGCCCCGACAACACGGGCCCTGACAGCTACGCCGAACCCAGACTGTGAGTCTCGAGACCGACCGCCGGGGCCGCGGGATCGGCGGGTCCTTCTTCGCCGAGCCGCTTGCGGCCAAGGTGCCCGAGATCACATTCTTGTTCTGGGTCGTCAAGATCCTGACGACCGCCGGGGGCGAAGCGGCGTCGGACTACCTGGCCCTGGGCAGCAAGGTGACCGGCGCTGCGATCGAGACCCTTTTTCTGGTCGTGGCCCTGATATGGCAGTTCCGGACCCGCCGCTACGTCGCAGCGGCCTACTGGTTCCTGGCCTACGCCATCGCGACCTTCGGCACTGGCGTGTCTGACACCATGCATCTCGCCATCGGCATCCCCTACGCGGGCACCACGGCTTTCTGGGCCGTGGTGCTGGCCCTGGTCTTCTGGCGGTGGCAGCGCAGCGAGGGCACACTGTCGATTCACAGCATCACCACGCGGCGGCGGGAAAGCTATTACTGGGTCACGGTGTTCGTCACCTTCGCGCTCGGTACCGCCCTGGGCGACTTCACCGCCACCGCTCTGGGGCTGGGTTACCTGGCGTCGGGAATCATGTTCGGCATTATTATCTTGATTCCCGCCGTGGCTTGGTCGCGCTTCAGCCTCGGCTCGATCGCGGCCTTCTGGTTCGCGTACGTGGTGACCAGGCCTCTCGGCGCGTCGTTCGCCGATTACTTCAGCAAGCCGCACTCGACCAGCGGCGCCAACTTCGGTGACGGCCCGACGGCGGTGGTCGCGGCGATTCTGGTCGCCGTGCTGGTGGGCTATCTCGCCGTCACCCGCCACGACATCCAGGCGCCGCAACCCGACGCGGCCAGTCCGCACATCGATCCGGAAATGGCACCAGGCAGCGGGCCTCGCAGCGGTTATTAATGGCGTTGTGGGTAAGTAGAAGAGCATGGTCAGGATTAAGCGCTGGGTCACGGGCAAGCGCAAGGACGTCGTATGGTCTGAGCCGCAGCTGCCGCCATTCGTCAAGATCAACCCGGACAGCCCGCCAGGAATGGGTGGCGACGGCCTCCAGCCCGGTGATCTGTCGATGGGCGCTGCGATGGAAGAGTTCCTGGCGATGGACGAGGGCGAGGGCGAGCCGGTCTGAGCCGTGCCGGCCGAATTTGATGGCGGCAGTGCGGGTTAGGCCAGTAGTCGCTCCATCCGGGTCAGGGTCTCCCGGACGCTCGGCTCGGAGGCGGCTTCGCGGGCGTCGGGCAGGGAGAGCCAGCGGAGGAGGGCATCCGGGTTCTCGGGGCGGGCCGCTTCCGGGAGGCTGGTGGCCATGAAGAGCCTGATGTCGGCGTGCTCGTGTGCGGGCTCTCCCTTGCCGGCCGGGACGCTGACGATGGCTATCTGCCGGATCTCGGCGTCCGGCCACGGCTCCAGGTCCGGCAGGCCGGTTTCTTCTTGCGCTTCGCGCAGGGTGATGGCGAGCAGGTCGCTCTCCCCCGGGTCACCATGACCGCCGACCTGGAGCCAGGCCTGCTGGCGCTGATGCCAGCGCAGCAGGACCCGGGCGGTAGGCGGGTGCGCGATCAGCGCGGACGCGGTGACGTGCAACGGAAGATCGCGCCGCCACGGGTCGCCCGTGGCCGCCACCAGCGCACGCAGACGTATGACGTCAGCGGCCTCGTCGTCGTTCTCGGGTTGGTAGCTGTCCAGGAGCGCGGCGAGCGAAGGCGCCAGCGGTTGAGGTTCCACAGAACGCGATGGTAACCGGTCCCCTCATGAGGTTTTCGCCGTCAGGACCACGGCTAGGGGCCACAGGGCCTGGGTGCCGGCCAGCGCCCGCTCGGCCAGGCCAATCTGGTGGCCCGCCGAGATCAGCTCCACGCCGAACCACGCGAGCAGGCCGAGCATCACCGCGGTGGCGCTGACCGCCACCGCGGGTCGCAGCCCGTACGGCACCCCGGGCCCGCGGACGTGGCCCGCGACCGGCCAGGCGGCCATGATGATGAAGCCGGTCGCGGCCCAGACTGTGTGCGGCAAGGAGCCTCCGTGCCCGGCCTGCTCGGGGTTCAGCGCGACCAGCACCGTGGCCACCCCGACCGCCATCAGGATCAAGCGCCCGGCCAGAGCCGCCGGCTTGAGCGCCAGCCCGGTGACGAAATAACACACTCCCACCCCGACCAGCGCCCAGGTCATCACCCACCGGTCCGCGGCGCCCACCGCCGCGAGGGAACTGATGGTGTCGGCCACCGGATCGAAAGGGCGCGGCTGCAGCCCGGCCGCAACCGTCGACCCGGTCACGAGCAGAGCAGGCGACCCGGCCGACGACATCACGCCCCACCACAACACGCGCGGCACGAGGACCACGGTACCCGGAGCCCCCGGTCAGGCTGCGAACAGGAAAGGCGGGCGGCCGGTGACCCCGGGGGTGCAGGCGAAGATGTCGCCGGCATGCGGCTGCTCGCGCCGGTCGAGGCGGGTGAGGTTCTCCCGGGCGGTGGTGATGTACAGCGTGCCGAGGTCGGGGCCGCCGAACGCGGCCGAGGTGACCTGGCTGACCGGGAGTCTGACGACGGTGTCGAGCCGGCCCTCCGGGGCGTAACGACGCAGCTCGGCCGCATCCCAGACGGCGACCCAGAGAGCGCCTTCCGCGTCCAGGGTCAGGCCGTCGGGCACGCCGCCGACCGTTACGGAACGACGGCGGGCGCCCAGCGCGCCGGTCTCGGGATCGGTGTCGAAGACGTCCACACCCCCGGTGGCGCTGTCCGCGAAGTAGAACGCCGTGTGGTCATCGGACCAGTCCAGACCGTTGGACAGGCCGACGTCCCCAACGATCTCGCCGACCACGCCGTGCGGTCCGAGCCGGTACAAGCCGCACGGCGGGCCGCCAGGCTGCCAGGTGCAGGTGCCCGCGCAGAAATTCCCCCACGGGTCAGGCTTGCCGTCGTTGAACCGGAAAACGGACCGGTCGACGGTGAAGTCGCCCAGCCGGGTGGCGTGCTGGCCGTCGTGCTCAGCCAGGACAAATCGGTCGGCCAGCGCGAGGACCAGCCCGCCAGCGAGGGTCAGTCCGACGGCGCCAACCGGATCGCCAGCGTCGAACCAGGTATGCACGCCGGTGGCCGGATCGAGCGCGTGCACGTGGCCGGGAAGAATGTCCACCCAGCGGAGCAGGCCCCGGCGGGCGTCCCAGACCGGCCCTTCGGCCAGTTCGCACTGGGCTGCCACCGCGACCTCGGCCTTCAGGTACCTGGTCACGGGCCTATCCAATCACCGTTCCGGGTGCCCGTGAGATCATCTCTCGATGACGACTGTCGCCGCGCCAGGCCGCCCGAAGGAGCTAACCAGGCGGGCGATCAACCTGATTTTCGTGACGATCCTGCTCGGGATCCTGGTGTCCGCGCTGGATCAGACGGTGGTGTCGACCGCGCTGCCGACCATCGTCGGGGACCTCGGCGGGGCTGGCCACGTGTCCTGGGTTGTCACCTCGTACATCCTGACCGACACGATCGCGACCGTGCTGGCGGGCAAGCTGGGGCGTCGCGACCTCGGCGGTGACTTTCTTCCGCACGCTCGGCAGTTCGTTCGGCGCCGCGGTGTTCGGCGCGATCTACTCCAACGGGCTGACGTCGCGGCTGCACTCAGCCCTGACGGCCTCGCCTGGCGTGAACCCGAAGGCCATCACGACCCCGGAGACGCTGCATCGCCATCCATCCTCCGCGATCCGCCTGATCGTCGAGGCCTACTCGAGCACCCTGCACGTGGTGTTCTTGTGGGCGGTGCCGGTGGCGGGGCTGGCCTTCGTGGTCTCGCTCTTTCTCAAGGAGGTGCCGCTGCGGGAGGCACCACGGGCTGAGACCGGCGACATGGGGGGCGGGTTCGGGATGCCCGACTCGGACTCGATGCAACAGCTTGAACGCTCTCTGGGCCGCCTGCTGCAACGCGAAGGCCGCGATCACCTGCCCGCGCTGAGAGCCGCGGCGGGTTCGACACTGACCGAAGCCGACGGCTGGTGTGTCGGGCAGGTCCGGCTCCGGCATGACCTGGGCCTGCCGACGACGCTGGCGGCCATCGCCAGCCGCGCCCGGGTTCCCACGGCCGTCCTGGTCCCGGCCTTCGACCATGCGATCACGGCTGGTTACCTGGACGGCCCATACGACAGCCTCACCCTGACCAAGGCCGGCGCCGAGGAGTCCAGCAAGTTGGTGCGCCAGCTCAAGGTTTGGGTCGCCGAACGGCTGGCTCCGGTTGGCGGCGACAACCCAGCCGCGCTCGACCATGCCCTGGAGCACCTGGCCCGCGCGGCGCTGGCGGACGAAGCGACTGTGCTGACTCCCGCCTAGATCACCACGGTTCGTTCGGCATAAAAGATTCAATCTTTAGTCGCCGAGCCGCAGGCCGCTGGCCGCTGGCCGCGTCTGGGTGGTGTTCACGCCGGTCTTGACCACCTTCCCGGGCCGGGCTGGTCGCGGCCGGACCGCACAATGAGGTTGCTGTCATGGTCATCAGCTGGGTGCCCGTGCATATAGGAGTCGCTGCCCGGGCCCTCGACCAGCATGACCTTCAGGGTGAGGTCGTCCTCGCCAGTCGACAGGTGCTCGGGCCTGACGCCGACGACGAGCCGTCCGTGTCCCCCTGGCCTCGTTCGCTCGGAGCCCGGCTTGTCCGCGCGTGGTGCGGCGCGGCGGCGGAGGGTGGTGGCGGCGGAGCGCGAGAGGGTCCGGCTCTGGTAGCATCTCGGCGAGGTTCTAGGGCCGTTAGCTCAGCGGGAGAGCGCTTCCCTGACACGGAAGAGGTCACAAGTTCAAATCTTGTACGGCCCACGACATTTTTCGAAATTGTGTCTAGCGGCGAGAGCCGTAGTGAGAGCCAGCCACCTGCGGCTTTGCCTTGTTGTTGCTGGTCAGAAGGCCGCAGGTTGCGTTCCTCTCAGTGGAAACTCTCTGCCTGAGGATGGCGTCCGTGCTTGTTAGGTGCTGCCCGCCCTATCTGTACATCGGGAGATCATCTTCCAGATCGGCCATTTCCGTCCGGTGCGTCGTTGACGGTATACGGACTAGGCGGTCGGCTCACGCGCTACGGGAGGATTCCAGCTTCGTAGGCCCATGCGAAGAGACCCGAGCCGGTGCTGAACGGCAGGCGCATCCCAGTGCCGATGAGGTCGTCCACGGTCGCCTCGACTGTGGCGCGATCAAGCGCTCGGGTCTTAAAACTCCGGATCAGCAGCCACGGTGTCCCGCGGACCTGCAGGCTTTCCCGGTCACCGATAGCGCGGGCCGCGGCCTCGTCAATAATCGCTATGCCGCCGTTAACGCTTACCCAGGCGAGCACTGCCGCTTCGCCGTTGTTTCTTTCCGG
>JBEKKH010000190.1:0-11700 GCA_050010815.1 Streptosporangiaceae bacterium | reverse complement strand
GGGGTGGCGGTGCCGATGGGCTGGTTCGCCGGCGGGCAGCCCGCCGAGCTGGTGGCACCGGGAGACTGGGACCGCATCCGCGCCATCATGGGGCCGCTGGACTACCCGGGCACGGTCTTCGGTGTGGCCGCCAGCGATAACGGCCCGCCGATGTCCGACGTTGCCCGCCGCTATGCCCGCGGCCTGGCCCTGCACCACCGGGATCACATTGTCCCCGATCAGCGGCACACGCCGTCCCCCCAGAGCCCGCAGCCGTAATCCGTGGCCGCGAGAGCACACGCGGCCGCGCATAGCCCGGCACCGGCCCGGCTGAGCGAACTGGTCCCTGAGCCAGCTCCACGGATCAGCTGTCAGCGTCGGATCCCAGACCCGCGGGCAGGGCCACCTTGGCCGGCGCTCGTCGTCAGGTGGTGGCGCCAGACCCAGCCGGGTCCTTAGGCAGGATGCAGAACTCATTGCCCTCGGGATCGGCGAGCGTGATCCAGCCGCTGCCATCGGGGCGCCGGTGGTCGGCGAGCTGTGACGCACCCAGTGCGAGGATCCGTGCCACCTCCTGCTCGCGAGTGCGGTCCACCGGGCGCAGGTCGAGGTGCACCCGGTTCTTTACCTTCTTGCCTTCGGGGACCGTAATGAACAGCACAAGCTGGCTCCGGTCCCGCGAGGTGATCAGGCATTCCTCATGCCCGGGCTTATTGGGGTCATCGGGATCTTCCGCGAAGTCCAGGACCTGCGACCAGAAGACCGACTGTTCGTATGCGTTGATAGCGTCGAATGACGTGTGCGAGATGCGGCTGGTCATGACGGCAGTCTTGACCGTCCGCAGGAAACGGTCAAACCGTTTCCTGCGCCGCGATCTGATGCGCATTCATGGCGTGATTCACCTCTGCCGGGTGACTGGAGCACGAATTCAGGCCATCACGACGCCGGTACCCAATAGCGGACCTTGCCGCTGCTCTTGTCCTCGAGCACGCCGCCGTTAGCCTCGATCACCTTGCGGGACGCGAGGTTGTCCTCATCGCTGGTGAGCAGGGCCCGGGTAATGCCGAGCGACCGGGCGACGGGGAGCGCGGCGGCAAGCATGGCGGTGGCGTGCCCGCGCTCCGGGCCGACGGCCGGATGTTGTAGCCGATGTGGCCGCCGATCTCCCGGAGGTGGCCGTGAGCCGGTGGCGGATCGATATCCGGCCCAGGTATTCGTCGCCACTGACCCACCACAGCGTGGTCTGCGGGACACGCCCTTCGGGACGCGGTCGGTGGTGGGCGATCTGCGTTCGCGCGGACTGACCACGGTCATCGTCGACCATGACATCGCGTTCATCGCTGACGTCTGCGATCGGTTGCTCGCCATGAGCTTCGGGCGGCAGCTCGGCATCGGCACGCCCACTGAGGTCCTTGGTCTGCCCGAGGTCCGGAAGTCCTATCTCGGGCTTGAAGACTAAGGCTCGGTGAGAGCTCGGAGCTACAGGGGGATCCGTGAGGTAACGCTCGCGGGCGCGAAGCCATGCCGTTCGTAGAAGCGCTGCGCGGCGTGGTTGGCCGCGTAGGCGGTGACGTTGGCCTGCCGTGCCCCGCGTTCGCGGGCCCAGGCCAAGAAGTGCTGGACGAGCAGGCTGCCGACGCCCGCACTGCGGGAATCCGGGGCCACCCGCATGCTCTCAAGCACGGCGACGGCCGCGGTCCGCACCGGGCCCGGCGCGCTGATCTTCCCGACTAGGTGGCCGATGACCTGGTCGCCGTCGCGGGCCAGCAGGAGCAGGCAGGCCTGATCGCCCATCAGGGCGGAGTAGTAGCCGGTGCCCTCGCGCGCGGGCCAGCCGGTGTCGGTCAGGGAATCGTGCCGGCCCGCATCCTCACGGAACAGGCCGGCGACTGACGCGACGAGCGCTTCCAGCTCGGCCGGGGTAGCCACGATCCCGACGGCAGCCTTCACACCGACCGACGCTAGCGACCCCGCCAGATCGCGTCAAATCGCCCGTTAGCCGCCGCGGCAGCAAGCTAGCCGCCGCCCAGCGAGCAAGCCGGGCGCCTCCCCGGTGCCCGTGTGACGTGACACCACGTCCGTAACCTACGATGCGGCGAGCCGAGGAATGATTGTGGTGGATCCGGGCTGCGTGGTGGATCTGGTGCATCCCAGTACCCCCGATCCACCGCCAAGCCCGGATCCACCACGCAAAATGCCGATGACGAGGGCGCGAACGGCTTCAGCTGAGGCAGCCGGGACAGGTGCGACGCGAGCACAGGTCGGCCACTTCGGCGCGCGGGGCAGCGTCCGTGCTTGCCTGGGACAAACCCACTGACGCAAACTGGTACCTCTACCGGGCCGGCTTATGAGGCCATCCAGAACGTCGGCGAGGCTGAGTTCCATCGCGCGGGCGTGGAGCAGGCTCAGGGACAGCTGCGCGACGGCTTGCCGCTGCGGGCCGAGATCAACGTCGTGGGCTACCTGGCCCGTAAAACCGAAGGAGCCGAACGCGCATGACCGGAAGCTTTCTCGAAGAACCCCCGGTGTCCGCCCCCGTGCAGGCGCTCTACGACGAAGACCTCGCGGACGGCGGCTACGTATGGAACGTGTCCCGGCTGTGGGCGCACCAGCCAGATACCCTGAAGCAGTTGTTCGGGGCGATGTCTGAGGCCTTCAGGCCAAGCGGTCTGACCTTCCGCCAGCGCGGGATCCTGGTGACCGCCGCCGCCTCGGCCCTGGGTGACTCGTACTGCTCGCTGGCGTGGGGCGGGAAGCTGGCCCAGGCGTCGGACCCCGCGGTCGCGACCGGGGTTCTGACGGGCAGTGACGCCGGGCTGACGGACCAGGAGAGGGCCATGGCGGTGTGGGCTCGCAAGGTCGCCAGGGACCCGAACGCGACGACGCCGGCCGACATCCAGGCGCTCCGCGATACCGGGCTAGACGACGGGCAGATCTTTGCCATCACCGCCTTTGTGGCCCTTCGCCTGGCGTTTTCTACCATCAACGACTCGCTCGGCGCTCAGCCCGACGCGCAACTCGTCCAGTCTTTGCCCCCGGAGGTGCGCGAGGCCGTCACCTACGGCCGGCCAGCGGCACCAGCGTCGGCGGTCTGAGCTGAGCTGAGCTGACCTGACCTACTGCCAACCCAGCAGAGCCCGTCGACGTATCAGGCCGTGTCGCCTGTTCTCCGTATATGTGGCACCTCACCTCACCTCACCTCACCTCACCCGCCTGGCGGGGGAGCGAGGACCCGGGCACCGGTCAGCACCGCACAAGGGAGATGGTCATGACAGGCGTAGCAGCGCTCACGCGCACAAGGATCTTCGACTTGCCACCGCCGCCACCGCTGTCGACGGCCAGCTGCCCCCGCAGGGCCGCCGCATGACGACCACGATGCAGTACCGCCAGGCCATGGTGGACAACTGCTCCTGGGCGGTAAGCGATAAGGCGCACTGGAATTACGCCGAGGTCCGGCCGATCCCCCGGCTTCCGGCTCGCACCGGCAGTAGCATCACCACCGACTGCTCCGGCTTCGTCACCATGATGGCCGAGTGGAGCGAGATGCCCGACCCCAACGGCCTGAATTACAATGGCACCGGCTACACGGGCACCATGCTCTCGCACCTGCCGCATATCCCGTTCGACGAGACCTGGCGCGGGGACCTCTGCGTATTCGGCGGGGGAACGGGAACCCACGTCGTGGTACTCGCCATCGGCGGCGTGAGGGAAGCTGATCCCATGGTCTATTCCCACGGCTTCCAGGGCGGGCCTATCGCACTGCGGCTCAGCCAGGAGAAGCGTTACCATTCCGGCGAGCCGACGACGTTCCTGCGAATCATCCCGAACGGCTGAACACCCAACGGCTCGGACCTCTTGGGCGCACAAATTAAACCCCGCGCGGTTTTCTTCCGAACGGTCCTTGGTGCGTGCCAGGCTTACCCGTGCCCGATCGCGGCCTCGCTCAGCCGAGGGTGAAGGGGTCGCGGGTGCCGCCGGTGAGTTCTACCCAGATGGCCTTGGTCTGGGTGTACTCGTGGACCGCGTCGATGCCGTTTTCGCGGCCGAGCCCGGACAGCCCGTACCCGCCGAACGGGACGTCCGGTCCCACCACCCGGTAGGCGTTGATCCATACCGTGCCGGTGCGCAGGGCGTGGGCGACCCGGTGGCCGCGGTGGATGTCCTTGGTCCAGACGGCGCCGGCCAGCCCGTAGCGGCTGTCGTTGGCCAGCGCGATGGCCTCGTCCTCGGTGTCGAATCCGATCACGGAGAGCACCGGGCCGAAGACCTCCTCGCACGCCACCGTCATGGTCGGCTTGACGCCGGTCAGCACGGTGGGCTGGACGAAGAAGCCGCCGAGCGCCTCGTCCGCGTGGCCGCCGGCCGCGATGGTCGCGCCCTCGCCGGCCGCCGACTCCAGGAACGAGAGCACCTTGCGGTACTGGGGCTCGGTCGCCACCGGGCCCATCTCGGTGTCGGCCGCCCGCGGGTCGCCGAGCCGGATCGCCCGGGCCCGTCCGGTGATCTTGTCCACCAGCGCGTCGTGCACGGACCGGGCCACCAGCAGCCGTGAGCCGGCCATGCAGGTCTGGCCGGTGGCGGCGAACACGCCGGCCAGCACGCCGTTGCAGGCCGCGTCGAGGTCGGCGTCGTCGAAGACCAGGTGCGCGGACTTGCCGCCGAGCTCGAGCAGCACCCCGGTGATGTTCGCCGCGGCCGCCGCGGCGACCTGCGCGCCGACGGCGGTCGAGCCGGTGAACGCGACCTTGTCCACGTCCGGGTGCGCGGCCAGGGCCTTGCCGACCGCGGGCCCGAAGCCGGTGACGACGTTGAACACGCCCGGCGGGAACCCGGCCTCCTCCATCAGCGCGGCCAGCTCGACCGCCGAGGCGGGGGAGTAGTCGCTCGGTTTGGCCACCATCGTGCAGCCCGCGGCCAGGGCCGGTGCGAGCTTCCAGGTCAGCAGCAGCAGCGGGGAGTTCCACGGCACGATCGCCGCGACCACCCCGGCCGGCTCGCGCCGGGTGTAGACGAGGAAGTTCGGCTTGTCGACCGGGACGGTGGTGCCCTCGAGCTTGTCGGCCAGCCCGGAGAAGTAATAGAACCACTCCGGGATGGTGCCCAGCTGCCCGCGCATCTCGCGGAGCAGCTTGCCGGTGTCGCGGGTCTCGATCTCGGCCAGCCGGTCCGCGTCCCGGGCGATCAGGTCGCCGAGCCGTCGCATCAGGGCGGCCCGCCCGAACCCGGTCAGCTGACCCCACGGCCCGGTCAGCGCGCGGCGCGCGGCCGCCACCGCGGCGTCGACGTCGGCGCCGCCGCCGTCGGCCGCCGAGGACCAGGGCGCGCCGAGGTACGGGTCGACGCTGTCGTACCGCTGCCCGGAGGCCGCCTCTACCCGCTGCCCGTCGATGACGAGCTGGTAGCGCGGCTGGTCGACGCTCGTTGCTGTGTCTGTCATGACATCCTCTCGTCACTGGCGGCGAAGGAAAACCCGATCGCGCTCAGCTGCTCGCGCCCGGCGGGCGCATGGACCTCGCTCCACTGCGGGATAACGGGAGCCTCGAACCGGTACATCGTCAGTCCCGGCCAGTCGGTGGTGTTCAGCCCGATCCTGCGAGCCCGTGCGTTCAGCTCCGCGATGAGATCGCCGGCGCGCAGCCGTTCCTCGGTGGCGAGCCCGGTGAGAGTGCCTGCGCCGTCAGCGTCCACTCGGCTTCCTCCGGTTCCCAGGGCCTCTGGCACCATGATGTGCCTCCTGGCCGCCGCTGGCGAGGGGGGTCTCGAATTCGGACAGGACGGCGTCGGTGTGCTGACCGAGCGCGGGGACGGCGCCCATGGCGGCCTCGCGGCCGGGCACGGTCACCGGCGGGAGCAGCGCCCGTACCGGGCCGGCCGGGGTGGCCACCTCACGCCACCGGTCCCGGGCCGCGAGCTGCGGGTGCGCCGCGAACTCCGCGGGCGTGCGCAACCGGGCGCTGGCGATGCCGGCCGCGTCCAGCCGGGCCACCACCTGCTCGGGCGCCATGTCGCCGAGCGCGGCCTCGATGATCGGCGTCAGCTCGTCGTCGTGGGCCACCCGGTCGGGGTTGGTGGCGAACCGCTCGTCGGTGATCAGGTCGGGCCGGCCAAGGACCTGCTCGCAGAGCACGGCCCACTCGCGGTCGTTCTGCAGTCCCAGGAACACCTGCCCGCTCAGGTAGGGACCGTACGGTGAGATGGACGCGTGCCGGGCCCCGGTGCGCCGGACGTCCTGCTCGCCGTAGACCGTGTAGTACAGCGGCTGGCTCATCCACTCGCCCAGCGCGTCCAGCAGGGACACCTCGAAGCTCGAGCCGTGGCCGGTGCGCTCCCGCTCGTACAGCGCGGTCAGCATCCCGCTGTAGGCGTACATGCCGGCCGCGATGTCGGCCACCGAGATCCCGGCCTTGCACGGAGCCTCCGGGGTGCCGGTGACGGAAAGCAGCCCGGCCTCACACTGCACCAGCAGGTCATAGGCCTTTTTGCGGGCGTAGGGCCCGTCTGGCCCGTAGCCGGAGACCGAGCAGCAGATAAGCCGCGGATGACGGGCCCGGAGCTGGCCGGCGCCGAGTCCGAGCCGTTCGGCCGCACCCGGGGCGAGATTCTGCACGAAGATGTCGGCCCGGGACAGCAGCGCGGCCAGCGCCGCCTGGCCGGCTGGGGTCTTGACGTCAAGCTCCACCGATTCCTTGCCCCGGTTCAGCCAGACGAAGTAGCTGGCCTGGCCGAGCACCGTCCGGTCATAGCCGCGGGCGAAGTCGCCGCCGGGCCGCTCCACCTTGATGACACGGGCGCCGAGGTCGGCGAGCTGCCGGGTGGCGAACGGGGCCGCCACCGCCTGCTCAAGCGCCACCACCACCAGCCCGGCCAGCGGCAGCCCGGCCAGCGGCAGCCCGGCCTCCGCGCCGGTCACGAGCCGGCCGGGTAACGCTGGATGAGCTGGCGGGCGATGATGTTGCGCTGGATCTCGTTGGTGCCTTCCCCGACGATCATCAGCGGCGCGTCGCGGAAGTAGCGTTCCACGTCGAATTCGGTCGAGTAGCCGTAGCCGCCGTGGATGCGCACCGCGTCCAGCGCGATCTCCATCGCGGCCTCCGAGGCGAAGAGCTTGGCCATGCCGGCCTCCATGTCCGCCCGGCGTCCCGAGTCGTAGCACCGCGCGGCGTACAGGATGAGCTGGCGCGCCGCGGTGAGCTTGGTCGCCATGTCGGCCAGGTAGTTGCCGATGGACTGGTGCTTCCAGATTGGCTGGCCGAACGACTCCCGCTGCTGGGCGTATCGCAGTGAGTCATCCAGCGCCGCCTGGCCCACCCCGAGGGCCCGGGACGCCACCTGGATCCGGCCGATTTCCAGGCCGCGCATCATCTGGGCGAAGCCCTCGCCTTCACGCTCGCCGAGCAGCGCCGTGCCGGGGACCCGGAAGTCGTCGAAGCTGAGCTCACAGCTCTCGACGCCCTTGTAGCCGAGTTTGGGCAGGTCACGCGATACCGTGAAACCCGGGCCCGGCTCGGCCAGGATGATGCTGATCCCGGCGTGCGCGGGCCGGGCTGCGGGATCGGTCTTGCACAGCAGTGCGACCAATCCCGACCGGCGAGCGTTGGTGATCCAGGTCTTGGACCCGCTGATGACATACGAACCCCCGTCCCGGCGGGCCGTAGTCCGGATCGCCTGCAGGTCGGATCCGCCGCCCGGCTCGGTCAGCGCCATCGTCGCCCGCAGCTCGCCGGTGGCCATCCGCGGCAGGTAGGCGTTTTTCTGTTCCTTGGTCCCGTAGGTCAGCAGCAGCTTGGCGACCACGGTATGACCGCCCATGGCCCCGGCCAGGCTCATCCACCCGCGGGCCAGCTCCTCCGTGATCATGGCGTAGCAGGACGTGCTGACCTGGGCGGCCCCCCAGGGCTCCGGGATGGCCAGGCCGAAGATGCCGAGCTGCTTCATCTGCTCGATGAGCTTGCCGGGGTAGCTGTTGTCGTGCTCGAGCTCGCGCACGACCGGCCTGACGTCACGGTTGACGAAATCACGGACGAGTCCGACCATGGCGCGCTCGTCCTCGTTCAGCTCATCCATGCCTTCTCACCTTCTGCTTGGGTCTTCGGGTTCGGGCCCGGGAGGATCCGCCGGAGCACGCCCGCCGCGTTCTCCCAGTGCCACGAAGTCGGATCGGTGGCCAGACCGTGCACGCAGTCGGCCAGCTTGGCCTGCAGCTGGGCCGCCGATACAGGGCGCGCCGGGGAGCCCGGCGGGAACCGCTGGCGGGCCCGCAGGATCGTCCCGTCGCCGGTGTGGATCTCCGCCTGGAGTTCGCCGTCGAGCAGCCAGCTGCCGCCGGGGTCGAGTGTGACCTCGACCAGGCTGACCAGCCGCCGGGCGGCATCGCGGCGGACGGCCGCGTCGGTAAAGCTGCCGAACCCGGGATAGGCATCGAGCACCGCGACCGCGGCCGCGTACTCCAGGCTGAACTTGCCCTGCAGCCCGGATTCCGGGCGATGATGTATCAGCGGCACGACCGTGGCTTCCGGGGTCCGCAGAACTATCCTGCGAATCCCGCCCGGTTCCAGCCCCGTCCCGGCCGGCCCCGTCCCGGCCGGCCCTGCCCTGGTCAGCCCTGCCCTGGTCAGCTCCGACAGGGCGCTGATCGGCCGTTGGAGCGCATAACAACACGGGTAGAGCTTGACCGCCAGTCCGTTCGGCACCGCAGGTCCGGACGGATCCACGGCGGCCGGGTCGCCGCCGACCAGGGCGAGCCACGCATCCACGGCCCCGGGATCGGCCTGTGCGCCCGCCGCCGCGAGCCGGGCCGCGCGGATCCCCGCCTCGACGGCGAACCCGACCTGCAGTGACTTGGCGTCCGTGCCGAAGGCCCGCTGGACCCCGCCGGCCGCCGGTACGGCCAGCGCCATGGCCACCGCGATGCGCTCGGCCGGCAGTCCGAGCGCGACGGCCGCCCCGGCCGCGCTGGCCGGCGCCCCGGCGGTGCAGGTCGCGTGCCAGCCGGCCGAGTAGTGCGGCCAGCCCAGGGCCGTCCCCAGCCGCGCCATCACTCCGGCCGCGGCCAGGTAGGCCCTCGGGCCGCCGCCCATGGCCAGGGCCGTCGGCACGCAGACCGCGCTGACGTGCGCGGTCGACGGCATGTGCAGGTCGTCGAAATCCAGCACGTGCCCGGCGACGGCCCAGCGCCCGCCCTCCGGCAGGCCAGCCGCCAGCCGGGTCACGCGATGGTCCCGGGCGGCCAGGGTGACCGCCACCGTGTCCAGCAGTGACCGGCCCGCCAGCTCGAGATCACCCGGTTCCGGATCGAGCTGTGCGGCCCACCGGGCCAGGGTCACGGCCACGGACGTCATCGGATTTCCCCAGCTCCCAGGCATTGGCCGACTAATAGCATAATATGTACGGCCATTTAGTCACGAAGGTGTAGGCGGCGTCAAGCCAAGGGGGCATACTGTCAGTGCGTGCTGGCGCCTGGCCCGTCTCATCCACCAGGACCACATCCGGGCGCTCGCATCGCACTGGACCGAACGGCGAACAATCTCCCCCCGCCGCCGGCCGGGGAAGCGCGAAGGAACCGGAAGCAGATGCCAGAACAGGTCAGGATCGCTGCCTACCGGGCCCTGGCCGCCCAGATCCGGACCGCGATCCGCGACGGCGAGTACGCGGATGGCCGCCAGCTTCCCACCGAGGAGCAGCTGTCCGCTAGCTACTCGGTCAGCAGGCAGACCGTCCGGCGCGCGATGCAGGACCTGGTATCGGAGGGGATCATCTACCGCGTCGCCGGCCGCGGGACCTACCCGGTCGCCGAGGAAGACCGCTATATCAACAACTTCGGCTCGGTCGAGGAGCTGATGGCACTGTCGCTGGACACCGAGTGCCAGGTGGTCAGCCCGCTGCAGCGCCGGGTCGACGTCGAGACCGCCGGCCGGCTCCGGCTCCCCTCAGACGAGGTCTTCACGGTGGCCTTCATCCGTCTTCATACCGACATCCCGTTCTGTTACACCACGGTCTCCCTGCCGCCGCGCATCGGCCAGCTGCTGACGGGTGCCGACGAATTGTCATCGCCTGGCAGGCGCAGCCGGGTGACGGTCATCGGCCTGATCGACTCGCGCGTGAACGGATCCATAGCTGCCGCGGAGCAAAGTATCAGCGCGGCCGGTGCTCCTGCGTTCGCCGCGAAGCACCTGGGCCGCGACACCGGCGAACCGCTGCTCCGGATTGACCGCCTCTACTTCGACCAGGAGGACGACCCGGTCGAGCTCGCGATCAGCTACTTCGACCCCGAGCATTACTCCCATCGCGTCAAGCTCAGACGCAGATCGCATTAGCCGGCATCCCGGGGACGGGCGAAGTCCGCGGGCCCGGCCATGGCACCGGGCTCGGCATCGGTGGCGGCGCGACGTACGATCTTTCGTGTGACGAGCAGACCCGCCGTGGAGGAGCATCTGCTCGGGCTCGCGCGGCTGCGGCGCGTCCGCGACCGGATCGACCGGGAGTACGCGCAGCCGCTGGACGTGGAGGCGCTCGCCCGCGGCGCGCACATGTCGGCCGGGCACCTCAGCCGCGAGTTCAAGCTCGCCTACGGTGAGTCTCCCTACAGCTACCTGATGACGCGGCGGATCGAGCGCGCGATGGCGCTGCTGCGTCGTGGCGACCTCAGCGTCACCGAGGTCTGCTTCACGGTCGGCTGCGCGTCGCTGGGCACCTTCAGCACCCGCTTCACCGAGCTGGTCGGCATGCCCCCCGGCGCCTACCGGAGCCAGGCCGCTCGCGTGACGGCGGGGATGCCGCCGTGCCTGGCCCGGCAGGTGACCAGACCGGTCAGGAATCGAGAAGCGCCGGTCACCGGGTCGCAGCTAGCCTGACGGCCATGGACATCACCATTCACGCGAGCTTCCTCCCGCATGACGATCCGGACGCCTCGCTGGCGTTCTACCGCGACATCCTTGGCTTCGAGGTCCGCAGCGATGTCGGGTCAGGCAAGATGCGCTGGGTCACGGTCGGTCCGCCCGGCCAGCCCAGCACGTCCATCCTGCTGGCGCCGCCGGCCACCGATCCCGGCACCACTGATGACGAGCGCCGCACCATCACCGAGATGATGGCCAAGGGCACCTACGGCTGGATCCTGCTGGCCGCCAAGGACCTGGACGGAACTTTCGAGCGGTTGCAGGCCAGCGACGCCGAGGTCGTCCAGGAGCCGGTCGAGCAGCCGTACGGGGTTCGCGACTGCGCCGTCCGTGATCCCGCGGGCAACCTGGTCCGCATCCAGCAGCTGCGCTGAGCCGCGGCCATCGCAGCCATGTGCACCGCGGCGTACCGCGAGGCGCTGATCCGGGATCTGTCCGCCGCCGCCGCGGCCGCCGCGGCGTCGTCGCCGCCCCGCCTCCGGCCCCGGCCCCGGCCCTCTCAGGCACCAGCGGCACGACTAGTCCCACCGTCATCACCGGTGGACGCCCCCGCTCGGGGCGGAAGGAAGTCGATGGGCCATCGGGTCCCCAAGGGTGCCTCGGATCCGCTCCGGAGCCCCGATCCACCGCAGTCCTTGCCGGGCAGGCTGCACCACCCGGCACGGGCGCCGCACGGCCACCACGGGTGTCACCGGGATCCGTTCCGCGCCGGGGAGCTGGCTGCCCTGCTCCGCAAGCAGGCGCTCACCGGCCTCTGGCGTCACAGCGCGCGTTCCCGTCACTTGCGTGCCCGAGCCGATGGGTATGGGTGTGGCACCGTGCACATTCT
>JBEKKH010000189.1:0-11749 GCA_050010815.1 Streptosporangiaceae bacterium | reverse complement strand
CGTACAACGGGACGAACTGGAGCGCCCCCGTCGTCATCGACGCGAACAGCAACGGGCTTGACGGCGTATCGTGCGCCTCCCCGACGTTCTGCGTCGCGGTCGACGGAAGCGGGCAGGCCATCGCGTACAACGGGACCACCTGGTCGGCCCCGTCGGTCATCGACCCAGGCCAGTACCTGAACGCGGTGTCGTGCCCCAGCGCCAAGTTCTGCGCCGCCGTCGACAATTCCGGGAACATCCTCGGTTACAACGGGAAGAAGTGGAAGGCCCCCGTCAGCATTGACGGGACCAACGACCTATCCTCGGTCTCCTGCAAGACCAGCAAGTTCTGCGTCAGTGTGGACGGCGACCGCAATGCTATCCAGACGCCGGGCGCGGCGAAGGGCAAGCCGCAGGCTATCGACCCCGGTGATCCCGTCCTTCAATCAGTGTCCTGCGCGGCCACCACGTTCTGCGTCGCTGTAGATTACGGCGCAGACTTCATGGTCGGCCGGTAGCGGGACAAGCTCAGGCACGGACCTTGTGCGGGGTCGAGATGGGCTGACCCTGGTGGAAGCTGCCGCACCGGCTGGCGCTGCGCACCGCGTGGTGCGACGTGATGCTGGTCCTGACCAGCGCCGGGCGTGGTGGTGGACGCCAACGAGTTGTCGGTGCGGTACACCGAGCTGGCGATCAACAGGGACGCGGGCCAGAGTTTCAGTCCGGGGAACAGAAGGTGACCTCGGGGTAGCGTGGTGACGGCTGGTCCAGCAGGGCTCGTGGTGTGCTCTGCAGGTGCTGGTCGAAGAAGGCCCGGACGTAGGCGCGGGTGATGTCCAGGGACCGGGATCCGGGGAGGGCGGCGCCGATATCGATACCGATCTGGTCGGCCAGGAGCCCGAGGTCGGTGAAGGAGGCATGTACCGCGCCGGCGACCAGGAGCCACCGTTTCCACCCGGCCAGGAGTTTCCAGTCGCGCTCCCAGGTGGTCACGGCACCTCCGCTTCCCGGGGTGTAGTTGGACTGCTTGCCCAGGAAGAGAAACGGCCGTGACAGGCCCTCATCCGGGATCGGGGCGGCAGTGGCGCCGTCCATGTCGATGCCGGCGCGGATGCGGGAGTCGGCCAGCATGGCAGCGATGGCGGCTGCCCCGCCGATGGAGTGGCCGGCCATCGCGATCCGGGACGGGTCGATCAGCGCGGCGCCCGGCCATGCCTGATGTGTACCGGTCAGTTCATTGAGCACGAAGCGGACATCGGCGGCCCGGCCTGCCACCACCTTCTCCCAGAACCCCGTGCCCCGGCGGCGTGTCTCACGGGCCAGGCAGGTGGTCACCCTCCCGTCGGGAAAGGCCGTGGCGAAACTCTCGTACGTGTGCTCAATTCCGGCCACGGCGTAGCCGTGACTGGCCAGGTCCTCGGCCAGCGCCGTTAGCACGCTGCGGGAATTGGTGAAACCAGGTGAGAGCACCACGAGGGGCAGGGCGCGATGCCGCCCCGTCGGTGCGGCATCGCTGACCGCGCTGGACCGGACCGTGCTCAGCACGTCCTGCGGGACGCCGGTGATGCCCCTGCTGGCGAGCTGGAGTCCGGACTCCGCCGGCGTCATGTACCGGGCGCGCAGGCCGCCCGACTGCGCCGCCGGATACCACAGTGAGACCATCAGCTCTCGTGCGCTTACCCCGGCGGCCCAGGGATCGGGGCGAGAGACGTCTGTCAGCCACAAGGACGTGGTACCGACCGGGCACGGACCGGTCGGCTCAAGCAGGTACGCAGTGCGCCCTGGCCGGGCCGGCCCGGCCGACCCGGCACCGGCGTCTGCCGAAGTTCCCATGCCGTCAATCATCACCGCCCCGGGCAGGTATCGCTGACCCGGATGGTCCGGACTTGCTTAGAGTGGTCTGATGGACGCCGCGCAACTACAGCTGAGTGAGCAGATCGACCAGGCGACTCAGCGCCTGATCGACGTGGCTCGCGTCATCACCGAGCCGGACCTGCGAGCGCCGTCACTGCTGCCGGGCTGGACGCGGGCTCACGTGCTCGCTCATCTGGCCCGGGGTGCCGACGCGATGCGCAACCTGCTGATCGAGGCCCGGACCGGACACAGCCGCCCCGGATACGCCAGCGCGGAAGCGCGGGACGCCGACATCGAGGCCGGCGCGCGCCTGACGGCCAAGGACCTGGCGACGGACCTGGCCGATTCGGCGATGGCCTTTCGCACCGTCGCCAGGCAACTGCCCGATGACGCGTTGAGGGTCCCGGTGCAGGTCCTGGGCTCCAGGCCCTTCCCAGCCCACGAGCTGCTTACCCGCAGGCTGGTTGAGGTCGAGCTGCACCACTGCGACCTCGGTGCGGGGTACGGACCGGCCAACTGGCCTGTGGCGTTCGCCACCATGCCGCTCGCCAAGCCGATGCGGTCACAGCGCGAGGACCGGCTCAAGAACGCCGCGTCAGTCCAGGCGCCGAAACTCAGGTCACCCAGGCCGCCCGCGCCCTACCACCCGGCCCAGCGGCTGCCGGGGAGCTGGCTCGGAACGAAGTGATACGCAGGCATCTCGCCCGTCCTAATCGGACGCCGACGGGCGCGACCCCGGCGGCGACGACCCGAGTCGTTTGATCATGTGTTCAAGGACGGCGAGCTCAGCCTCGGTGAGCTGCGCGAACCCGGCGGGCGGCTGGTTCTTGATGTGCGCGGCGAGGGCTGCGGCCTCGCGGCCGGCCGGGGTGAGGGTCACGAGCTTGCGCCGCCGGTCATCGGGATGCAGTGTCCGCGCCACCAGCCCGCGGGCCTCGAGATGGTCCACGATGAGCGTGGCGTAGGGCGCGTCCACGCCGATGACCTCGGCGAGGTCACGCAGGGTGAGCGGGCCCCCGGTCAGCTTCAGCAGGGCCTGAACCCGGCCCATGCCGCGGCCAAGACCGAGGGTTTCGCGTAGCTCCTCGCGGCGGTCCTGCCCTTGCACGAAGGCCTGCAGGGCCGCCCAGACGCGGGCGATGTCGTCATGACGCTGAGCTTGGGGCACGGTTATTGTCTGGGGCTGAGTCACTAGGTACCTCCCTCAATTCGTTCGCCGGGCTCTCGTCCGCGGCCAGGCTGCGGCGGCTGCGCTCTGCGGTGCCCGCAGCCCAGCGGCCCGTGGAGACGAACCCGAGGACGAACACCGCGATGCCGCAGCCGGCCAGGACGGCCCAGGCGGCATGGCTCGCGACGGTGAAACCTGCACCGGTACCGCCGGCCACGAACGATCCGGTGATGGCCACGCCGAGCGTCGCGCCGACCTGGCGGCTGGTCGAGGCGACCGACGCGGCCACCCCGGCCTGTTCGATGGGCATCCCGGACACGGCGGTGTTGGAGATGGGCGCGTTGACGAAGCCGAGGCCGATCCCGAAGACGACGTAGGACAGGGCCAGATAGCCGATGGGGGTGTGCGGGCCGAGCCGCACAAGCAGAAGCGCGCCGATGGCTATGGCCGGCCCGGCCAGGATCAGGGGCAGCCGCGCTCCCCGGCTCCCCACCAGCCGCCCCGACACGGGCGCGAACAGCGCGATCATGGCGGCCATGGGCAAGGTGAGCAACCCCGTGTGCAGCGCGCTGAAGCCGCGGACGTCCTGCAGGTACAAGCTGTTCATGAACAGGAAACCGGCAAAGGCGGCGAAGGAGGCGACCGCGATGACGGTCGCTCCGGTGAACGGCGCGCTGCGGAAGAACCTGACGTCGAGCAGCGGCTGCACGCGCCGGTGCTCCACCGCGACCAGCGCCGCGGCCGCGACCACGGCGACGACGAACAGGCTCACGATCAGGCCCGACGCCCAGCCGCGCCGCGGGCCCTCGATCAGGGCGTAGGTGAGCGTGGCCAGCATGACGATGACCAGCGCCTGGCCGGCCGGGTCGAACCGGCGGGCCCGGGGTGCCCGTGACTCAGGGACGAAGCACTGCGTCAGGATGATCGCGGCGATCCCGACCGGGATGTTCATCCAGAAGATGGCGCGCCAGCCGACGGTGCTGACGAGCACCCCGCCGACGACCGGTCCCAGGGCCAGGCTCAGCCCGAACACCGCACCCCAGATGCCGAGAGCCCGGGCCCGCTCGCGCTTGTCGGTGATCGTGTTGGTGATGATCGACAGGGCGACCGGGTTGAGCATGGACCCGCCCACGGCCTGGACGATCCTGAAGGCCACCAGCCAGCCCAGTCCGGGAGCCAGGCTGCACAGCAGCGATCCGACGGTGAACAGGAGCAATCCGGCCTGGAACACCCGCCGCCGGCCGAACCGGTCCGCCGTGGCCCCGGAGAGCATGAGCAGGCTGGCCAGGACGAGGGTGTAGGCGTCGATGGTCCACTGCAGGCCGCTGACCGACGCGTGGAGGTTTCGCTGGATGGACGGGAGCGCGACGTTCACGACGGTGGAATCGAGGCCTACCATCAGCAGGCTCAGGCAGCAGATAGCCAGGATGAGCCGGCGCCGTCCAACGGTCAGCTGGCCGGGCGATGCCGTAGTAGTTGTAGACATACAAACAATATAGCTATACAACTACAACGAATCAATCGGGGATGGCGGCTCGGTGATAATGAGGAGGTGGGAAACGAAAGTGCCGCTGACCGGCTGCGCGGCCGGATCGGCGCGGCCATCTTCGAGCGCGTCGCCGGGCCGCAGGGTCCGACGCGCCGGCGCCGGATCGCTCAGGCCGGGGGCGAGCGCTGGTTCACCGACGACCGTCCGATCCGGCAGGTACACGGTGATTCGTCCATGTTCGTCGGCGGGATCAGCGCTCTGCTGCTCCAGTCGCTGCATCCGCTGGCGATGGCCGCGGTGGCCCAGCACTCGGATTACCGCGGCGACCCCTGGGGGCGGCTGCAGCGGACCAGCTACTTCCTGGCCGTCACGACGTTCGGCCAGGCGGCCGACTCCGAGGAGGCGATCGCGCGAGTCAAGGCCGTCCACCGGCACGTGACCGGGACCGCCCCGGACGGACGGCCGTACGCGGCCTCGGACCCGCACCTGCTGACCTGGGTCCACATCGCCGAGGCGGACTGTTTCCTGCGTGCTCATACCCGGTTTGGCGCTCACCCCCTCGATCAGGCCGGACGCGACGGTTACGTCGCGGACATGGCCCGGATCGGCGTCAAGCTCGGCGTGCCCGATCCGCCGCGCACAGAAGCCGAGCTGGCCGAGCGGATCGGCCAGTACCGGGCCGAGCTGGCCGCGACAGAACAGGCGCGCGACGCCGCCCGGTTCCTGCTGGTCAGTCCCCCTCTGCCCGCGATCGTGCGGGCTCCTTACGGCGTGCTGGCCGCGGCCGCGGTGTCGCTGCTGCCGGGCTGGGCTCGTCGGCCGTTGCACCTGCCCCGGCTGCCGGTCACCGAGACCGTGCTGGTCCGCCCGGCCGGGCGGGCCATGGTGCAGGCCATCCGGTGGGCCACCTCCGCGCCGCCCGCCGACCCGGACACCCCGCAGGTCCCGGCCGCCTAGATGTGAGACGGGAGTCTGCTGGCCCTGTGCGAGGATCGAGACAGCCGAGCCTGACGACCGAACGAGGAGTGGTTACAGCTATGGAAGCCGCATCGCCATCCAAGCCGGTGCTGACGGTTGCCCTCGACGTGCCGTCTGCGTACATCCTCGCTGATCAGGCGGCGATCATCCAGGATCTTCAATTCGTCATGGACGGCTGCAAACGGCTGCTGGCTGAGCTGGCTAAACCAGAGGAAGACCGCGACCAGCTGCTGCCGCTGGCGATCTGGACGTCCACGGTGATCGCTTACACGCGCTGCTTCAGCAAGGGAAAGCGCTTCGGGCTGACCACCGAAGACGTGGAGAAGCTGCCGCTGCACGGGGCGGTCATGAAGTTCCACAAATGGATCCTCGAGGAGCGCAACAAGCTGACCGCGCATTCCGCGAACCCCTTCGAGATCGCGAAGGTCGCGGCCGCGCTGACCCCGCCCGAGAAGATAAACCGCCGGGTGGAAGGCATCGTGATCTTCGCCACCAGCCACATCGTCATCGACGATGTCGGGGTGCGCCAGCTCGGCGGCCTGGCGTCTGAGCTGGCCAAGCAGACCGCCGTGAAGGCGCAGGAACAGCAGGACGTGGTGCTCAAGGACGCGCAGAAGCTGAGCCTGGAGAGCCTGTACAAGCTGCCGCCGCTGCGCACCCTGGGCGAGGCCGAGGACCCCAGCGAAGCCGACACCGCCGGAGACGACGCCTCCTAGCGCGAGCAGGCCCTCAGACCACCGCCCGGACCCGGCGCAGGACCTCCTCGGTACCGAGCGCGGCGGACACCTCGGCCAGGTCCGGGCTGCGCGGCGTTCCGGTCAGCAGGACCCTGATGACCTGGGACGCTTCCCGGATGGAGCCGTGGTAGGCGGCCGGGTCCTGCTTGTAGACCTTCTGGCTCGGCGCGAAGCCGAGCTCGGCCGCGAGCCGCCGGATCTGGTCGAACCAGTCGAGATCCGGCGCGGGCGGCTGATAGCCGTCGGCGAAGGCCCGGGCCACCGCGCGGACCAGCGCCGGGTCAAGCCCGGCGAAGCGCGCATCGGCGGGATCGGTGATCAAGGCGAACAGCTCCGGGAAGAAGTAGCCGTACATGGCCACGAAATCCGCCCACTTGCGCAGGTCCTTGCGCGGGTTGGCGACCCCGTCGCGCTCGATGGCCAGGGCCCGCAGCGCCAGGTCCCGCTCGGCGCCGAGTATCCCGACCAGCTCCGGCGCGTAGCGTTCGGCCCAGATGGTCACGTCGGTGAGAATCTGCGGCCCGGTCAGGGTGGCGACGTAGTCGGCGCTGATGTCGTCAAGCTTGACCATGTCGACCAGCGGGCCCGCGGTGCCGCATTCGGACAGCCGGATCGGGGCGGCCAGCGCCTCGGCGAGCGGCAGCTCGGCGAGCCGTCCGTTGGCCAGGCCGCGCAGGTAGTACTGCACCGCCGGAGCCGGGAAGCCCTGCTCGATGAAGAAGCTGACGGAGGCTTCCGGGTCCTTGCGCTTGGACAGCTTGCGGCGGCTGCCGCCGTCCTGCTTCATCAGCTGGGCGACGTGCGCGTACTGGACACGATCGAAGCCGAGGGCATCGAAGAGCTGATGGTGCAGCGGTACCGAGGAGAGCCACTCCTCGGCGCGGATGACCAGGGTGACCCGCATCAGGTGATCATCGACGGCGTGCGCGAAGTGGTAGGTGGGCAGACGCGGCTCCTGGTCACTGCTCTTCAGGATGACCACGTCGTTGCGGTTGTCATCCATGGTCAGCTGGCCGCGGATGGCGTCAGTGAAACTCACCCGCACCCCGGAGACCCCGGGAGAACGGAACCTGACCACGTACGCCGCCCCGGCCGCCAGCCGTTCGGTCACCCGCTCCGGATCGGCATCGCGCCAGCTGGCCCACTTCCCGTAGTACCCGGGCAGGGCGCCCGCGGCCCGCTGCCTGGCGGTGATCTCCTCGAGCTCCGGCCTGGTCGCGAAGCACAGGTACGCCTGGTCCCGGCGCAGCAGCTCGCGGACGTAGGTCAGGTAGATCTGGGCCCGCGCCGACTGCGAGTACGGCGCGTAGCGGCCGGTCCGGTCGTCTTCGTCCGGGGCGATGGAGAAATATGCGAACGCCTCGGCGAACTGCGCGGCGGCACCCTGTTCGACCCGGGCCTGGTCGGTGTCCTCCAGGCGGACCAGGTAGACGCCGCCGGAGTGCCGGGCCACATCCGCGTCGACGGTCGCCGTGTACACGCCGCCGATGTGCAGGAAGCCCGTCGGGCTCGGCGCGAACCGGGTGACCTGCGCTCCTTCCGGCAGGTCGCGGGTCGGGTAACGCAGCTCCCAGTGCTCGGGCTCGGGCAGGTCAGCGGGAAAGAGCGAATCGACGATCTCTGGGCTCAGCATGGGCGGACGGCTCCGAACGAGGTGTGGTCAAGACCGCTTGTAGCGTACTGCCGACCTCTCATTGGGCTGACGGTGGCCGTGTCTATTTTCGCGGAACGTCGGCGGGCTTTTTCACCACGGGCCAGCAGTCGTAGCAGGCCATGCAGAGCTTCGTCGCGTCATCGACGCGTGTATACGATCCGCATTCGAAGCAGTAATTCTCGTTCATAGTCCAGCTGCCCTCCCCTGAGTGAACATCCGCAGAATACTGGACCGGACTCGGTGCGGCTCTCAATCCGAGGTGTTACGGCGGACAGTTTAAGGAACTGAACAGAAATCCCGGTAGAGTCCGTTGACTGTGAGCCCGCAGCGGAGAACTCAGGACCAGGCCCGGTGACCGGCGGGAGCACCGTACGGCTGACTGTGGGTCAGGCGATCGTCCGGTTCCTGGCCGCCCAGCGCACCGAACGGGACGGCATCGAGCACCAGCTTTTCGCGGGCTGCTCGGGCATCTTCGGTCACGGTAACGTGGCCGGCCTGGGCCAGGCGCTGCTCGAGGCCGAACTGCTCAGGCCCGGCGCACTCCGCTACTACCAGGCCCGCCACGAGCAGGCCATGGTGCACACCGCGGTCGGGTTCGCCCGGATGCGGAACCGGCTCTCGACCTGGGCGTGCACTTCCTCGATCGGGCCCGGTGCCACCAACATGGTTACCGGCGCGGCCCTGGCCACCATCAGCAGGCTGCCCGTCCTGCTGCTGCCCGGAGACGTGTTCGCGACCAGGCGCGCTTCCCCGGTGCTGCAGGAACTCGAATACTCCGGCGCCGGTGACGTGTCGGTCAACGACACGTTCCGGCCGGTGTCGGTGTTCTTCGACCGGATCTGGCGGCCCGAGCAGCTGCCCACCGCGCTGCTGGCCGCGACCCGGGCGCTGACCGACCCGGCCCAGACCGGCGCGGTGACACTCGCGCTGCCCCAGGACGTCCAGGCCGAGGCCTGGGACTGGCCCGCCGAGCTGTTCGCCGACCGGGTCTGGCGTATCCCCCGGCCACCGCCCGAGACCGTCGCGCTGATCCGCGCGGTCCAGCTCATCCGCGGGGCCTCCCGGCCGCTCATCGTGGCCGGCGGCGGGGTCATCTACTCCGAGGCCACCGAGGAACTACGGTGGCTGGTCGAGGCGGCGGGCATCCCGGTGGCCGAGACCCAGGCCGGCAAGGGGGCGCTGCGGTACGACCATCCGCTCGCCCTGGGCGCCATCGGCAGCACCGGCACCGCCGCGGCCAACCAGGTGGCTCGCGAGGCCGACGTCGTCATCGGGATCGGGACCAGGTACAGCGACTTCACCACGGCGTCCCGGACGGCGTTCGGCCATCCGGAGGTGCGCTTCGTCAACGTCAACATCGCCGCTGCGGACACGGTGAAGCTGTCCGGCTGCCCGGTCGTCGCCGACGCCCAGATCGCGCTGCGCGAGCTGAGCCGCGCGCTGGGCACGTGGTCCACGCCGGACGCCTACCGGGCGCAGGCCCGGCGGCGGGCGGCGGAGTGGGATCAGGCCGTCGAGCGGGCCTACACGCTCGGGCACCAGCCGCTCCCGGCCCAGTCCGAGGTCATCGGCGCGGTAAACCAGGCCGCCGAGCCGTCCGACGTGGTCGTCTGCGCCGCCGGGTCAATGCCAGGTGACCTGCACAAACTATGGCGCTGTGTGGATCCGAAGGGCTATCACGTCGAGTACGGCTACTCCTGCATGGGCTATGAGATCGCCGGCGGCCTGGGCGTGAAGCTGGCCGACCCCGACCGCGAGGTGTTCGTGCTGGTCGGCGACGGCTCGTACCTGATGATGGCGCAGGAACTGGTCACCGCGGTGCAGGAGCGAATCAAGCTCATCGTGGTGCTGGTGGACAACCGGGGCTTCGCCTCTATCGGCGCGCTCTCGGAAACGGTCGGCGCGCAGCGCTTCGGCACCCGCTACCGGTACCGTGACCCGGCCACCGGCCGGCTGGACGGCGAGGTGCTGCCGGTGGACCTGGCCGCGAACGCGGAAAGCCTGGGCGTCCGGGTGCTGCGGACGACGACGATGGCGGAATTCCGCGATGCGCTGGCGGAGGCGAGGCGGTGGGCCGGCGGCCCGGTGCTCGTGCACATCGAAACCGACCCCGCCATCGCGGCACCGGACAGTCACGCGTGGTGGGACGTGCCGGTGGCCGAGGTGTCCGAGCTGGAGTCCACCCGCCAGGCGCGGGCGGACTACGAGCGGGCCCAGGCGGACCAGCGTCCGTACCTGGCTTCCCCCTAAGCCGGGCCTGGTCGCGCCGGGCCTGCTCCGCGCGGCTAGACCGAAATCTCGGCGGAGTCTGTGAGCCGGAGCTTGCGCCGGGCCCGCTGGTAGAACGTGGTGCGGCCGAGGCGGACGACGTGCGCGGCACCGGGACGCGGCTGCAGGTCGATGCGGTCGCCGGCTTCGACGTACCCGGCGACGTTGCCGTCTGCCTCCACCGCCAGCCGCCCGCTACCGGGCAGGATGTCCAGGCTCAGCTCGTCGCTGACCGAGATGACCAGGCCGCGGTTGTACGCGGAGTGCGGCGCGACCGGCGTGACCAGGAGGGCTTCCACCCCCGGGCTCACGATGGGCCCGCCCGCCGAGAAACTGTAAGCGGTCGAGCCGGTCGGTGTCGCCACCACGACCGCATCGGCGGCATAGCTGACGAAACGGTCTCCCCCGGCCCGGACCGCGACAGAAGCGGTCTTCTGCCCGGGGAACCGCACGAACGCGATGTCGTTGAACGCCGTGACGACCTGGTCGGCGATGACCGCGTCGACGGCCAGCCGCGGTTCGGTGGTGAATTCGTGGGCATCGATGGCCGACAGCGCGCTGGCCAGGTCGGGCACATCCACCTCGGCCAGGAAACCCAGCCGGCCGAGGTTCACCCCCAGGACCGGACTGCTCAGCCGGTCCGCGAGCCTCATCGCGCGGAGCATCGTGCCGTCACCGCCCAGGCTGACCACCAGGTCGGAACGCTCGCGGAACTCCTGCGCCGTCACCGGCTCGGCGGCGCAGTTCAGCCTGCCGATCTCGGTGTCGATGCCGAGCACTTCGATGCGGCGGCGCGCCGCCCACTGCAGGATCGAGCCCACGGCTCCGCCGCAGTCACGCTCCGGGTGCAGCACCAGCCCGACGACGTGCATCAGCGGGAACCCATCAACGACATGGTCTCAAGCTACTACGGAAGGTCGGGCGATCGCGGCCCGCACTAGATACCATGTCTGTCACCGGCGAAGAGGCCTGACGCGAACGCAGGAACGGATGAGGAGCGTGACCTTGGCCGGGCGGCTGACGATCATCGGTGGCGGCGTCATGGGGCTGATGACGGCGTACCACGCCGCGCCGCTGGCGCAGACCGTGACGGTACTCGACCGGTCCTGGGTGGGCGACCCGGCGACCGCGTCGTTCGGCCTGACCAGATCGGTCCGCAACGACTACCGGGATCCCGCCTACGCCAGGCTCGCCTCCGAGGCACGGCGATTGTGGCGGGACTTCGAGCGGGACTGCGGCCAGCGGCTGCTGATCGACTGCGGCTGCCTGAACCTGGTGAAGGGCAGCGTCACCCCGGATCTGGACCGCACCTACGCGGTGGAAAGCTACGCGGTGCTCGAGCAGCTTCAGCTGCCCCGCGAGGCCCTGACCGGTCCGCAGCTGCGGACCAGATTCCCGCAGTTCGACGCCGACGGCGGATGGCTGGATGTGGACGCAGGGTTCGCCGACCTGGCCGCGGTGACCGGCGCCCTGCGCGCGGGCCTGCGGGCCCGCGGCGTGCGGGTGGTAGAAAACTGCGAGCCGCGCGCGATAACCAGGTCTCGCGGAGGCTGGGTGGTAGCCACGGATAGCGGCCCGGTGGAATCGGACGTGCTGGTGGTGACGGCGGGCCTGGGCACCAA
>JBEKKH010000188.1:0-11763 GCA_050010815.1 Streptosporangiaceae bacterium | reverse complement strand
GGCCGGACCCGTGCTGGCGGCGGTGTTCTGGTCGACCAGGATGGTCGCGCAAACCGATGCCCACGCCGTGTCGGCGAGCGTGTCGTCGCGCTCGTCGGTGGCCTGGCCGATGAGGGTGAACACGACTCCGGTGCCGGCCGCCTGGATGAGCTCGACCGCCCGTCGCTCGGTCACGCGCAGGCGGCCCGCCTCGGCGACCCGGTGCACCCGTGCCTGCAGCACCCCGACACCGGTCGCGGCGGCGGCCCGGCCCTCCGGCGTGCGCAGCGCCGTGTGCATGAGCCGGAACAGTTCGGGGTTCGCGAGGCCGAAACCGACGTGGAGCTCCCACCCGGCGCGCAGGCCCTCGACTGGATCGGAATCCGCGTCGAGGTGCTTGCGCGCCACGTAGCTCGCGAACCCGTGCGCGACCACCGCGTCGAGCAGTCCGCTCTTGTCGCCGAAGAGCCGGTAGATCGTGGGCGCCTGCACGCCGGCGGCGAGCGCGACCGAGCGGGTGGTCACCGCGTCCGGACCCCCGGTGGCGAGCAGGTGCGCAGCGACCTCCACGAGCTGCACGCGGGTCCGGTCGCGCGACGATACGGGATGCGGCCGATTCACGTTACCGATGATAACAGGAATTTGCGAACGCTTTGTTTCCTCTGATATCGTGTTTGACATATCACTGGTAACGCAAGGAAACGGCAGCACATGATCGTCATCACCGGCGCCACCGGCGCCCTCAACGGCGCCACCGTCGAGCACCTGCTCAAGCGCATCCCCGCGGATCAGATCGGCGTCAGCGTGCGCGACGTCGCGAAGGCTCAGCACTTCGCCGATCGCGGCGTGCGCGTACGGCGCGGCGCCTATGAGGACCCGGCGGCACTGCTCGACTCGTTCGAAGGCGCCGAGCAGGTCCTCCTGGTCTCGTCCAACGATCCCAGCGCTGACGGGGTTGCTCTGCTCCGCGTCGGCATCGACACCGCCGTCGCGGCCGGCGCCCGCCGGATCCTTTACACCAGCCACCAGCACACGGGACTCGACAGCCCGTTCTTCCCCGCACGTGATCACGCCGCGGCCGAGGCACTCCTGGCGGATTCCGGCGTGGCCTGGACCTCCCTCCGCAACGGCTTCTACGCGCACAGCCTCGACTGGCTGCTCGGGCCCTGGCGCGAGACCGGTGTCATCGCGACGCCTGCCGATGGACCCGTCTCCTGGACCGAGCGCGCTGACGAGGCGGAGGCGGCCGCGGTGATCCTGGCCGGCGAGCGGCGCTTCGACGGCCCGGTCACGCTCACCGCGAGCGCCGCCGTGACGTTCGATGAAATCGCGGGGATCGCCACCGAGCTCACCGGCCGCGACATCCGGCGCGTCGTCGTCGACGACGACAAGTGGGTGGCCGAGCAGGCCGCGCACGGCACCCCGGAGTCCATGGCCCGGTTCCTGCTCGGCTTCTACCAGGCCGCCCGCGAGGGACGCTTCGCGGGCGCCGACCCGCTTCTCGGCGACCTCCTCGGCCGTCAGCCGCGTACGGTGCGCGACCTGCTCACCGAGCGGTGATCCCAGCCGGGCAGCAGGGGCGCGAAAAGAACCAGGGCGAGAAGTACCAGCCCCTGGTGGAACACGGCCGGGCGATGGTGACCGGGGAGTCAATGTACAGCCCGGGCTCGGGGCGGGGCCTGGCCACCCCGAGCCCAGACGGAAGAGGACGAGTTCACCTCGTTCCCCTCACAAACGATCATGCCGCTTGATTCTTAGGGCACGCTAGGACCTAGCTGTGAACCTGCTCATCGAGCGAAAAATATCTAAGCGCCCCAGGGCACGGTTACGCGGTGCCGGGCGGCCGGTCCGAAGCCGCTGGCATACTAGGCGGCCAGCTGGCGAGCTGCTCAGAAACCTGGCCAGGAAGCTCGCCTGAAGTCCAGCCTGCCAGCTCGGCCGCTATGTCCCGGCCGTGATCCGCTGGCTGGCGGCCCAGGCCGTAAGAGACGGGCGCGGCGAGCACCGACGAGCTTGGGTAATCGCCCGGGCCGTCGGGCTGCGATTCCGACACCGCCACCTGCTGACGTAGCCCGGCCGGCAGCGGCCCGGCGTGCAGGCCCCCGGACTGACGAGACCCCGGCTGAAGCTCCCCGTACTGAAGCGGGAGCTGCCCGCGCTGAGCGCATTCATCACGGTCGAGAAACTCGGCGAGGTACTCGGCCTCGTCGGCGTCGATCCCGATCACGACTCGGGGTTCACCCCATGGTTCTTTGAGCGAGTAGCCGACGTAGCTCACGACCGGCTGCCCGGGCGCGACCGCAAGTCCGTGCAGTGCGCGCCATTGTTCCCATGCCGATTCCAACCGGGACGCGGCACGCTGAGCACGTGCGACCAATTCTGGATCACGCATCGTGCGATCCTCCCCTGAGAGCGGACCGGCCCCGGCAGCGTGTCTCCTCCGATGTGCCGGCGGACAGAGCTCGCCGGACAGCACCCTCGAGGTGACACTGTGCCACCGGGGCCGACCCCCCATTCCGATGAACGAGTGCTACCGTGATCACGGACAGCGACGCCTACCTGGCGCTCGCGCTTGCCTCGTGAAAACGGCAGAAAGTCACTCGGAGCGCTGCTGCGGAATACCCGCAAGCAGTGCACGAACCTCGGTCTCCCGGTAGCGCCGGTGCCCCCCCAGCGTGCGGATCGACGTCAGTTTCCCGGCCTTTGCCCAGCGTGTGACGGTCTTGGGGTCGACGCGAAACATCGTGGCGACCTCCGCGGGTGTCAACAGCGGCTCAGCCTCTGGTGTACGTGCGGACATGTGTTGGCCTCTCCTCCTGGACCTGTCCTGCGATCCTGCGTTTGTCAGTTATTGCCTGGCGCTCCTAAGGAGCCTGTCGGGGATGTCCTAAATGGCCGACAGAGACCATATTGCCATCACCAGCGGTGACACGTCGACCACCAGGCGCAAAGTTTCTGTACCGGGATGCCCAGTTGCTCCGCCGATCGCTGTCACTGAGGGTGAGTCTAGCGATACTTATAGTCGCATCGCGCCAGATACGGAAATATCTGCCCCAGAACAATTCGCCCGGCAGCCCCCGTACTCAGTTGGCCAGCTCGAATCCGGCGAACGCGAGCCACCGGCCGTGGGCACGCTTGTACATGGCCACGGCGAGTTCCCACTCACCTTTCGCTGCCCCCTCGATGGCCGCGTTGATCTCGGCCACCGACTGGTCACCGCACAGCGCGTCGTCGCTGAGCAGCTGCACCAGGCCGCCGTAATCGAGCTCCACGAGCGAGTACGGGTGGAAATCCTCGAGCCAGCGCCCGACCTCGGTCAGCTCGGCCTCCGCGCGCAGCGGCGCCCAGGCGGCGTCCTGCCATCCGGGAGGTGCGCCCCGGAGCGCGGCCAGGCCGCGGGCCACCCGCCTGCGCGCGCGGGACATGGCCGTGCTGTAGACGAGGGCCCGCGTGGCCGACGCGGTCGCCGCGGCGGATGGCCGGATACCGTCCGAGCCGAGAGCTAGCCACCGTTCGGCCGCAGAGAACGGGACGAACCAGGCCAGCGGCATGGCCCACGTACTGGCCAGGATGTGCGGCCGGGCCGTCGCCCCGCTGTCCTCCAGCTGAGCCAGGGCGGCCATCGCCTGGTCGTCGTCGGTGGCCGGAAACGTGCCGGGCACCGGCGCGCCGGGGACCGAGAGCATCCGGGCGTACGCCAGCAGGCAGCGCAGCCTGGTCTGCCAGGGGCAGATATAGGTGATGCCATCCGCGTGGCGGACATAAGCCTGCTCGCTCTCCTGCTCGGGGACCATGATCTGCGGTACCGCGATCGCCCGGCGCACGGCCGCGGCCTGCTCCACCATCAGCGACTCGCGTGGCCCTGGCCGCTCGGACGAGGTCGCGTAGGCCGCCCACCGGGACCGGTCGGGTTCATGGAAAGCCGAAACCGGCTCGTAGATACGAAGATACGCACCGTAAGCTATCACTGTCTTATCGTGACATAGCAGAACGACCCGGAGGTGCAAACCAAGGTAACGAGAGTGTCTCGGATGTCATTTACCAGCCAGTACGTGGCGCTCCGGGCCCCGGCGACCCTTACCGTCCCGGCCCCTCACGCCCGGGCAGGCAATACGCTGGTCCCGATCCCGGGTCAACGAGGATCCGGGACAGGATGAGAAGAGTCGCTACCGTGACTAACGTGTTCACGATGCCCCACAGGGAGAACGGCGGCCCCGACGGTTCTCACGCGGGGGGACAAACCTCCGGGCCGGCGGACCACGAACAGATCGTCTTCTGCCAGGACCACCGCTCTGGGCTCCGGGCGATCATCGGAATCTATTCCACCGCGCTGGGTCCCGCCCTCGGCGGGACTCGCTTTTACCCCTACGCCAGCGAGGACGAAGCCCTCGCTGACGTGATGAGACTGTCGAAGGCCATGGCCTACAAGAACGCGCTGGCCGGACTGGATCACGGCGGCGGCAAGGCGGTCATCATCGGCGATCCCGCCCAGATCAAGACCGAACCGCTGCTGCGTGCCTACGGCCGTTTCATCGCCTCTCTCGGCGGTCGTTACGTCACCGCCTGCGACGTGGGCACGCGAAGTGAAGATATGGACATTATCGCCAGGGAATGCCGGTACGTGACCGGCCGCACGACCGCGCACGGCGGCGCGGGAGATTCCTCCGTACTCACCGCGCTCGGCGTCATGCACGGGATGCGGGCAGCGGCCAGGCATGCCTGGGGAGACGTCAGCCTGCAGGGGCGGACCGTCGGTGTGGAGGGCGTAGGGAAAGTAGGTCATCGTTTGGTCAGCCATCTCGTCGAGGCCGGCGCCGAGGTCATCATCTGCGATGTCAGCACCGCCGCCACCGAAGCCGTGCTGGCCGCCCATCCGCAAGTCCGCGTCGTCGGTGACGTCGGCACGCTCGTCGCGGAGCAGCTGGACATCCTGGCCCCGTGCGCGCTCGGCGGCACCCTGACCGAAGAGCGGGTGACATCGCTGTCCGCGCGCATCGTGTGCGGCGCCGCCAACAACCAGCTGGCCCACCATGGCATCGAGAAACTCCTGGCGGACCGGGGCGTTCTCTACGCGCCCGACTACGTGGTCAACTCCGGTGGCGTCATCCAGGTGGCCGACGAACAGGCCGGCTTTGACTTCGATCGCGCCCGGGCGGCGACGACGAGGATCTTCGCCACCACCGCGAAAGTTCTCGCCATCGCGGACGCCGACGGGGTGCCGCCATCGGTGGCCGCGGACCGCCTAGCCGAGCGCCGGATGTCCGATGTGGGCCGGTTGCGCGGAATCTACCTGGGCACGATGGGATCAGCGTAGGCATCAGGGGCGCAAAGCGGGTACGGTTGTACCTGTACGGATGCTGGTGAACGTCGCGCTACCCGTTGCGGGCTAGCGGCGCTGTGCTATGGCGCGCGGAATCCAGCGAGACGGAGATCATGGGGCCTGACCGGCTCCGGACGTTCAAGGGGGTCGAGCCAATGGGGCGCGGCCGAGCCAAGGCCAAGCAGGTTAAGGTAGCCCGTCAGCTCAAGTACAACAAGAGCGACGACACAGACCTTGACCGGCTGCGTGCGGAGCTGGGCGTCGGCGCGGACTCCGGTAACGGTAATTACGATTCCGGCGCCGGGGAAGACGACGACGAGGAAGACGACGACGACGAGCCGCCAGGGTCAGCGGACGCCTGGAAAGACGCCGAGGACGCCTGGCCGCGCTGAGCGGGCAAGTCCCGACCGCGGCCGCAGCTGACGGTTGGCTGCGGTCAGCGGTGAGGTCTGTCTTCGCCTGCCTAGGACCCGACGCCGAGTCCGTCAAGCACGTGCTTGCCCCGGTCATCCTCGGCGACCGGAATCGGGTACTGCCCGTCGAAGCAAGCACGGCACAGGCGGCTGGCCGGGATCGTGGTCGCCTTGATCAGTCCGGCCAGCGACACATAGCCAAGCGAATCGGCGCCTATCGAGGCGCAGATCTCTTCCGGTGACAGGTGTCCCGCGATGAGTTCGGCTCTGGTCGCGAAGTCGATGCCGTAGAAGCAGGGCCATTTCACCGGCGGTGACGCGACCCGCACATGCACCTCGGCGGCGCCGGCCTCGCGGAGCATGGCCACGAGCGCGCGCTGGGTATTCCCGCGGACGATGGAGTCGTCGACCACGACGATCCGGCGCCCCGCGATGGCGTCCTTGAGCGGGTTCAGCTTCAGCTTGATGCCACGTTCCCTGATCGTCTGGCTGGGCTGAATGAACGTTCTTCCCACGTAAGAGTTCTTGACCAGCCCCTGGCCGAAGGGGATGCCGCTCGCCTCGGCGAAGCCGATCGCGGCCGGCGTCCCCGATTCGGGAACCGGTATGACCAGGTCGGCGTCCGCGGGATACTCGGCCGCGAGCTGGCGGCCGACCTCGACCCGGGTGGCGTGCACGCCCCGGCCGGAGATCGTGGTGTCGGGCCGGGCCAGGTAGACGTACTCGAACAGGCAGCCGCTCGGCTTCGCCGTGGCAAACGTCCTGGACCGGACCCCGCGCCCGTCGATGCTGACCAGTTCGCCGGGCGCGATCTCCCGGACGAACCTGGCCCCCACGATGTCCAGCGCGGCCGTCTCGCTCGCGACGACCCAGCCGCTGTCCAGGCGACCGAGCACCAGCGGCCGGAAGCCGTGCGGATCGCGGGCCGCGTACAGCGTCTGCTCATCCATGAAGACGAGCGAATACGCGCCCTTGGCCAGCGGCAATACCGCCGCCGCCGCGTCCTCGACCTGGCTGGCCCCGGGGCTGGCAGCCGGACCCGCGCTGATCCCGCCGATCTCGGTGCGATCGGCGACGAACAGCGCCGTGAGCACGTCGGTGTCGGACGTCGCGATGATCCCGGTGCCGCCTGACCCGGTGCCGTCGAGCAGGGCCGCCAGCTCACGGGTATTGATCAGGTTTCCGTTGTGGCCGAGCGCCAGGCTCGTCTTGCCGGTCGAGCGGAAGGTCGGCTGCGCGTTAGCCCAGACCGAAGCGCCGGTGGTGGAGTACCGGCAGTGCCCCACGGCGATGTGCCCGCGCAGCGTGGTCAGGGCCGGCTCGTCGAAGACCTGGGCGACCAGGCCCATTTCCTTGTGGACCACGATGCGGTTGCCGTCGCTGACCGCTATGCCCGCGGACTCCTGCCCGCGGTGCTGCAGCGCGTAGAGGCCGAAGTAGGCAAGCTTGGCCACATCCTCGTTCGGCGCCCATACACCGAATACGCCGCAAGCATCCTTGGGCGCCCGGTCCTCGGGCAGGAGTTCATCCGTCAGACGACCGTCGGGGGGTGTCACTTGATCAGTTTAGTCACACAGCGGTAGGTGTTCGGCCAGATCAGCGCGCGGGCCGCTGGCGTGAACCGCACCGGAGGCGACCGCGTCGGCCCAGTCCAGCCGGCCGGAGGCCAGCCGGATCCAGGTCAGCGGGTCAGTCTCCACCACGTTCGGCGGGGTGCCCCGGGTATGCACCGGCCCCGGCAGGCACTGCACGGCGGCCGCGGGCGGGACCCGCACCTCGAGAACCCGCCCCGGATGCCGGGCGGCCAGCAGGTACAGCAGGTACCTGGCCGCGGCGCGCTGATCCTGCGCGCCGGGGACGCCGCCCGTATCGAGCGCGCGCAGCACCGCGGACACGCTTTCCGGCCCCCGCGGATCGAGACGTCGGGCGGGCATACCGGCGACGGTACCGCACCGGCCCGGGCCGGGTCAGGCCCAACCGGACGGCCGAACGGCTCTGCGCTCGGTGCCCGCGCTCAGCCGTCCCGCGCTCAGCCGTCCCGGGCTCAGCCGAACAGCGCAGGCAGCGTCCGGGTGTGGACCGCGGCCAGTTCGTCGAGCGGAATGCTGAACAGTCCCTCGACCGTCAGGTCGCCGCCGCCGACGGCGCCGATGGTGGCGCCGGGCACGTCGTGGGCGGCGCGAAGCTGGTCGAAGGCGGCTTGTCCGTCCGGCCGGACAGCCACGATCGCACGCCCGGCCGATTCACTGAACAGCCAGGTGAACGGGTCGCCGGGCAGCCGGACGGCGCAACCGGTGCCGCCGCGCAGGCAGGATTCGGCCAGCGCGATCGCCAGCCCGCCGTCGGACAGGTCATGGGCGGCGGACAGCAGGCCGGCCGCGGCCGCCGCGGCGAGCAGGCCGGCCAGCCGCCGCTCGGCGTCGAGGTCAGGCACGGGGGGCCGGCCGCCGAGGTGACCGTGCAGCACATCGGCCCAGGCCGAGCCGCCGAACTCGGGCTCGGTCCGGCCGAGCAGCACGATGCTGGCCGTATCGCCAAACCCGATCGCCAGCCGCTGCCGGACGTCATCGTGCACGCCGAGGACCCCGATGACCGGAGTGGGGTGAATGGCCGTCGTACCTGTCTGGTTGTAGAAGCTCACGTTTCCGCCGGTGACGGGCACGCCGAGGGCGGCGCAGCCGTCCGCGAGCCCGCGCACGGCCTCGGCGAACTGCCACATCACCGCGGGGTCTTCCGGCGAGCCGAAGTTCAGGCAATTCGTCACGGCCAACGGGCGGGCGCCGGTCACCGCCACGTTCCGGTAGGCCTCGGCCAGCACGAGCTGGGTGCCGAGGTAGGGGTCGAGCCGGCAGTAACGGCCGTTGCCGTCGGTGGCCAGCGCGATGCCGAGCCCGGTGGCCTCGTCCACCCGGACCAGTCCGCCGTCCTCCGGCATGGCCAGCACCGTGTCGCCGCGGACGTACCGGTCGTACTGATCGGTGACCCAGCTCTTGTCGGCCAGCCCGGGCGAGCCGATCAGCGCCAGCACCGCCGCGCGCAGGGCCGCGCCGCCGGTCGGACGCGGCAACGCGGCCGGGTCGCGGGCGGCCAGCGCGTCCTGGTCCGCCCCGCGCTCGGCCGGCCGCCGGTAGACGGGGCCCTCGTCGGCCGCGGAGGAGGGCGGGATGTCCACCACCGTCTCGCCGTGCCAGGTCATGACCAGCCTGCCGGTGTCGGTGACCTCGCCGATGACCGCGGCGCGGACGTCCCACTTGGCGCAGACCGCGAGGAACTCCGGCACCAGGGCCGGCTCGACGACCGCCATCATGCGTTCCTGCGACTCGCTCATCAAGATCTCGGGCGGTCCCAGGGAGGCATCGCGCAGCGGTACCGCGTCCAGCCGCACCGCCATGCCGCCCGTGCCGCCCGCCGCGAGCTCCGTGGTCGCGCACGCCACGCCCGCCGCGCCGAGGTCCTGGATGCCGACGACCAGGCCGGCGGCGTAGAGCTCAAGGCAGCACTCGACCAGCAGCTTCTCGGTGAAGGGATCCCCCACCTGCACGCTGGGCCGCTTCGCGCTCTGTTCACCCGCGGCCGAGCCGAACGACGCGCTGGCCAGCACCGAGGCACCGCCGACCCCGTCGGGGCCGGTGGCCGACCCGAACAGGATCACCTGGTTTCCCGGGCCCGTGGCCGCCGCGACCTGCAGGTCGTCGTGCCGCATCACCCCGACGCAGAGCGCGTTGACGAGAGGGTTTCCGGCGTAGCTCGGGTCGAAGTCGAGCTCGCCGCCGATGTTGGGCAGGCCCAGGCAATTGCCGTAAAAGGAAATGCCGCTGACGACTCCGGGCAGGACCCGGCGGGTGTCGGGCGCCTCGGCGGGACCGAACCTGAGCGCGTCCATCACCGCCACCGGGCGTGCGCCCATGGCGAGGATGTCACGGACGATGCCGCCGACGCCGGTAGCCGCGCCCTGATGCGGCTCCACGTAGGACGGATGATTATGCGACTCGATCTTGAAGGTGACCGCGTAGCCCTGGCCGATGTCCACCACGCCGGCGTTGGCGCCGATCCCCGCGAGCAGCGCGCCGGACGCAGGCGCCTTGTCCGCGAACTGCCGCAGGTGCACCTTGGAGGACTTGTACGAGCAGTGCTCGCTCCACATGACGGAGTACAGGGCCAGCTCGGCATTCGTCGGGCGGCGGCCCAGGGTGGCGGAGATCCTGCCGTACTCCGCCTCGGTCAGGCCCAGCTCGGCAAACGGCTGCGGCTGGTCCGGCGTCTGGAGCGCCCGCGACACCGTATCTTCCGCCGTCACGCTCTGCTTCCCGCTCATACCGTGACTCCCGCGACGACGGAGGCAAAGAAGCCGAGGCCGTCGGCGGACGGACCGGTGAGGGCGTCGACGGCGTGCTCGGGATGCGGCATCAGGCCGACCACGTTGCCCGCGGCGTTGCACACCCCGGCGATGCCGCCGGCCGAGCCATTGGGGTTGGCCTGCGCGTACCTGATGACCACCTGGCCGGATGCCTGCAGGTCCGCCAGCGTGCCGGGGTCGGCGGCATAGGCCCCCTCGCCGCTCTTCAGCGGGACCACGATCTGCTCGCCGTCGGAGTAAGACCGTGTCCACGCCGTCCGCGGGTTCTCCACCCGCAGCCGCAGGTCGCGGGTGATAAACCGGAGCCCGGCGTTGCGGGTCAGCGCGCCGGGCAGCAGGTGCGCCTCGCACAGGATCTGGAAGCCGTTGCAGATGCCGAGCACCGGCAGCCCGGCCCGGGCGGCCGGCACCAGCTCCCGCATGACCGGCGCGAACCTCGCGATCGCGCCGGTGCGCAGGTAGTCCCCGTACGAGAACCCGCCGGGCAGGATGGCCGCGTCCACGCCCGCCAGCTCGCGATCACCATGCCAGAGCATGACCGGCTCCGCCCCCGCCAGCCGCACCGCTCGCGCCGCGTCACGGTCATCCAGTGACCCAGGAAAAGTGATGACCCCTATGCGCACGCAGGCAGCCTATCGGCCTCCGCGTACTGGCCGGGCAGGCCCGAGTCTCGAACTAGCTGGCGCGGCGGGTAGCGTTCGCCCTCTCCGAGCAGCGGGGCAGAACCCGAACCTAGCCACGACGAAAGACCATTGGTGTTGGTCCAGTGCCGTATGCCGACTGTGAAAACACCGCCGCCGCTTGACCGTCGAGGCCGAGCCTGGCCCGTCCCGCCCGCCGGCCCCGGCCGCCCGCCAGCCCCGGCCGCCCGCCGGCCCCGGCCGCCCGCCAGCCCCGGCCGCCCGCCAGCTCGCTGGTCCGGAACCGGCCTGGGGTGTGGGTGTGGCACCGCTGGTTGCCGAGGTGTTAGCTGGCCGCCTGGAACTGGCGCAGCGGCGCGTCGGAGGCCCAGCTGATCTGCTTGCTCATGGTCACCACCGTGCCCCGTCCCGGCTGGCTGTCGAGCGTGACGTCGTCGACGAAGGCGCGCATGACCGCCAGGCCGCGGCCCGATTCAGGCAGCTGAGCGATCAGCGTCTCCTGCGCCGTCGGCTGCGGCCCGGTCTGGGCCGCGGGTCCGCGCGCGTCAGCGGGCACGCCGGCGCCGTCAGCGGGCACGCCGGCGCCGTCGTCGGCCACCTCGACCTGGCATCCGATCGCGCCCAGGCTGGTCACGACCTCGTAGCTGGTGACCTGGCGGCCGCCGTGGGTGAGGACGTTCGTGCAGGCCTCGGTGGCCGCGAGCAAGATGTCGTACACGGACTCGGAGTCCACGCCGAGGCCGCGCAGGGTGTCACCCAGGACGCGGCGCATCACCGGCACGCTGAGTGACTCGCACTGGAAAACGAGGCAGAACTTCACATCAGGGACCGACTTGACGCGCATCTGGCCACTGGTACTCACCTTCGAGTGATTCCCCGTTAACGCCGCCGAAACCCGGTTGCCCGATCACAGGCCCGAAATCACGCAGGAACCCTACCCTTCGTGCACCGAAAATTCCTCTATGACCGGGTTGGATAGCAGGTCCCTGGCCAGGTTTGTGATAGCCGTCACAGCATGGTCATCCACCGGGCCGTCGAGGTCGACCTCGAACC
>JBEKKH010000187.1:0-11852 GCA_050010815.1 Streptosporangiaceae bacterium | reverse complement strand
CCCCGCAGTCACACCAGCCCCCACAGCCACATCAACCCCAAAGGGTCACTCTGCCCTCACCCGCCACCGGGTCGGTGCTCGACGGCCTGGACCCCGACCAGCACGCCGCCGCGACCGCCCCCGGCCCGCTGCTGATCGTCGCCGGGCCCGGCACCGGTAAGACCCGTACCCTGACGCACCGCATCGCCTGCCAGGTGCTCGACCACGGGACCCCGGCCGACCGCTTCCTGGCCATCACGTTCACCCGCCGTGCCGCCCAGGAGCTGCGCGACCGCCTGGCCGCCCTGTGCCCGAGCCGGAACGGCGAGCCCACCGTCACCACCTTCCACGGCCTGGGCCTGCGCATCCTCCGCGAGCACCACGCCGCGGCGGGCCTGCCCGCCCAGTTCGCCGTGGCCGACGAGGCCACCCGTCTCGCCGCCGCCACCGAACTAACCGGCTCCGACCGCGCCGCCCGCAAGCTCCTCGCCGCCGCAGACCCCGACGCCAAGCACGCCCTCCGTCAGCACCTGGCCGCGCGCGACCTGGTCGACTTCGACAGCCTGGTCGAGCTGCCTGCGGCCCTGCTCGGCGCGGACCCCGACCTCGCGGCCGGCCTGCGGGCCCGCTGGCCGCAGGTCAGCGTGGACGAGTACCAGGACATCGACCCGGTGCAGTACACCGTGCTGCGGGCCATCGCCGGCGACGGCGCCGGCCTGACCGCGATCGGCGACCCGGACCAGTCCATCTACGGTTTTCGCGGCGCCGACGTGGGCATCTTCGCCCGGTTCGCCGCCGACTTCCCCGGCGCGACCACGGTCGAGCTCACCAGGAACTACCGCTCCGCTCCCGCCATCGTGGCCGCCGCCATGCAGGCCATCGCCCCGACCACCCTGGTCCCGGCCCGCAAGATCCACCTCGCCGATGACGCTGCCGCCCAGCTCTGGCCCGCGAGCCAGGACCCCGTCGTCACCCTGCACGAAGCGGCCGACGAGCACGCCGAGGCCGCCTGGATCGCCGCCACCATCGACCAGCTTCTGGGTGGTGCGTCCTTCCACAGCCTCGACAGCGGCCGGGCCGACGGCCACCCCCTCGGCAAGCTCGGCCTGGCCGACATCGCCGTCCTGTACCGCACCGACGCCCAGGCCACCTCCCTCGGCCAGGCCCTGACCCGAGCCGGCCTGCCCTACCAGAAGCGCGGCCACGACCTGCTCACCCGCCGCGCCGGCGTCCCCGACATCATCCGCGAAATGCGCCTGGAGTCCCCGAGCCCGCCGACCTCATCCACCCCATCCACCCCGCCGATCACAGCCGTCGGCGATGCCCTGCAGCAGCTCCGAGCCGCCGTCCAGGCCCTGGCCGCCGCCCGGGGCGAACGCGACGTCACGGTCACCGACATCCGCGCCGCCGGGGAACTGCTCACCCCGCTGGCCCGCCGCTGCGGTCTCGACCTCGACCGGTTCCGTACCGAGCTCTCTCTGGGCGCCGAGCCAGACGTCCTGGACGCCCGCGCCGAAGCGATCACGCTGCTTACCCTGCACGCCGCCAAGGGCCTGGAGTTCGACGTCGTCTTCCTGGCCGGCTGCGAACGGGGCCTGCTCCCGCTCCGCCTCCCCGGCCCCGCCCAGACCGGCCCCGCCCAGACCGACCCCACCCAGACCGACCCCACCCAGACCGACGTCGCCGAGGAACGGCGTCTCCTCTTCGTCGCCCTGACCAGAGCCCGCACCAGGCTCCTGCTCAGCTGCGCCGACCGCCGCATCCGCCACGGCTCCGAGCGGCCGGCCGGCCGATCCCCTTTCCTGGCCGCCATCGATCCGGAGCTCTTCGGGCCGCCCACCCCACCGCGCTCCCGCAAGCCGGCCGACCGCCAGCTCCGCCTCCTCTAACCTCCGATCATCGTTCGCGTGTTGAAGTTGGGGAAGTGGAGGAATTGCTCCATCACGTCGGCGACCCGCTGGATGCGTACGGCGTCGACCGGCCCGACCGGGTAACTGTCCAGCGTGATCAGCGCCGCAGTCTCCGGGGACACCCCGGACGGCGCGGGCAGCGCCTCCATCGCCTTTTCCACCGCGGACCGGCTGGCGTCCGCGATCGCCTGGCCCTGCTCGAACGCGGCGCGGAAGGCGGCCAGCGTCGCCGGGTGCGTCGCCTCCCACTGCCGGGTGACAGCGCAACCCTGCACTGGGAACGCGGAGGTGGCGCCCGCGTCCGCGTCCGTGAGCAGCGTGGCGCCCAGTGACACCTCAGCCTGGGTGGCGAACGGTTCGGGCAGCATCGCGGCCGCGATCTTCCCGGCCTTGAGCATCCCGGCCATGGCGGGCAGCGGATAGTACGCGAAATGCACCCCGGACACGTTCAGCCCGTGGTCGGCCAGCGCGGAGGCGGCCAGCAGGTACAAGATGTTCCCTGGCGCGTTGACGCCGATGGTCCTGCCTTCCAGGTCGGCCAGCGTCGAGATGTGCGAATCGGGCATCACGTATAGGCCCTGGGCGCCCGGGGTCATCACCGAACCCTCGGCGAAAATGTCCAGGTCGGCAGCGACCATGGCATCGCTAGCCGAGGCGGACCGCTTGCCTTGGTCGTAGTTTTCCTGCGCCTGGATGTAGCTGACGTAGTTGCCGCAGGAGACGTCGATCCGGTCGCTCGGCAAGTCGAGCGCCTGTGCATTGATGACCGTCTCGGAGCTGACCGCCGGCACGTAGGTGACGTGCAGGCCGTGCGCCGTGAACAGGCCCTCGTGCAGAGCGACGAAGAAACCGGCTGAGTCGACCGCGGGTACCACCGCGACGTTCAGGTCTGGCTGCTCGATGACGGGTGCGGCAGCGTTCCCGCCGCCGGTCAGCCTGGGCACGAAGAGGATCGCCAAGATGGCGATGGCTATCACGGCGCCCACTATCTCCGCGGCCTGGACGGCCCGCGTGAACCTGCGTATCAACAGCGGTCCCTCTCTTTCTCGGGGTCGGCAGGGAACCTCCGGCGCAGACGCGTCGCGACCGTCGCTGCGGGTGCGGGCCGGCGCCAGCACGGTCACCGGTTCCCTAGCGGGTGGGCCTGATCAAGTCCGGAAGAGCGCTCGCCACGGTGCGTGGCTGCTTCTGCCAAGGTCCGGGCGCGCTACCACGCATCCGGTGCCTGTTGCACGGAAAATATTCGTGCAAATTGCAGTGAGAGACATCGGTCAGCTGACGGATCTTTTTGACCGGACAAAACCGGCCAAGTCTGCCGAGCAGGCCGGGGCGGCACCGGCTCCGCCGGCGTGCCCCTGGTGACCTCGCCGGAGAAACGTGCCGGCCCACCGGAGCCCGCTGGGCGCTGGTGTCTGTGTGGCGGAACACAACTCTCGTGTCCTGTGGTGCGATCGCGCGAGGGAAGATCGTGGCGGATCCGGGCTCCGCGGCGGATCCGGTGCACCCCCGTCCACCCGATCCACCGCCAAGCCCGAATCCGCCACGGAAATCCCAGGGACCCGGCCAGGAACCGATCCTGGTGGGGCAGCCGGGGCAGCTGCGGCGAGCGGGGCGCCGGGGATCGATCGCGACCCGGATGAGTTCCCCGCCGTTTCCTCCGGTTCCCCGCCGTTGCCTTCGGACACGCCGCGGCCAACGCCTGCGCAGGGGATGCCGGGTGCGGGAGCCGCCGCGCCCGGGGATCGCCGGTTGGGCCCCGGCCCGCACCCGGCGCGCATGCAGCGGCGTGTGCTTTCGCGCGCCCGTCAGCTCAGGCCAGCTCCGTCGTGGACGGTCAGTCGGTGCCGGATTCCATCGCGACGCGGTCGAGCAGCTCGTCGTCGCTGGTGACGGTGCCGCGGGAGGCGATTGCCTCGGCCCCGCCCCGGGGCATCGCGCCGATCAGCTCGGCCGGGGCCGAGTAGGCGGTGCCGGCCACCGCCGGGTGCGGGTTGCCGAGGATGCCAAGGCTGGCGTACTGCTCGAGCTTGGCGCGCGAGTCGGCGATGTCGAGGTTGCGCATGGTCAGCTGGCCGATGCGGTCGGTCGGCCCGAAGGCGGAGTCCTCGGTCCGTTCCATGGACAGCTTGTCCGGGTGATAGCTGAACGCCGGCCCGGTCGTGTTCAGGATGGAGTAATCCTCGCCGCGCCGTAGCCGGAGCGTCACCTCGCCGGTGACCGCCGTCCCGATCCAGCGCTGGAGCGACTCGCGCAGCATCAGGGCCTGCGGATCCAGCCAGCGGCCTTCGTACAGCAGCCGGCCCAGCCGTCGTCCCTCGTTGTGGTAGCTGGCCACGGTGTCCTCGTTGTGGATCGCGTTGACCAGCCGCTCGTAAGACGCGTGCAGCAAGGCCATCCCCGGCGCCTCGTAGATGCCCCGGCTTTTGGCCTCGATGACCCGGTTCTCGATCTGGTCGGACATGCCCAAGCCGTGCCGGCCGCCGACGGCGTTGGCCTCCAGCACCAGGTCGACGGCCGAGGTGAATTCCTTGCCGTTGATGGTCACCGGTCGTCCCTGCTCGAAGCCGATCGTGACATCCTCGGCGGGTATCTCGATGCTGGGATCCCAGAACCGCACGCCCATGATCGGGTCGACGATCTCGATGCCGGTATCGAGGTGCTCGAGCACCTTGGCCTCGTGCGTCGCGCCCCAGATGTTCGCGTCGGTGGAGTAGGCCTTCTCCGCGCTGTCCCGGTAGGGCAAGCCCCGGGCGAGCAGCCACTGCGACATTTCCGTACGGCCACCGAGTTCGCTGACGAAGCCGGCGTCCAGCCACGGCTTGTAGATCCGCAGCGAGGGGTTAGCCAGCAGACCGTAACGGTAGAACCGCTCGATGTCGTTGCCCTTGAAGGTGGAGCCGTCTCCCCAGATCCGCACGTCGTCCTTGAGCATCGCGCGCACCAGCAGGGTGCCGGTGACGGCCCGCCCGAGCGGAGTGGTGTTGAAGTACGCGCGGCCGCCCGACCGGATATGGAACGCGCCGCAGGCCAGGGCCGCGAGTCCCTCCTCCACCAGGGCCGCCCGGCAGTCGACCAGCCGGGCGGTCTCCGCGCCGTAGGCCGCGGCGCGGCCCGGCACCGAGGCGATGTCAGGCTCGTCGTACTGGCCGATGTCGGCGGTATAGGTGCACGGCACGGCGCCCTTCTCGCGCATCCACGCGACCGCCACCGAGGTATCAAGGCCGCCGGAGAAGGCAATACCGACACGTTCGCCGACGGGCAGGGAAGTAAGTACCTTGGACACGATTGCAAGTATATGCATGAGAGTGCATGTTCATGCAAAGGCCCCCCGTCCGGGTGCTGCACCCGGCCCGCGCCGCGACTAGCTGGCGTGGCTGGCCGACTGGCTGGGCGTGGCTGCCCGTGCGTGGCTGGCTGCCCGTGCGTGGCTGGCTGGCTGGCGCGACTAGCTGGCGTGGTCGGCGGCCGACCAGTCCAGCGCGACCGCGGCTGTCCAGGATTGCTGCGGCGAGCCGAGCGGCTTGCCGGTGAACGGGTCGAAATACTCGGCGAACTCACCGGCCGCGGCGATCTGGCTGAGTGAGTCGCGGCGGATCTCGTCCGCGCGGCCGGAATAGCCGAGCTGGCGCAGCGAGTGCCACAGCAGCCAGTTGATGACCGGCCAGACCGGGCCGCGCCAGTAGTTGTGCGGCTCGAACACCGGCTCGGCCGGACTCGTGCTCGGCAGCAGACGCCAGCGCAACCGCGGATCGCCACAGAAGTCCCCGGAGTCGAGCAGGCTCATCTGGGCAGAAACCGTCCCGGTCAACAGCGACCCGGCCCCGGCGAAGAGCGGCGCGAAACCCGCGAACGTCCGCAGCCGGATCTGCTCCCCGGCGCGGAGGTCGTAGTCGAGGCAGAGGCCGGTTTCAACGTCGTAGCAGCGCGCCAGCCCCTGGCGGCCGCGGTCCAGCCAGCCGGTCAGCTGCCCGCGGTCCCCGTCGCTGGCGCCGGCCACGTCGGCCAGGTCGAGAAGCGCGATGTTCGCCGCTACGAGGACGGCGCTGAAGAACACGTCCTTGATCAGGAACGGGTACCGGCGATGGATCTCCGCGTCGTCGTACCGGTATTTTCTCAGCAGGCCGACCAGCCACAGGTACCTGTCGTAATCCCAGTCGGTGGGCCGCTGCGACGGATCTGCCACCTGCTTGGTGTCCAGGCGGGTGTAGGGCCGGGGCCTGGCCACCTTGATACTCGCCAGCGCGTTATCCCAGCGCGGGGAGTTGTCCGTTCCCTCCCAGGGGTGATAGACGGTGACCAGCCCCGATGCCTCGGGGTCGCGCTGGGTGGCGAGATAGCGATGCCAGCGGACCAGCCGCGGGTACAACGCCTGCATGCGCCCGCGGATCTCCGGCCGCTGCGCTGGCGGGGTCAGCTGCCAGATCCGCTGCAGCGCCAGGGCGTGCACCGGCGGCTGGCAGATCCCGGTCGTCTGTACCGGGGAGGCCGGCGCCCCCGGCGCGGTCGCGCAGTCCCACCACTCCGGCCCGGGAAAGTAGGGCTCGTCCGGGCCTGCCCGGAACACGATGTGAGGGACCATGCCCGTGGACCACTGCGCCGCGAACAGTCCCTCGAGCTCCGCCATGGCCCGCCGGACGTCCAGCTGCGCCCACCCGATGGCGTTGAAGGCGCTGTCCCAGCTCCACTGGTGCGGGTACAGGTGCGGTGACGCCTTTGTCCAGCTACCTGCGTCGTTACCGTGGAGTACCGTGGCCGCACGGTCGCGCAGCATGGCCGGAGGGTCGGCGGTCACGGCCATGGCGAGTGTTCTCCTGACGCTCGGCCTTACTACCGCCAGCCTAACGTCGCCTGGCGCCAGGGGCATCACGCATCACGAGGCGAATTAGTTGGTCGCGGTGAGGTAGCCGCCCTCGACCAGCCAGTACACGTCGGCGGTACTCGGGTCGCCAGGCAACAGCGAGGAGAGGAGCTGATATTGCAGGCCGAGGCCGGGCTGGCCGAAGGCCGGGGCGATCGGGCCGGCTTCGACGGCGAACGCCTTGGTCACCCTGTAGGTGTGGTAATTGCAGGTGAAGCCGGGGGAGTCGTCGAGGCTCGAGGGAGGGATGGACCTGTCGGCATAGGGGGTGCCGAACGGGGCGAGGAAACTGCCGTAAAGGCTTCCGTACCGGTCGATCGACTCGCCAGGAACGAGCGTCACCTGGAACTCCACCGGCTGTCCGCCGAGGATCAGGTACCCGTTATCCGGCGGGTAATCCCAGCTGCTTGTGGCCGAGTCCCAGTAGTCGGCGAGGAAATTCTGCGGGCTCAGCCTGCCGAACCGGTTGTACCCGATCAACTCGCGGGCGACTATGCCCTGGTCCGGCGTTGTCGCGGGTCCGAGCCGGTAGTCGTTGTCGAGGTAAGCGTCCGAGCACCCTGTACGCGGGGTAACCGGGGCCGCCGCGGCCGCGATCGAGGGAACCAGCGTGGCCAGCACCACGACGATGGCGCCGGCCAAGGCGATGGCGATGCGTTTCATAACTCAGAATCCTCATCTGTGCTTTTGCGGTCGCCTTCTCCAGGGCCGGACCGCTGCCGGCGAGAGGTCCCGCAAACTAGTCAAGGTAATACAAGATGGTAAGAAGAATCAGAATCTATAATCCCCGGGTGGTCAGATTCTCGTGGTAATTGGCGCTTTGGACGATTGGCGCCTAACGGCAGCTTGCGTCATTGTGGCGAGTGGTCGCCGATAGGATGCGTGCGTGCCGGTGACAATATCACATCGTGCCGCTCGGATCGCGGGCAGCGGCCTGGCTGGATTTCGCATAAAGGTACCGAAAAGTTTGCGGATCTCAATAGGCCGTTAATTATAGTTATATCCCAGGCGCCGGCCCTCGTGCCCGCTGAGCCCACTGCTGAGCCCACTGCTGAGCCCACTGCTGAGCCGGGAAGCGTACCCCGGCGTTTCCCGGCCCGGCCCGATCTGTTTTCCTGGCTCTGACGGGTCCTGCTCGAGAAAGGCGATGCGATGAGCGAGCTCAAGACCGAGGCCGAGCCGGCCGAGGTAGGCCTGGATCCGGACCGGCTGCAGCGGATCGGCCGGCACTTCGCTCGTTATGTCGACGACGGCAGGCTGCCCGGCTGGCTGATCACGGTGAGCAGGTACGGCCGCCTGGCGTACGTGGCAAGTTACGGGTCCCGCGACGTCGAGGCCGGGCTGCCGGTCGAGACGGACACGGTGTGGCGGCTGTACTCGATGACCAAGCCGGTCACCTCGGTGGCGGCGATGATGCTGTACGAGGAGGGCGCCTTCGAGCTCACCGATCCGGTCAGCGCGTTCATCCCGTCGTTCGCCGACGTCCGGGTCTACGCGGGCGGCTCGGACCTGCGGCCGGTCACCGTCCCGGCCACCGAGCCGGTGCGGATCTGGCACCTGCTGACCCACACCGCCGGCCTGACGTACGGGTTCCACCGGGTTCATCCGGTGGACGCCCTGTACCGGGCGGCCGGCTTCGAATGGTCCACGCCCCGCGGTATCGACCTGGCGCAGGCGTGCGACGCCTGGGCGGACCTGCCGCTGCTCTTCCAGCCCGGCGCGGAGTGGAACTACTCGGTGGCGACCGACGTGCTCGGCCGGGTGGTCGAGGTCGCCTCCGGCCAGCCCCTGGATGAGTTCTTCGCGACCAGGATCTTCCACCCCCTCGGCCTGAACGACACCGGTTACTCCGCCACGGACACGCAGCTGCCCCGGCTGGCCGCGCTGTACACGCCCGGCCGCGACGGCTCCGTGGCCAGGCTCGACACGCTGGGCGCCGCCGCCCAGCGACCGCCGACCATGTTCGCGGGGGGCCACGGCCTGGTCTCGACCGCGGCGGACTATCACCGGTTCACCCAGCTGCTGCTGGCCCGCGCCGACAGCCCGGCCGGGGAACTGGACGGCACCCGGCTGCTGAGCCCGCGCACGGTCAGCTACATGGGCCGCAACCACCTGCCCGGCGGCGCCGACCTGGAGACGTTCGGCCGGCCGCTGGCCGCGGAATCGCCGTCCCGCGGGGTCGGCTTCGGGCTCGGTTTCGCCGTCGTCCTCGATCCGGTGCCGGGTAAGGTGCTGGGTTCCGCGGGGGAGCTGTCCTGGGGCGGCGCGGCCAGCACCGCCTTCTGGATCGACCCGGCGGAAGAGCTGACCGTCTCGTTCTTCACCCAGCTACTACCCTCCACTACCTACCCGATCCGCTCGCAGCTGCGCCAGCTGGTTTACCAGGCCCTCACCAGCTAACCGTAGAACCAGCTGACCGGGATCAGGCCGCGGTGGCCGGGGCCGGGTGCGAGCCGGTTGCCTCCGGTCCGCTCCGGCCCGGCCTGGTGCTGGCCGCGTCGGCGTCCCGGATGGACAGCGAGCAGGCCACCGCGCACAGGCAGACCGCGGCGGCGGCCAGGAACGCCACCCGGTACGCGGTCAGGTTCGCCACCGCGTGCCCGGCGACCAGGTGAACCGGGCCGACGAGCACGATCACGGTGGTCAGCAGGGCCACGCCGACGGCCCCGCCGAGCTGCCTGGTCGTATTGAACATCGTCGAGGCCCGCCCGGTCGCCGCGGGCGTGATCGTGGCGAAGGCCGCCGCCTGAACCGGGACGAACACCTGGGCCATGGACAGCCCGAGGGTCAGCATGAGCAGACGTGCCCACCACAGGCTGGTCTGCGGTCCCATCAGGGCCAGCAGGCCGATGGAGGCCGCGGTGCCGGCCAGCCCGATGCTGATGGCACGGCGGGGGCCGAGCCGCGGATACAGCCACCGGCTGGCCAGCTGCGCGCCGCCCATCACGCCGAACGCCTCAGGGAACGTGCTCAGCCCGGAGCCGAGCGCACTCAGGCCCCGGCCGTCCTGGTAGTACAGCGAGATCGCGTACAGCGTGCCAAGGAACGCGACAGACGCCAGCACCATGACCCCGTTGCCCGCCCGGAACAGGCGGTTTCGCAGCAGCCGCAGGTCCACCATGGGGGCGGCGGACCGCAGCTCGACGATCACCATGACCGCCAGCAGGATCACCCCGGCGGCGATCGTGCCGATGATCTCCGGCCGGTGCCAGCCCAGGTTGGGCCCCTCCGACACGCCGTACATCAGCAGCCCCAGACCCACCCCGGAGAGCAGGAAGCCGGGCAGGTCGAACCGGCCGGGCTGCGCCTGCGGGGTGTCCTCCAGGAAGATCAGGCCGAAGATGAGGGCCGCAGCGCCGATCGGCACGTTGACGTAGAACACCCACCGCCAGGACGCCTCGGTGACGAGCAGCCCGCCCAGCACCGGGCCGAGCGCCGGGGCCAGCGTGGTCGGCACGGTCAGGATCGCCGAGGCCCTGACCCGCTCCGCGGGCGGAAACACGCGGAACAGCATGGCCATCCCGACCGGGGCGAGCATGCCGCCGCCCGCCCCTTGCAGGACCCGGAACGCAACCAGCTCGGCCAGGCTGGTCGCCGCACCGCACGCCGCCGAGGCGACGGTGAACACCACGATGGCGATGAGCAGGATCCGCTTGCCGCCGAAGCGGTCACCGAGCCAGCCCGACGCCGGGATGAACACGGCCAGGCTGACCAGGAAGGCGATCGCGATGCTGTCCACCGCGGTGGCGCTCACCTTGAAGTCACGGCCGATGGTCGGCAGCGCGACGTTCACGATCGTGGTGTCCAAAATGGACATGAACATCGCGGCGACGAAGACGACGCCCACCGCCACCTTCTGACTGATACGCGCGGCCATGACTTCCTTTCCCGCGGCTCAGTCAGCGCGGCTCGAATCCCAGCTACGCCTCCAAGTTACCCCTCAGGCAAGCTACCCCTCAGGCGCCGGCCGACCCCGAGAGCAGCTCCTTGACCTCGGCGATGGTGATCACCTGCGCCTGCCGCGGGAAGATCTTCTCGGTGAGGAACTCGTGCACGCCGGGCTGGGGGTCGGCGCTGGCGTCGGCGAGGACGAAGACCCGGTAGTCGCGGTCGGCGGCGTCGCGGACGGTAGACAAGACCACGCCGCTCGTGCTGATCCCGGCCAGGATGAGGTTGATGATGCCGCGCTCGCGCAGCTGCCGGTCGAGGTCGGTGGTGGAGAAGGCGCCGACCCGGGTCTTGCGGACGACGATGTCCCCCGGCTCGGGGGCCACCGCGTCGTGCACGGCGGTGCCGGGGGAGCCGGCGTGCAGCGCCTGGCCGCCCGCGGCCAGCAACGGGGCGAAGTGGCTGTGCGCGGGCACGGCGCCGTAGTCCGCGTCCTCGAAGCCGACCCGGACGTAGCCGACGTGGCCGCCCTGGCCGCGGACGATGGCGATGGCGTCGGCCGCGCGGGCCAGCAGCTCCCCGGCTCCGGGCAGCCGGCCGAGGATGCCGGCCTGGTAGTCCATCACCAGCAGCGCCGTGCGCCGGGGCTCGATCGTGGGGGTCATGGGTTCTCCTTGGTCGTGAGGTGGCGGTCCGCGAGGGTGACGAGGAGCGTCGCGGCGCTGGCCGCGATCATGATGACGGCGATCACGTGCAGGCCGTGATCGCTGACGCTCTTGTGGAACACGATGCTGATGATGGCCGACGAGGCGATGGAGCCGATGTAGCCGAACGTCCGGAACAGGCCCGAGGCGGTGCCGAGCTGATCGGCCGCCACCTGCGTGTACAGCGCGGTCTGGCTCCCGCTGGCGGCCGCGCCCAGGGCCACCCCGAACGCCAGCGTGACGACCAGGATCCAGCCGATCGGCGTGCTCGTGGTCAGGAACAGGACCCCGGCCGCCCCGGCCAGGCAGGCCGCGGCCCCCGCGATGAGCGGGCCGCGGATCAGGTTGCGCCTGGAGATCGGCCCCATCATGATCGCCGAAACGGCGGTCATGGGCAGCAGGAGCAGGCCGGCTTCGCTGGCGGACAGCCCCCGGCCGGCCTGGATCCACTGGGTGATGCCGTAGAGCACGGTGTAGACGCACAGCGAGATCAGTCCCCACCGCAGGTAGGTG
>JBEKKH010000186.1:0-11932 GCA_050010815.1 Streptosporangiaceae bacterium | reverse complement strand
TGGCGACGGATGCTTTCCTGGCGTCTCGAGACGGCCGAGTCCTGCGCATCGAGGAGCCCGTCTCGTGGGGTGAGCTGCTCCGCTCCGGGCGTCCCGTCGCAGCCTGGGACGTCGACGGGGTGCGGCACCGACTGCAGCCGCGCGTGAGCGACCCGTTGGAACATCTCGGCGCCATCTGGTCATGCACGAGGTTGTCGCCGGATTTTGGCACGGTCGAAGATCGTGTCGCCTGCGCCCAACCTCCGGGCGAGCAGACCGCCAACGCTGCCCTCGTCCTCGGCCTAGCCGAGCGCGCCACCGAACTCTGCGAACTGGCGGACGCCCTGCCCCTCCGGTGGTGGGTCGATGCGCGGGTGGACGCCTGCGGCCGCGGTCTTTCGGCCCAGGTCGGAACGGTTCCGGTCGCAGCACTGGTCGAGAAGATGCTCGCGATCGCGGAGCGCGGGCTGGCGGCCCGCGGGCTGGCCGAAGACCGATACCTCGATCCGCTGCGCGAGCGCCTCTCCCGGGGTGAGAACCCGGCGACGCGGCTCGTGGCGGTCCCGGTCGCGGATCGGCTGCCCTGGCTCTTGGAGCAGACCGCTCTGTGAGCCAGCTGCGCTTTCCCTGCGTGCGGGCGGGCACTGTGCCCCGGATGCAGCATCGTGAGAGAGGTGCAGGTACTTTCCGAGCAAATAGGTTTAGACCGGGTTCTGACCCAGTTGATCCTCGGATAAGTCCGGGTCCTCCACGGGAAGTGAGACAAGTATGACCACTGAAACGTCTGTACCCGACACGCTAAGGGCGGAGATCGCCGCCGTGCCTGGCCGTTTGGTTTCGGCGTGGGCCGCGCACGATGCCGAGGCATTCTCCCAGCTATTCACCCAGGACGGTGTGCTTATCCTGCCGGGGGTATACAAGCGGGGTCGCGACGAAATCCGGCAGTTCATGGAGGCCGGGTACGCCGGGCCGTACAAGGGAACCAGCGTCACAGGAACGCCGCTTGACATCAAGCCGCTCGGCGCCGGCGCCTTCGCGCTGCTGACCGTGGGCGGCGTGCTCGAGCCCGGCGAGAAGGAGGTGTCGACCAAGCAGGCGATCCGCGCGTCCTGGATCCTCGTCAAGGACGACGGCACGTGGCGGCTTGCCGTCTACCAGAACAGCCCGCGCGACCTGGTTAGCTGATCGCGAGAAGTCCGCCGCGCAGGTACTCGCACGGCAAGGACATCGAGACCGCGGATCTACGGCCCCGAACCTGCTTCCAGGTTCGGGGTCTTTGGTTTGCGGCAGGTCCTTTGGTTGCCCCGGCGGGCTGGCAGTTGCGGGCCTCCATTACCGGCGGGGAGTTCTTCCCGGGGTGATCTCCGGGCCGTGCCACGGCCGCTTCACCCACCCGGCAGCCGACGCGCCGACGGGCACCCGGCTGGTGCCGGATGCCCGTCGAACGTTGCCTGTGCAGGCCGTACTGCTAAGGCGGTGCTAGGAGGAAACGCAGGCGGAGAAGCCGCTCGGCGCGCTCGTGGCCGAGCTGAAGAACAGGTTCGCGCACTCGATCACGAATCCTGGATCCTCCTCGGGAATGTAGTGACCCGAGCCGGGCGCCACGATCGCGTTCACGTCGGAGTCGACATTGTCAAAGGATGTTGCCACCCCGGTCCCGAAGCTGTCCTCGCCGCCCATCGCCACCACCGGGATGGTGAGCTTCGACGTGTTGGTGCTGATGTCCCAGGTCTCGTTCTGCGGGAACGCCCGGTAGTAGTTGTAGCCAGCCTCGCGGGTCGACGGGCAGGAATAGGCGCCGTACCAGATGTCCCTGTCCTGGGTGGTGATAGCGGCCGGATTGGCGGCGAAGCTGTACAAGTAGTTCAGGTACGCCACCTCCGCCTCGCGGTCATTGATGATGTCCTCGGGCGTCGGCGACGGGGCCATGTTCAGGTCGAAATGGAAGCTGAAGCTGTAGGCGCTCTCCAGGCCGTACCCGTTGAGCTCCGAGTCGAGCACCATCAGCCGGGACACCGACGAGGAGTAGAGCCGGGCGTACGCGTAGCCGATATTCACCCCGAGGTCATGGGTGAGGAGCGAGATGTTATTGAAGCCCAGTGCCGTGACCGCCTCGTGCAGCCGCACCGCGCTGTCGGCCGTGGTATACCCGCCGCTGGTGGGGACGGTCGAGTCGCCCAGGCCCGGCAGGTCGAATGCGAGCACCGTGTGGGTCTTGGCCAGGGCCGGCATTACCGTATTCCACTCCCACCAGGTCATCGGCCAGCCGTGCAGGAGCACAAGGACCGGTCCTGACCCGCCGATAACGTAATGAAGGCTGTCGCCGGGGATCGCGACCATTCCCTGCTTGAATCCCGCCAGCGTGGGGCTCGGGGGAGGTACACACACGCCGGACCTGTGTGCCGCCGTCGCGGGCGCGCTGTGCGCCGCCTGCGCGGGCAGGACATTGACCGCCGTGACCGTGCCGAATCCCGCCAGCGAAACCACAAGACCGCCGGTGGCGTACCGTCGCCACCCGCGTGCGGGGATGGCTTTCCGTAGCAGTCGCGCTACGGATGCTGCGCTCCGTTTTACTCCAAGTGACATGCAAATCCCTCCGATTCGGGCGGGTGATACGGGCTGCCTGCATACGGCAAGCATCCGTTGCACCCCTAGTAGGCCTGCCTCCACATAGGCACGCACCTCTCAGATTGCCCAGCCTTTTCTCATCTGCATCCCCTGTCAATGCCAAGTTTGCGCCCCGGCGAAGATTTCACCGCTTATCCGCAATCCGCAATATGCGGGAGCAGGCCAGCAGGTGCGATCGTCGACAGGAAGTCTCGTTGACGGTGCTGCTTTGGGAGGAAAATGATGTGGAAGACCGATGTCCCGGCGCGAGAGCAGCTAGTTCAGCGTGCGGCCGGAATCGTGCCGCTGCTGCAGAAGCACGCGGCCTGGTCCGAGGAGAATCGTCGTCTTCATGAGGAGACGATCGAGGCCCTGGCCGACGCCGGCGTCTTTCGCATGCGGGTACCCATGCGCTACGGCGGATACGAGTCCGACACGCGGACCCTGGTCGACGTGGCCTCGGAGCTCGGCCGCGGCGACGGCGCCACCGCGTGGACGGCGTCGGTGTACTGGATTCCGACGTGGATGACGTGCATGTTCCCTGACCAGGTGCAGGACGAGGTGTTCTCGACCCCCGACGTCAGGGTGTGCGGGACGCTCAGCCCAAGCGCGATGGCCATCCCGACCGACGGCGGCATCGTCGTCAACGGCAAATGGGGATTCGTCAGCGGGGCGCTGCACAGCCACTGGCAGGAGATCGTCGCGATCCTTGTCGGCGGCGAGGGCGAGCCGATGCCGATCGTCGCGCTGGTGCCGATCTCGGATCTGCAGATCATCGACGATTGGTACACGTCGGGCATGAAGGGCAGCGGCAGCATCAGCACGGTCGCGACGAACCTGTTCGTCCCGCAGGAGCGGGTCTTGCCGATTGGTGCGATCCTGCAGGGGCAGTCCGCCTCGCCGGAAAACGCCGCGTCGCCGATCTACCGGATCCCCATGCTCCCGGTCGCCTCCGCGTCCTCGGTGGGCTGCGTCCTCGGCCTGGCGAAGGCCGCGAAGGAGACATTCTTCGCGCGGCTGCCCGAACGCAAGATCACCTATACGGGCTACGAGAAGCAGGCCCAGGCGCCGCTGACCCATCTGCAGGTCACGGCGGCCGTCATGAAGATCGACGAGGCGGACTTCCACGCTCACCGCCTGGCCACGCTGGTGGACACCAAGGGGGAGGAGAACGACCAGTGGACCATGGAGGAGCGGGTCAGGGCACGCGCCGACCTCGGTGCGGTGTGCCGGCTCAGCAAGGAAGCCGTGGACATCCTGGCGTCGGCAAGCGGCGGTTCGTCCATCTACAGTGACCAGCCGATACAGCGGATCGCCCGCGACGTCAACGCGGTCACCATGCACGCCCTGATGCATCCGGACACCAACGCCGAACTCTACGGGCGGATCCTATGCGGGCTCGAGCCCGACACGTTCTACGTCTGACCCACGGGAAGGCCGGTGCCGGGCGGCTTAACGCCACCGGTACCGGGCTTGGCGTGCCTGCCGTGCCGGGACCGTGACCGGGGAGGTTGCCGAGGCGACGTGGCCTGAGCTGTTCCAGGAGCAAGTCAGGCGGGTGCCGGAGGCTCCGGCGGTGGTCTCCGGCGGCGGCGTGGTTTCCTATGCCGAGCTGAACGCGCGGGCGAACCGGCTGGCCAGGTTCCTGGTGTCGCGCGGTGCGGGACCGGAGGGCCTGGTGGCCGTCGCGATGCCTCGTTCGGCAGAAATGGTCGTTGCTGTGCTGGCGGTGCTGAAGGCCGGTGCCGCCTACGTCCCGGTCGATCTGGCCTACCCGCCGGACCGGATCTGGTACATGCTCGCCGAGGCCTGCCCGGTCGCGGTCCTGACCACGATGGCGGCCGGTCGCGACCTGCCCGACGGGGCGCCGGGGGTGGCACTGGACGACCCGGCCACCGTGGCGGCGGTCTCCCGGCGGGACGGCACTGACCTGGCCGCCGGTGAGCGGACCGCGGTGCTGCGGCCGCCCAGCCCGGCCTACGTGATCTACACCTCCGGCTCGACCGGACGGCCCAAGGGGGTGGTGATCGAGCACCGCAACCTGACCGATCTGGTCTCCCGGATAGGCGCCCAGTTCTCCGCCGGTGAGCTTTCCAGGACCGTGGCCGCGAGCTCGCTCAGCTTCGACTTCTCGGTATTCGAGATCCTCGCCCCGCTGGCGTGCGGCGGGGCGGTGGAGATCGTGCGGAACGTGCTCGCGCTGGCGGACGAGTTCTCCGACCCGGACCACGATCGGATGATCACCGGTGTGCCGTCGGCGATCTCGACTGTCATCAGCACGTCAAGGGTCGGCGTCCGGGCGCGGACCGTGGTGCTGGGCGGGGAGGTGTTCACGCCCCGCGCCCTTTCGCTCATCCGGGCGACGTGGCCGGGGGCACGGGTGGTTAATCTCTACGGCCCGACCGAGACGACGGTGTACGTCACATCGTGGAGTCCGGTCGATGAGGCAGACCTGGTTCCGACGATCGGCCGGCCGAACTCCAATACGCGGCTGTTCGTGCTGGACGAGCACCTGGGGCTCGTGCCACCGGGGGTAGCGGGGGAGTTGTACGTGGCGGGGGCGAGCCTGGCGCGGGGGTATCTGGGGCGGCCAGGGCTGACTGCGGACCGGTTCGTGGCGTGCCCGTTCGGGCTGACGGGGGAGCGGATGTACCGGACCGGGGACCTGGCCCGGTGGAACCAGGCGGGGGAGCTTGAGTACCTGGGCCGCGGTGATGACCAGGTGAAGGTGCGGGGGTTCCGGATCGAGCTTGGTGAAATCGAGGCCGTGCTGACGGCCCAGCCGGGGGTGGCGCACTCCGCGGTGGTGGTGCGGGAAGACCAGCCGGGCGACAAGCGGCTGGCCGGGTACGTAGTCCCGGCGGCGGGCGCGGTGCTGGACCCGGCCGGGCTGCGGGAGGCGGCGAGGCGAGTGCTACCTGGGTATATGGTGCCCGCCGCTGTGGTGGTGCTTGACCGGGTGCCGCTGACCGCGGTCGGGAAGCTGGACCGGCGGGCACTGCCGGCCCCGCAATACGGCGCCGCGAGCGGCGGGCGAGAGCCCGCGACCGCCCGGGAGCGGGCCCTTGGTGAGGTGTTCGCGCAGGTCCTGGGCATCAGCCAGGTGGGGCCCGAGGACAGCTTCTTTGACCTGGGCGGGCATTCGCTGCTGGCGACTCGCCTGATATCGCGGATCAGGGGTGTCCTGGGTGCCGAGCTGTCCATCCGGGCGGTGTTCGACCACCCCACCGTGGCGTCACTGGCCAGCCTGCTGGAAGGGGCGGAGGCAGCCCGGCCGCCGCTGACCCGGGCCGCGGTGCGGCCGGAACGGCTCCCGCTGTCGTTCGCGCAGCAGCGGCTGTGGTTCCTGGAACAGTTCAACGGCCCGGGTACGGCCTACAACCTGCCGTTCGCGTGGCGGCTGGTCGGCTACCTCGACTCCGCCGCGCTGACCGCGGCGCTCGGAGACGTGGCCGCCCGGCACGAGTCGCTGCGCACCGTGTTCGGAGTCGAAGGCGGGCAGCCGTATCAGCACATCATCCCGGCCGGGCAGGCCGCCGTCCCGGTCACCATCTCCACCGCCGCGCCCGCTGAGCTGCCCGCCTTGGTGGCGGCGGCGGCGCGGCACGAGTTCGACCTGGCCGCCGAGCTGCCCATCCGGTCGTGGGTGTTCACGCTGCCCGAGCAGGAGCAGGAGCAGGAGCAGGAGCATGTGCTGGTCCTGTTGTGTCATCACATCGCCAGTGACGGCTGGTCGATGCGTGTGCTGATGGCCGACCTGGCCGCGGCGTACGCGGCCAGGCGCGATGGGCGGGCACCAGGCTGGGGTCCCCTGCCGGCGCAGTACGCGGACTACGCCCTATGGCAGCGGGACATGCTGGGCAGCGACCAGGATCCAGGCAGCATCACGTCCCGTCAGGTCGGCTACTGGACCAAGGCCCTGGCCGGGTTGCCGGATGAGCTGATGCTGCCCGCTGACCGGCCGCGGCCGGCCGAGCCCTCCCAGCGCGGCGCGGCGGTCCGGTGGCAGCTGGCGGACGCGGGCCTGCACGCGGAACTGGCCGGCCTGGCGCGTGCGCATCAAGCGACCGTGTTCATGGTGCTGCATGCGGGCATGGCCGCGCTGCTGTCCCGGATGGGTGCCGGCACCGACATCCCGCTGGGGTCGGTGGTCGCGGGACGAACCGATGAGGCCGTGCATGACCTGGTCGGGTTCTTCGTGAACACCCTGGTGCTGCGGGCTGACCTGTCCGGCGATCCCACCTTCGCCGACCTGCTGGACAAGGTCAGGGAAACCGACCTGGCCGCCCAGGCTCACCAGGACGTTCCCTTCGAGCACCTGGTTGGGGTGCTGAACCCGCACCGGGCGCCGGGCCGGCATCCGCTGTTCCAGGTCATGATCGTCTCCGACGACGACGCCGGTCCCGGGCCGTGGCAATTGCCGGGCTTGCGCACCGAGGCGGAGCCGGTCTCTGCGAGCGGCGCCAAATTCGACCTGAACTGCATCTTCCGGCAGCAGTACGCCGACGACGGCACACCCGGCGGAATCAGCTGTACCTTCGAGTTCGCCCTTGACCTGTTCGACCAGGTCACCGTCCAGGCCCTCGCGGGACGGCTGATGGTGCTGTTGCGTCAAGCGGCTCACGATCCGGGTCGCCGGGTGGGTGAGTTCGACCTGCTCACCGAGCAAGAACAGGATCGGCTGTTCGGCCAGGGGACGGATGCGGCGGAATTGACGTTGCCGGCGTTGTTCGAGGCGCAGGTGGCGCGGATTCCGGATGCGGTGGCGGTGGCGTGTGAGGGTGCCGGGTTGTCGTATGCGGAGCTGGATGGGCGGGCGAACCGGCTGGCGCGGTATCTGGTGTCGCTGGGGGCGAGGCCGGAGCGGCTGGTGGCGGTGGCGATGGAACGCTCTGTTGAGCTGGTGGTGGTGCTGCTGGCGGTGCTGAAGTCGGGGGCGGCATACCTGCCGGTCGACCCGGAGTACCCGGCCGAGCGGGTGGAATTCATGCTCGGCGACGCCCGCCCGGTGCTGCTGGTCTGTGACCAGGCGATGGCCACGCAGGTGCCGACCGGGGATGTACCGCGGGTAGTCGTGGATGACGCGGTCTGCGCGGCAGCGGTGGCGGGGTTTGCCGCGGGGCGGCTAGCTGACGCCGAACGTGTCGCGCCGCTGCTGCCGAAGCATCCTGCCTATGTGATTTACACCTCGGGGACGTCCGGGCGGCCCAAGGGGGTGGTGGTGCCGCACGGCAATGTGGCGCGGCTGGTGGCGCAGACCCGCGGATGGTTTGATGCCGGGCCGGGTGATGCGTGGACGTTGTTTCATTCGTATGCGTTTGATTTCTCGGTGTGGGAGATATGGGGAGCGCTGGCGACCGGGGGGCGGCTGGTGGTGGTGCCGTACCTGGTGGCCCGGTCACCAGCGGAGTTCAGGGAGCTGCTGGCTGCGGAGCGGGTCACGGTGCTGAGCCAGACGCCGGCGGCGTTCTATCAGCTGATGGGCGTGTGGGGTGACGGTACCGAGCTGGCGGTGCGGTATGTCGTCTTCGGCGGTGAGGCGCTGGACTGCGGACAGGTGGCGCGGTGGGCGCGGGGGATGCAGAGGGCTCCGGCGCTGGTGAACATGTACGGGATTACCGAGACCACGGTGCACGTGACCGGGCACGTGGTGGATGCCGCCGCCGAGGGCGCGGCGTCCGTGGTCGGGACGCCGATCCCGGACTTGCGGGTGTTCGTGCTGGATGAGCGGCTCAGGCTGATACCACCCGGGGGGACGGGAGAGATGTACGTGGCGGGGGCGGGGCTGGCCCGGGGGTACCTGAACCGGGCGGGACTGACCGCGGAGCGGTTCGTGGCGTGCCCGTTCGGGGCGCCGGGAGAAAGGATGTACCGGACGGGGGACCTGGCCCGGTGGAACGCCGGCTGGCAGCTGGAGTACCGGGGCCGGGCTGATGATCAGGTGAAGATCCGCGGGTTCCGGGTGGAGCTGGGCGAGATCGAGGCCGTGCTGGCGGCCCAGCCGGGGGTGGCGGAGGCCCGGGCGGTGCTGCGTGAGGACCGGCCAGGGGATAAGCGGCTGGCCGGGTATGTGGTCGCCGCGGCGGGGGCGGTGCTGGACCCGGCCGTGCTGCGCGAGGACGCGACCCGGGTGCTGGCCGGGTACATGGTGCCCGCCGCAGTGGTGGTGCTGGCGGCGCTGCCGCTGACCGCAAGCGGCAAATTCGACCGCCGGGCCCTGCCTGTGCCGGACTACGCGGCCGGCGCGAGGGCGTTCCAGGCCCCGGCCAGCGCTGGGGAGCGGGCCTTGTGCGAGCTATTCGCCCAGGTCCTGGGGATCGACCGGGTCGGCGCGGAAGACAGCTTCTTCGACCTGGGCGGCCACTCCCTGCTTGCCGCCGTGCTCGTGGCCAGGCTGACGGAGCGGATGGGCATCAAGATCAGCCTGAAAAGCTTCGTCGGCAACCCCACGGTCCGGGCCATCGGCAAGTACCTGGACCAGTAGGCCGGGCCGGCTGTCCCGCGATTTTACAGGGTTTTCCAGTCCTGGTCAGGGTCGCGGACGGCGCTGGTCAGGATTCGCCGCAGGCCGGCCGCCCAGCCCACGACGGTGCTCTCGGCGAACTCGCCGGGATTGAACAGCACGCCGCTGCATACCCCGCCGTCTGGTGTCGGCGTCAGACCCCACACCAGGCCGGTCGGGATGTCGTGGTGCCGGCTCTCTTCCAGCAGGTACTGGTGTACCTCACGGGCGCCCTCGGCGATGGGGAAGACGACGTCGCCGAGCTGCGTCGGCGTTTCCGAGATGATGAACTGTGATGTCTGCAGGTCCTCGCGTGATTTCACGAAATCGGGAAATGTCTCCTCGATCACGGTGACCGGGAGCTCGTGCGCGAGGGCGTCGATGAAGGTTTCCTTCGCGCGGATGAGGATGTCGCGAAAGCTCGTGCAGTGGGACAGGTCGGTGCGGAACGGCAGCACGTTGATGAACAACCCCATGGTGTCCTGGAACTGTTCTTCGTTGCGGCCGGCGGTGAATGCCCGTATCGCCAGGTCGGGGGCGCCGGTGATGTTATGGGCGAGGACGTAGAACGCCGAGAGCAGGACCGTGAACGTGGTGGTGCGGGCCCGCGCGGCGAGCGCGGAGGCCGCGGACATGACGTCGGCGTCGATGGTGTCGTTGTACAGCGAGTACGGGCTGGAGTAGCTGTCCAGGTGCCCGTGGTCGTTCGGTATGGTGAACTCGCGTGCGCCGAGAAGCTTGTCCTGCCAGTATCTCGGCGCGCCGTCCTCGGCCGTGCTGGTGGCGCTGGCCTTCTGCCATTCGGTGTACTCGCGGTACTGCCTGACCGCTGGCAGCTTCGCCGGAAGGCCGCTTCGCCGGGCCGCGTAACAGGCGCCGAGGTCGCGCAGGATCACCTGGAGCGACCAGCCGTCCGATACCGAGTGATGCACGGTCAAGACCAGGACGCTGTCGCGGTCATCGAACCGGCACAGCAGCGCCCGGAGCGTGGGTACTTCCTGAGCGCTTATCCGGCCGGCTTCGGCTTCGGCGATCAGTTCCTGTGCGACGATGTCCCTGGATTTGCCGGTCACAGGCGGCAGGTCCTTGACCTCGAGCGGCACCCGGCATGGCGGGTATATCTCCTGGTAGGGCGGGTTGGCGTCCTTGACCACGAGGGTGCGGAGCAGTTCGTGGCGGGTGACTACGTCGTCGAGCGCGTCCTGGAGCAGTGCGAGATCGGTGTGCCCGGTGATGCGGACCGCGCACACCAGCAGGAACCTGGGGCCGAACGCTCCGCCATCACCGCCATGGTCGAGGGTGACGAACCATTCCTGGGAAAAGGACAGCGGGTACCGCTGAGGCTCCGGCGCGAGCGAGGACATAGTCATGCCGCCTTCCTTACTCATCGCTAACGCAGGGAGCGGGCGAACTCTCGCACGTCGCCGACGAAGAGCTTCGGCTGCTCCATGGCGGCGAAGTGACCGCCCCGGTCGAATTCGGTCCAGTGGGTCAGGGTGGGCAGGATCTTCTCGGCCCACCGGCGGATCGGCCGCGCCGCGTCCTTAGGGAAGAACGCCACGCCGGCCGGCATGGCCAGCGGCCACGGCCCGCCCCACGTGCGGAAGAAGTCGGCGTCGAGGTGCTCGGATTCGTAGTACAGCTGCGCGCTCGACCCGGCGGTCGCGGTCAGCCAGTAGAGCGACGCGTTGGTCAGCATGTGGTCGCGGTTCACCGCGTCCTCGGGCCTGTCCGTCGAGTCCGTCCACTCCTTGAATTTCTCCACGATCCAGGCCAGCTGGCCGACGGGTGAGTCGGTCAGGCCGTAGGCGAGTGTCTGCGGGCGGCTGGCCTGGATCTTCATCCAGCCGAAGCCGTCCTGGAAGAAGTAACCGGCGAATTGCAGCCGTTCCAGGTCCGACTCCGTCATGTCGGGCATGAGCTCAGCCATCGCCGCGGGGTCGGGCGGCGGGAGCGTCACGAGCATGTTGACGTGGACGCCGGCCACGTGCTCAGGATCGGCGAGGCCGAGCCGGAGCGAGATCGGCGAGCCCCAGTCGCCGCCCTGGGCGATGTAGCGGTCGTACCCGAGGGTGCGCATCAGCTCCTTCCAAGCGCCCGCTACCCGCTCGGTGTCCCAGCCGAGCTGGTGGGTCGGGCCGGAGAAGCCGTAGCCGGGGATCGAGGGGACGACCACATGGAACGCGTCCTCCGGACCCGCGCCGTGCGCCGTCGGGTTGATCAGCGGATCGATGACGTCGAGGAACTCCACGAAGGACCCCGGCCATCCGTGGGTGAAGATAATCGGCGTCGCGTTCTGATGGGGTGAACGGGCGTGCAGGAAATGCACCTGCACGCCGTCGATCTGGGTGATGAACTGAGGGAACTCGTTCATCCGCGCCTCGACGGCGCGCCAGTCGAAGCTGGTGCGCCAGTACTCGGCTAGTTCCTTGATGTAGCTCAGCGGAGCGCCGCGGCTCCAGCCGACGTCGGGCATCTCATCGGGCCAGCGGGTGGCCTCCAGCCTTCGCTTCAGGTCATCGAGCTGCGACTGCGGGATGTCGACCTTGAACTGACGCATCGTGCACCTCTTTCGAAGAATCTAAGGCCGTCCTCGATCTCTGGCCGTGGTCAATCTCGGGCTGGCGTGATCGGTGCCGTCGCGGGCGGGGTGCTGGCCTGCTGACGCCCGGCCTGTTGCAGCACCCGCCCCACCCGTACGGCGATGTCCGGGCGCATCAGCGACATCGGATCCGCGACCAGGCCGGCCACCTGGAGGAAGGCGTTGGTGACGACCGGGTCGTGCGCCGCGGCGGCCAGGACCGCCGGGATGTACTGGTTGACCAGGCGGACCTCGTTGGTCCG
>JBEKKH010000185.1:0-19267 GCA_050010815.1 Streptosporangiaceae bacterium | reverse complement strand
TGATCCCGACCGCGCTGTACCGTGAGCTGGGCATCCGCGAGACCGGCTTCGGCATGGAGGCCGAGGTCACCGGGAAGCTGCTGCGGCGAGGTATCAGGCCCTACGAGGTTCCGATCAGCTACAGGGCGCGTAGCCGCGAGGCCGGAAAGAAGCTCACAGCGCGCGACGGGGTTGAGGCGCTGTGGATCCTGCTTCGGGAGCGCTTCGCGGCCCGCCGCGCTTAGCGGTCCGCGGATCGCCGCCACATGATTAATCCGCAGGCGCGCCAAGCCAGCTCAGGCACGGATCCGGCGCAGTCCAGCGCCGCGGCCGCAGGCCTGCGCGCCCGCGTGCGCCAGGCGGTCCGGTGGCAACGAACCGTCGAGTACCTGGCCGTGCTCCTGCTCGGCCTGCTCGTCCTCGTGGTCCACGACGTGGGATACCTGCTCAGGCAGCCGTTCTGGAACGACGAGGCCTGGGTTGCTGCCACCACCCGGTTCCCGCTGTCGCAACTGCCCGCCACGACCTCCAGCACGCCGATCGGCTGGTCCGTGCTGCTGCGCCTCCTCACCGTCAGGGGAGAGCAGACATCCCGGCTCCTTCCCCTCGCCTTCGCCGGCGCCGCTGTCGTGATCGCCTACTGGTTCGGCCGCGAGCTCGGCTGGCCACGGCGAGAGGCTTCGGTCGCCGCCGGGCTGCTGGCGGGGACCGCCGTACTGCTGGTGCCCGCGATGCTCGTGCGGGACGACTTGAAGCAGTACACCGCCGACGCCTGCATGGCATTGCTGGTGCTGGCTCTGACCTCGCGGGTCGAGCGGAAATGGTCGCGGCCGGGCCTGGCGGCCCTGTCGGTGGCCGTCTGGGGCGGCATGCTGTTCAGCGACGCCTCCGCCTTCGTCGGTGTGGCGGCGTTCGGGGCGATGTGCGTGGTCCAGCTCGCCCGCCGGGCCTGGCGCCGGCTCGCGGAGGTGGCCGCCGTCGGCGCGGGCACGGCCGTCCTCATGCTCGGCGTGTACGAGGGATTCGACGTCCGCGCGACGGTGCCAGGGCTTACCGCTTACTGGAGTAACTACTACCTTCCGGTCGGCGATGGCCTGCACGCCGATATAAGGTTCCTAACCTCCCATCTCAGCCCGGTAGTCGCCTATTTCGGCCTCGGCCCGGTCTGGCTGGCGCTGCCGCTGGTCCTCGCCGGGCTCGTCACCATCTTCCGGCTCGGCAGGCCCGGGACGGCCCTCGCGGCCCTCGTCCTGTGGCCGGAGATGCTCGCGGTCTCCGCAGCAAAGAAGTATCCGTTCCTCGACCTCCGGACCTCGACGTTCCTGATCGCGGTCACCGTCGCGGTCGCCGCGATCGGGGTGGCCGGGGTGTGCTCGCTGCTGCGGCCCTGGTTCAGGGGCACGCTTGCGGCCGGGCTGGCGGCCCTGGCCGTGGCGGGCTTCGTCATCGGTGCCCAGCCGTACGTACGAAGCCACAACATCCCTAACGAGGATGTGCGCGACCAGGCTCGCTACGTCGCCGCTCATGCTGCCCGCGGCGACGTGATCGTGGTCAACCTGAACAGCAACTGGGGCTTCGCCTACTACTGGCCGACCGGCGTTCCTGACCGCCGAGCCGACCCTGCTGTCTTGCAGGGATACGAGGCATACTTTCCTGACCAACCGGACATCGTGGTTGCGCGCACCCGGGATTCCGCCGGGGTCGATGCTGCCCTGTCCCAGGCCGTGGCCCGGCAACACGCCTGCGGCAGGATATGGCTCGTCCGCACGCACGTGACACCGGCCGAGCAGCTGGCGTGGATAGCAGCATTGCGTCAGCAGAAGCTAACGGCGGCACCGGTCGGCCACGACGGCCTGAGTGTGATAAATCCCGGCGGATCCAGATGCCAGTGAGCCCCTGCGGCTAATCAGAGTCAGCAGGATCCGACACCCTCCCAGGCGGCCACCGTGTCGTTGGCGGTGTAGGTTTCATCGGGCGTGTCGAAGCCGAACGTCCGGTTGGCGACGGTGCCGCAGGAGCTGGTCTCTTCCACGTTGCTCCAGCTGCCGAGGGTGAACTTGTACTGGAAATTCGCGGTCGGCACGCCGGTGATGGTCAGCGTCCAGGTATCCGTCCCGGTCTTGATCATCGGATAGTCGTAGGCGAGCCAGTCGTCGTAAGAGCCGATGCCGGTGCCGAGCACGTTGTAGTTGCCCGACAGGTATACGGTGTCCCCGCTCGGGGTGCCGGCGGGAACCGTCACGTTGATCACCGCGCCGGAGTCGCCGCAGCTAGAAGGCCCCTGCCAGTTGGCCACCGTGTCGTTCACGGTGCCGCCGCTGATGGTCATGGACCGGTTGCCGGCCGAGCCGCAGTCGGCGGTCTCCTCGGCGTTGCTCCAGTTGCCGCCGAGATCGTACTTGTAGGACAGCGGGGTGTCCGCGGCGGCGTAGACGGTGGTGGTCCATTTGTCCGAGCTGACGCGCGTCATCGCGATGCCGTTCGAGGCCCAGTCGGACGCGCCGTAGCCCAGGGCGGAGAGGTTCCCGTCCAGGTACACGGTGTCCTGCGAGGCATCGGTGTTGACGGGCACGGTCACGTTCACGGTTTCCTTCACCGTCCCGGTCACCGGGCACGAGCTGGCCTGCAGGCAGTTGTAGACCACGGCGGGGGTATCGACGTCCTTGCCCGCCGAGATGTCGATGGCCAGCCTCACGTACTGCGCCATCGCCCACATCAGCGGCGTGGACGAGTTATCCGCCTGCCCGAAGGTGAATCCGCCCGTACCGGTCGAGCCGCCCCAGACCTGTTCGGAGATCTGGTATCCGGCGTTGGCCGCACCCGCCATCGTCTGCAGCATGGACTGGGCGCCGGAGGTGTTGCCGTCGGCAACGTCGTACTCGCCGCGCTCGCCGGACAGCACCGGCCACGGGTTACCCGTGCCGGCTCCGGTGTAGTCGCCACCGGAGGATGTCTCGCCGTAACCGTCGAAGTTGTACCGATGCCAGATGGGCCCTTCCGGGGTACTCGCCTCGAGCTCACTGTCAACCACGGAGATGGTGTTGGTGATGTCGGTGGCGGTCGGCGACTTGACGCCCAGGCGGACCAGCTCCAGGAAGCTCGGGTCGACCACGGTGCGGTCGTCGTGAGTACCGCCGCCATTGGCGAGCGTGATGCCGGTCCCCGCGTTCGGCTGGCCGTCGGGCGTGATCCGCAGCAGGTAGTCGCCGTTGCCGTATGGTCCTGTCGTCGTGTAGGTCAGGTCGTCCACCTCGGACGCCCACGCCTGGGCGGTCGACTGGTACGTCTGCGCCGCGCTGGGATCGCCGTTGGTCTCGGCTATGGACGCCGCGCAGATCAGACCGGCGATCTCGGCCGCCATGGTGGCCGGTGAGTAGCCGGCGATTTCTTCCCAGCGCTCCTCCTGCGTGTAGGGGCCGCTGGCGACCAGGTAGTTCGCGAGCTCCTCGACGTAGGTCCAGTCCGGCGAGCCGGTCGCGCCCAGCTGGTAGGCCAGGATGATCGGATCGGCCACCTCGTCCAGCTGCACCGAGCCGAACACGGCCGTGCCGTTCAGCCAGGTGTTCTGCTTGACGGCGCCGCTGGATTCGACCTCGTAGCTGAAGATGTAGTTCAGCGCGGCCTGCGCGTCGGTCTTATCGCCCGCCGCGAGCAGCGTGCTGGCCATCTCGTACTCGTCCCGTGTCCACACCGCGTGATAACCGTGCGCACCTGAGGTGCCGGTCCCGGTATCGGCGCTGACGCTCGCGCCCCAGGGCACGGTGGGTGCCGCGATGAACGCCCCGGCGTAGGTCTTGTCCTCGTCCGCCTTCAGCTCCATCAGCGAGACGTAGTACTGCTCCTTCAGCCCGGCGTTGCCGGTGACCGAGGCGGGCGCCGCGTTCAGCCCGGCCAGCCAGGACTGCCAGCCCGATTCGAAGGAGCTTTCCAGTGAGGTAAAACCGGTGGCCAGCGACGCGGACGCGTCCGAGACCGCCGCGGCCTCGGTGGGGTCGAAGGCGAGCGCGAGCGTGAACGTGGTCGACCCGCTCGAGGCGACCGGGATCTGCGCGACCTGATCGATGTGACCGGCCGCCGACGCCTGCGAGTACGTCGAGGTGAGTCCGTAGCTCGAGGTGAGCATCGTCTCGCCGTCGCTGGTCGTGCCGACGTACCCGTTGTCGGAGGCGGTAAAGCCGGTCGAGGCGGTCAGCGCGCTGGCCACCGAGCCGTTCTCGGCGACGAGATCGCCGCTGGCGGAATCGGTGTCGCCGGTGTTGCCCATCCCGTCGTTGTCAAGCTGCGGGTGATAGTCGACGTAGAGCTTGAGCGCGGCGGAGCTCGTGTTGTCGAAGGTGGTCTGGACCAGGATGACCGAACGCGACGGGTCGGCGATATAGGTCTTGGTGATCGTGAAGTCGCCGTTGTCGGCCTTGTTGACCTGCTGCCAGACCAGCGAGCTCTCGTTCAGCAGCGAGACCGCGTGGGTGGTGCCCGTGGTCTCGGCCTCGGTGAACGACGAGCCGTTCGTCACGACGTACTGCAGGCCGAAGGTGTCCGGCGTGTCGGTTTCCGGGGAGAACGCGTTCTCAAGCTCGCCGTTCCCGATCGTGTACCAGACCTTCGAGCTCGACCCGAGCGAGTCGGCGAAGCCCGTCACACTCGGCTCGTTCCAGGTCGCGTCGGCTCCAGGCGCCCCCGGCGCCGACCCCTGCGCGCTGGCGGGCACCGCCGTCAGCACTCCGGCGACCAGGGCGATGGACGCCCCCGCCACAAATACCGCGAGCCGGGCGGACCTATCCATGCCGCGCCTCCTTGCGTGCACGCACCGTGTCATACGGTAACGTAGCCTCACTGAGAGTCGCGTGGCTAGAGGAAATTCGTGAAACTCGGCCGGGAGCTAATCGGCGACGGCGGAGTAGGCAATGACACCGCGGCGCATCGCGTCGATCGCGGCGCGGGCCGTGGTGGCCAGAGCGACCGATGCCGGGGGGGCGTGCTGCGGGTCCAGCGGGTCAGAAGGGACTGACGAGGCCGACGGAATGGCTGAGGCGATCTGGTCGAGGAGGTCGATCAGCTGCTTCACGGAGCGGACGAAGTCGCCTGGGGTCAGGTCGGATGCCTCGTCAAGGACGGCTTCCAGCTTGGCTCCCCGCGCCCAGCGGTACGCGGCCCAGGCGAAGCCGAGGTCCGGCTCCCGCAGGAACGACAGGTTGTTGTCCTTCTCCAGCTGATCGAGCTCGCCCCAGGTCCTGACCATGGCGGAGAGGATCTCGGGGACCGGGCCCTTGGGCAGCCGGGGCGGCTGGGCGTCGTCCGCCTGCCGCGACTCGAACGACAGCGCGGACACGCAGGCGGCAAGCTCGGCCGGGGACAGGCCGTCCCACTGGCCGCGGCGCAGGCATTCGGCGGCCAGCAGGTCAAGCTCGGTATACAGGCGGCCCAGGCGCTGACCGTCGGGCGTTACCGTGTCGCCGGCCAGGTAGCCGAGTCGTTCCAGGACACTGCAGACCCGGCCGAAGGTGCGGGCGATCACATGCGAGCGGCCGGCCACCCGGCGCTCGATCGCCTCGGTCTCCCGCTTGAGCCGCATGTACCGTTCGGCGAAGCGGGCATGGTCTTCCCGGTCCGGGCAGTCATGACACGGGTGCCGCCGCATCCGGCGCCGCAGCTCCGTCACGTCGGCGGCGGAATCAGCGTCCCGCTCCCAGTCGGCCGCCCGCTTCGGCCGCCTGGCCTGCTCCGGGCCGGTGAGGTCGCGGCCTGCCAGCCGGTTCCGCATCGTGGTCGTGAGATCCCTGCGGTGCTGCGGCGAGCGGGGGCTGAACGAGCCGGGAATCCGTATCTTGTCGATAACCTCGGCCGGCACCGGAAAGTCCGCCACCGCCAGCCTCTTCACCTGCCGTCCCTCGGTCAGCACGAGCGGGCCGGGTCCAGCCCCGCCCTCACTCCCCCGGGCCGGATGCAGGCCCGGTTGGAGGACCACCGCCATCCCGGCTCGCCGGCCGCCCGGCACCCGGATGATGTCACCGGGGCGCAGCAGCGAGAGCGACCGGGCGGCTTCCGCCCGCCGGGACGAGGCCAGGGCTCGGGACAGATCCCCTTCTCGTTCGGACAATGATCTCCTGATCTGCGCGTACTCGGCGAAATCACCTTTCTCGCAGGTCATCGAGGCGGCCAGCTCGGCCATCGCGGTGGTGTTCTTGCGCACCTGCCTGGTCAGCCCGACCACTCCGCGATCGGCCTGGAACTGCGCGAACGAGGACTCGAGCAGGGCCGAGGCCCGGGCCCGCCCAGCCCAGCCGGTCAGGTTGACCGCCATGTTGTAGGACGGCCGGAAGCTGGAGTTGAGCGGGTAGGTACGGGTGCTGGCCAGGCCCGCGACCGCGCCGGGATCCATCCCCGGCTGCCACAGCACCACCGCGTGGCCCTCGACGTCGATGCCGCGCCGCCCGGCACGCCCGGTCAGCTGGGTGTACTCCCCCGCAGTCAGGTTGGCGTGGGTCTCGCCGTTCCACTTGTCCAGCTTTTCGATGACCACGGTCCTGGCCGGCATGTTGATGCCGAGGGCGAGCGTCTCGGTCGCGAACACCGCGCGGACCAGCCCGGCCGCGAACAGTTCCTCCACCACTTCCTTGAAGGCGGGCAGCATCCCCGCGTGGTGCGCCGCGATCCCCCGCCGCAGGCCGTCCAGCCATTCGCCGTAGCCCAGGACGGCCAGGTCCTCCGGCGGGATGTCGGCGGTACGGCGCTCGGCGGTCCGCTGGATGGCCTCGGCCTCTTCCGGCGTGGTCAGCCGCAGGCCCGCCGCCAGGCACTGCTCGACCGCGGCGTTACAGCCGGCCCGGCTGAAGATGAAGGTGATCGCGGGCAGCAGCCCGCTGGCGTCCAGGCGGGCGATGACGTCGGGCCGGTACAAGCGCGGGAACCGGCGCGGGCGTCGACCCGCCGAGCCGCCCCGGACCGGCCGGCTCTTCGGGGTCCTCGGGTCGGGGGCCTTGCGCTCGATCCAGGTGTCGCGCTGGGCCACCCGGAGCAGTTCGGAGTTGACCCGGGTGTGATCGTCGTCGGTGAACAGGTCGTAGAGCCGGTTCCCGGCCAGCACGTGCTGCCACAGCGGCACCGGGCGGTGCTCGTCCACGATGACCGACGTGCCGCCGCGGACCTGATCCAGCCACTCGCCGAACTCCTCGGCGTTGCTCACCGTCGCGGACAGCGCCACCACCCGGACCGATTCGGGCAGGTGAATGATCACCTCCTCCCAGACCGCGCCGCGGGATCTGTCCGCCAGGTAGTGCACCTCGTCCAGGACGACGTAGCCGAGGCCCGCGAGCGCCGCCGAGCCGGTGTACAGCATGTTGCGCAGCACCTCTGTGGTCATCACCACCACGGGCGCGCCGGAGTTGATGCTGTTGTCGCCGGTGAGCAGTCCCACCGTCTGGTTGTCGTAGCGGCGGACAAGGTCGGCGTACTTCTGGTTGGACAGTGCCTTGATCGGCGTGGTGTAGAAGCACTTGCGACCCTGGGCCAGCGCCAGGTGCACCGCGTATTCGCCTACCACCGTCTTGCCTGACCCGGTGGGCGCGGCCACCAGCACGCCGTCGCCCGCGCTGAGCGCACCGCAGGCCGCGACCTGGAAGTCGTCGAAGGCAAAGTCGTAGAGCGTGCGGAAGGACGCGAACTCCGGCGGTTCGGGTTCGGCCTGCCGTTCGCGGAACGAGGCGTACCGGTCGGCCGGAGTGGTCATGGGTTCCAGATTAGGCCCTCGCGGGGAGCACAGGTCGCAGTCCCGTGACCACTCCGGTCACGGGACCGCGCGGGCCGTCTAGTTAAACCGGCTGTTCCTGGGATCCGGGTCGGGGTCGTTGTCGTCGAGGTTGATCGGCGACAGCTCGTCGTCGGCCAGGCCAGCGTAGGGATCGGGGTGCAGCCGGGCCCGGCGCCGGTCGTTGGACCACACGATGAGCTCGGCTACCTCGACCATGGCCACGCAGGCCCCGCCGAGGATCAGCATGGTAATCGGATCCGGGCTCGGATTGGCTATGCCGGCGATGACGAACACCCCGAAGATCATCACCCGGCGCCACTTCCTGAACTGCGCGTGGCTCAAGATTCCGGCCAGGTTCAGCATGACGATTATCAGCGGCAGCTCGAACGCGATCCCGAAGGCCAGCATCATCGTCATGACGAAGCTGAGATATTGATCGAAGTCGATAAGGTTCGCGACACCGGTCGGCGTCAGGTGGAGCAGGTACTGCATGGTCCGGCTCAGTGACCAGTAGGCCAGCGTGACGCCGGTCAGGAACAGCGGGATGGCCGAGCCCAGGAAGATATAGCTCCAGCGCTTCTCCCTGGCGTACAGGCCGGGAGCGATAAAAGCCCAGAGCTGGTAGAGCCAGATCGGGGAGCTGACGACCACCCCGACGATGAAGGCGATCTTCACCCGGATGTAGAACGTGTCAAGCGGGCCGTCTAGGACTAGCTCGTTTTTCCCGAGCGTGTGGCAACCGGTGACACCCTTGACGACCGCGGCGCACAGCGGGTGCTCAATGACGTGAAACGCCCAGTTGAAGAACACGAACCCGACGATCATCCCGACGACAAGCCCGAGCACCATCTTGACGACTCGGTTGCGCAGCTCGCGGATGTGATCCATGAGCGGCATGCGGCCATCGGGGTTCTGCTGCCGCTGCGACTGCACGAAGCGCTCGCCGACGATGCGAGCACCCGTGATGGCCCCGGGAAGTTTCGCCATGATCTGTGACGGCGGTTAGCCGAGGCCTAGCTGGACTGCTGGGTGTGCTGCGCGACCGGGGCCTCGGCCGGCGTCCGGACCGGAGCGGACTGGTCCAGGGTGGCCGCACGCTGCAGGTCGCGGATCTGCTGCTGGAGCGCGTCAATCTGCGCTTGCGACGGGTCAGGCTGCTGGCTGGCGGCGATCTCCGCGGGCGGCGGGAAAGCGGCGGGAGAAGAGGAGGCGGCCGGGGAACCCGCGGTACCCGGGGTGGACTCGTCTTCGTGCAGACCCTGCACTTCCTTCTTCAGGATGCGCATCGACTGACCAAGGGAGCGCGCCGCGTAAGGCAGCTTCTTGGACCCGAACAGCACGATGAGCACAACGGCTACGATCAGGATCTTCCAGGGACTGTCAAACAGGTCACCAATCATGTCCGTCCTCTATCAGCAGGGAGACGTCTTTCACGGCCAGAGTCTACACGGCAGCAGTGCGGGGCGACCGTTTGCGCAGGCGGACGGCGGGTAAACCGTCCGGCTGATTATTCCCCTCTGCTCACTCACGTCTCTATTCGGAGCACGGCGGCCACCGGATGGCCTACACGACGTAATTTCCCAGCGCGGCCGTGGCGACCTCCCGGATCTCGGTGACCAGCGAGGACGGAGAGACGACCCGGCCGTCCTCGCCGAGCCGCAGGGCCAGCCGCCGCACCCAGCCGGTATCCGGGGTGCGCAGCACCACCCGGAGCCTGCCGTCTTCCAGCTCGGTCACCGACTCGCACGGGTAGTACTCCGCGACCCAGCGGCCGGCCGCGGACAGCTCGAGCACCACCGGCACATCATCGGGCGACGGCCGGAACAGGCCCTGGTCCACGTCCACGGGCTGCGCGTCGGCGTGCGGCGAGGAGGGCACGTCGAGCACCTCGAGGCTGAGCACCCGGTCCAGCCGGAACAGCCGCACGGCCTCGGCACGCAGGCACCAGGCTTCCAGGTACGGCCGTCCCTCCACGATGTGCAGCTGTATCGGGTCGACGTCACGTTCGGTGGTCTCGTCCCGGCCCGGCACGTGGTAGCTCAGGTGCAGCCGCCGGCCCGCGGCCTGGGCGGCCCGGATCTGGACCGCGTACGCTTCTGCGCCGGCGTCGGGGATGTCCACCTGCACCGCGACCTGGGCACTGGCCGCAGCGGCCTCGCCGGCCGCGGCCTCCAGCTTGGCGATCAGCCGGGACAGCGCCGACCGGTCATCCAGGCCGGGCACCTCGGCCAGCATCCGGAGCGCGACGAGCAGCGCGCTGGCCTCGTCCACGGCGAGCCGCAGCGGCCGGGCGATGGATTCGGCCTGGCTGACGACGATCTCGCCGCCCTCGTAGGACAGGTCGATCGGGCAGTAGGGGTCCGGGGCCCGCAGCTCGACACACCACAGCAGGTTCAGGTCATCGACAAGCTCATGCTCGCTGACCCCGAACGCCGTCGCCGTCTCAGCCAGCCCCACCGACTTCCTGCTCACCACGTAGGGCACTAGGGCGAGCAGTCGCTGCAGCCGTTCGGTGGAGGTGACCGACGCGGTCATGCGAGTACGCCTTTCAGTCGGCGGATAACGGCTTCCCGCAGGTCCGGGGGGTCAAGGACGACCGCGTCCGAGCCGAAAGAGGCCGCGTCGTCGGCGAACCAGCCCACGTCCTCGAAGCGGGTGGTCACCAGGTCCCAGTCCCCGTCGGGTTGCACCGAGACCGCATCCCGCCGCAGGCCGACACCGGCCCCGGCCCGGACGCGGAGCACGGCGGTGCGCTCGGGAGCCGCCACGGAATCCCGGCCGCGGACCAGCTCGCGGACCTCGGTGCCGTCCGGCACGGTCACGCTGCCCGGCGGCCCGCAGAACTTCACCGGCCCCGCGATCCGGCCCAGCCGGAAGACCCGGGTGGCATCGCGGCCGCGGTCCCGGCCGGCCACGTACCAGCGGCCGTGCCGGTTCACCACGCCCCAGGGCTCGAGCTCACGCCGCTGCGGGTCGCTCCGGCCCGCCGCGCGATAGCTGAACGTCACCGGCCGGCGGTCCCTGACCGCCTCCCACAGCGGCCCGAAGGCCGGCTCTGGCCGGCCCAGCCGGGGCTCGATCCCCGGCCGGGACGGACGCTCGCCGGAGTCCGGGTCGGTCGTGTCGATGCCGGCCGCCCGGAGCTTCAGCAGCGCGCCCGCGGCCGCGCCGGCCAGCTCAGCTCGCCGCCAGACCCGGGCGGCCAGGCCGAGCACGGCGGCCTCGTCCGCCTCGAGCCGGAGCTCGGGCAGCTCGTAGGCCTGCTGCCTGATCCGGTAGCCGAGATCCTCGTCGAACGGATGGTTGAGGCCGGTCTCCAGCGGCACGCCGAGGTCACGCAGATCTTCCTTGTCCCGCTCGAACATGCGCTTGAACAAGTCATCGGGCTCCGGGTAACCGGGCACGGCCTGCCGGATCTGGTCCGCGGTGAGATAGCGCCCGGTGGAGAGCAGGCATACGACAAGGCCGAGGAGCCGCTCGGTCTTGCGCTTCGACATGGCCCTCCCTCGTGGACTCCAGGTTATTGTCTCGCAGACTGCGCGGGGTACTATCGCGACTCGCTGACCGCCCCCGGGGCTAGGCTGCCGTGGGTGATCACATGGCGGAACGGCACGGTCAGCGGCATCCGCCGCGAGTGGCCGGGCGCGGTCGAACTCGACGTATCGGTCGATGGTACCCAGGTCCGGGCGCTCGCCTATCCGGCGCTGACCGGCCGTCCGCAGCCTTGCGACCGGGTCCTGATCAACACGACGGCCCTTGACCTGGGCCTGGGCACCGGCGGATACGCCCTCGTGGTCGCGGTCCCGGACCGGCTGCCGCCCGACCCTCCGCTCGGCGGCCACCTGGTGAAGGCCCGCTACACGCCGCTGCAGGCGACCGTGCTCGGTGCGGACGAACAGGGCTCACCGCACCATGACGTGCTCCGCGACGCCGATGACATCGGCGGGATGCCCGTCGTGGTGGCCGACCTGCACTCGGCTCTCCCGGCCGTGCTGGCCGGCGTCTTCGATGCGGCGGAACGGACCCGTGGTGACAGCGCCACCTCTGACCGGCCTGGTTCTCCCGCACCTGCGCGAGCCTGGTGGACGCGGGCTGGCTGGCGGCGACGGTCACCACCGGGCAGTCGTTCGGCGGTGACCTGGAGACGGTGACCGTGCACACCGGGCTGCTCGCCGCCCGGCACGTACTCGGCGCTGACGTCGCGGTGGTCGCCCAGGGACCAGGCAACCTCGGCACCGGGACCCGGTGGGGGTTCTCCGGGGTGGCGGCGGGAGAGGCGGTCAACGCCGCGGCGGCGCTGGGCGGACAGCCGGTGGCGTCGCTGCGGGTCAGCGACGCAGATCCGCGGGTGAGGCACCGCGGCGTCTCACACCACAGCCTGACCGCCTACGGCCGGGTCGCGCTGGCCCGGGCCGACGTCGTGATCCCGGCCCTGGACGGCGCGCTCGGCGACCTCGGGGGCCAGATCGCGGTCCAGGCGGCACCGCTGGGCGCCAGGCACCACCTCGTCACCGTGCCCGTCGACGGACTCGAGACGGCGCTGCGCGCCTGCCCGGCCACGCTGTCCAGCATGGGCCGCGGACTGGATGATGACCTGGCTTACTTTCTCACCGCGGCGGCGGCCGGCCGGCACGCCGGCCGCCTGCTGCGGGAGCAGCTCCGCCCTACTTGAGGGCGTCGATGATGTCGACGACGAAGACCAGCGTATCGGTGCCCGTGATGCCCGCCTGGGACTCACCGGTCTTGCCGTACCCGTCGGCCGGCGGGATAGAGAGCATCACCCGGCTGCCTACGGTCTGGCCTACCAGCGCCTTGTCCCAGCCGGGGATCACCTGCTCAGGCGACGCGCCGATGACGAAACCGAACGGCGATCCCGACGACCAGGAAGAACCGAAGACCTTCTTCGTCCGCCAGATGTAACCGGTGTACTGAGCGATGACGTAATCGCCCTTGGCGACCTTCGCGCCGGTGCCCTTGATCAGCGTCTTGGCCACGAGCGTGCTCGGCGGCGAGGATTTCGGGAAGGTGAGCGTGGGCGCGGTGCCCGCCTTCGCGGTGACCGTCGGCAAGGTGCCGCCGCCGTTGGACTCCTGCGTGCCGGTCGCGGACGCGGTGTCAGCGTAAGACTTGAGCACGTCGATGACGAACACCAGCGTGGTGGTGCCCGTGATGCCGAGCTGTGAGTTTCCCGTGGTGCCGTAACCCTCCGCGGGCGGGATCACCGCGAGAACCCGGCTACCGACCTTCGCGCCGACGAGCGCGGATTCCAGGCCCGGCAGCATCGTGCCGCCGATCACCGTCGGGTTGCTGGTGTAGGTGTTCGCCTTCAGCGAGGAACTGGTTCCTGACCAGAAGTACAGGACAAAGTTCGCCGCCAGGGCGTCGGCCTTGGTCAAGGTCGTGCCGGTGCCCTGAATGAGCGTCTTGACCTCGAGCTGGCTGCCGGCCTTGGCCTTCGGGATGTTCACCGCCGGAGCCGTGCCGAATGAGCCTGTGGCCGTGACCGCCGAGCTGGCGCCGGCCGACGACGACGATGACGCCGACGAGGCCGACGAGGACGAACTCGACGAGCCGCAGCCGGCCAGGACTGCGCAGGAAATCAGGGGGACGACGGTGAGCGCTAGGAAGCGTCGCATCAAAACCTCAAGAGTGGTGGATGTCAGCTCCGTTAGCCTACTGGCACGACCGAGCGGCCGGGCCGTGCATTCAGGCGTCCCTCAGCTGACTCACAGGAGCGGGCCGGCACGGGTCCGCCGGAAGTACACGACCGCTATGGCGGCCGCCACCAGGTCACCGATGGTGGTCAGGGCACGGGAGACCAGGGCCACCGCGGTGCCCGCGCCAACGCCGATCACCGGGCCGAGCAGGGCGACGAGCAGCACTTCCCGTACGCCAGCCCCGGCTGGAGCGAACACGGCGAGGAAACCCACGCTCCAGGCAAAGGCGAAGCCGCCAAGGGCAAGGAGCACCGCCGTTCCGCGGGGCGCGCCGAGCCGCGTTGCCAGCAGCCAGATTTGCAGACCGTAGAAGATCCACGCAACGAACGACCAGGCAAGCGAGGTGGCGATAGCGCGAGCGGTCAGCGGCTGCTCGAGCGGAGGCCGCCGGATCAGCCGGAACAATCGTCCGAGGACAAAGTTGAGCATCTTCGGGTACAGGCAGGCCAGCAGGGCGGGGGCGGCCAGGAAGGCCCACCGGTAGGACGTCAGTCCCGCGACGAAAGGCAACGTAACCAGTGCGGTAAGCAGCCCGCTGAGTATGGTCACGAGCATGGTGAGCACCGAGGCGCTCGCCGAGTTACGCCGTGGCACGCGGTGCGCGTTGCCCAGCTCCATCTGCGCCAGAACCGGCCACACCGATCCAGGGAGGTATTTTCCCAACTGGCCGACGAACATGATCCGGGCCCCGATCCGGATCGGCAGCGGCGACCCGAGCGCGGCGAGCAACACCCGCCACACCTGCATCGCCGCGAACATGGCAATCAGGACGCTGACCATGGCGCCAGCTACCGTCAGCGCCCCGATGCTGGCGAGCGCGGCCCGCACGCCAGTCCACTGGCTGGCCACCGCATAGCCGCCGAGGGCGACCGCGGCGCCGGCGAAGCCCCAGCGAACTGGGCGCCCGGTGAGAATCCGCTTGGCCACGGTCCACACCGCCCGGGCTGGTCCAGCCGGCTCGCCGTCAGCGCCGGGTTGCCCGGCTGCGGCCAGGGCGGGCGGGTAACCCGATATCGTGAGGCGGTCCGGCATGGCGCCAGCCTAGCTTAGCGGCCTCCCTAGCTTAGCGGCCTCGTCATTTCGGTGATATCTAGCTGCCGATACGGCCGGGAAACTATAGTAACTGGGATTATGCGCGCATTGCTTTTTGGCACCTACGACACTTCGTTGCATCCGAGAATCGCCACGATCGCTGAGGGTCTGCGTGCCCACGGCATTGAGGTGACCGAATGCAATGCACCGCTGGGCCTGGACACGGCGGCCAAGGTGGACATGCTGGCACATCCGTGGCGAGCTCCGGCCCTCATGGTCCGCCTCGCACGGCGCTGGGCGACCCTGGCCCGGACCGCTAGCCGGATGCCAGCCCCGGATGTGGTGCTCGTCGGCTACCTCGGCCACTTCGATGTCCACCTGGCCCGGCTTCTCTTCCGCAGGGTGCCGGTTGTGCTCGACCATCTCACCAGTGCCAGCGACACCGCGCAGGACCGGCGGCTGGGCGGGATCGCGCGCCAGGTCCTGCTGAGGGCGATCGACGCCGGCGCCCTGCGGGCAGCTGACATCATCGTCGTGGACACCGTGGAGCACCTGGCCTGCCTGCCGGAACGGCACCGGGCCCAGGCGGTCGTGGTACCTGTGGGCGCACCATCGGCGTGGCAGCTCGCGGCTAGGCCGACCCGGCAGGAGGACGCCGGCCGGCCACTGCGGGTAGTTTTCTACGGCCTCTACACCCCCCTGCAGGGGGGTCCGGTCATCGGTGCCGCGCTTGGCCTGATCGCCGGGGCACCCATCGAAGTCACCATGATCGGCGATGGCCAAGACAAGGCCGCGACGATGGCAGCGGCGGGGAGCAACGACGCGGTCCGCTGGCTGGACTGGGTGCCCGCCACCGAACTGCCCGCGCTCGTCGCCGGCCACGACGTCTGTCTCGGTATCTTCGGCGCCGGGGAAAAAGCGCTCCGGGTGGTGCCGAACAAGGTGTTCCAGGGTGCTGCGGCCGGATGCGCTATCGTGACCTCGGACACCGCCCCGCAGCGGCGGTCCCTGGCCGGGGCGGGCATGCTAGTGCCGCCCGGCAATCCGGACGCACTGGCCGCGGCCTTGCTGCGGCTGGCCGGTGACCGCAGCGAACTGGCCCGGCTGCGCCAGCAGGCGCGCGAGGTGGCCCGAGAACATTTCATACCCGAGCAGATCGTGGTGCCGCTCACCGACAAACTCGCTGCGGCCGGGGGCACCACCTCGGCCGCACACTCCCTGGATGAGGTGACTGGCATGGTCCCCGGTATCACGGCAGCGAAGGCGCGCGCGGATGTCACCGTCGCAGCGCCACTGACGCCGAATGCCTGGCTCCGCTACGAGCTGATCAAGCGGATACTACCCGCCGGCATCAGCGACGTGCTGGAGATCGGATGCGGCCAGGGTGCGCTCGGCACCCGGCTGGCGCAGCGCTACCGGTATCTCGGTGTGGAGCCGGACCCAGTGTCCTGGTCGGTGGCGAAGGCGCGGATCGGCGCGGCTGGGGGTGAGGTCCGCAATATCACGGTGCAGGAACTCGGGGACGACCGGTTCGACCTGGTGTGCGCGTTCGAGGTGCTCGAGCACATCGAGGACGACTCGGCGGCGTTGAAGGAGTGGTCAACGCGACTCCGCGCCAACGGGTGGCTGCTCCTGTCGGTCCCTGCGCACCAGCACCGGTTCGGCCCCGGCGACGAGATGGCTGGCCACTTCCGCCGCTACGATCCGGCCGCCATGACGGCCCTGCTGACCCGGTGCGGTTTCACCGCGATCCAGTTGCGGCAGTACGGCTTCCCGCTCGGCTACCTGCTTGAAGCCGTACGCAACGAGGTCGGCCGGCGGCGGCTCACCGCCGGCCGGTCCACATCGGTGGCCGACCGGACCGCCGGATCCGGCCGGCTGCTCCAGCCGTCCAGCGCCCTGCAGGGTGCGGCCACCCGGTGGGGGACCGCACCGTTCCGGTTGGTGGAACGCGCCTTCCCGAACACCGGGACGGGTCTCCTCGTGCTGGCTCGCCTAGGGGCGGCGACCCAGGGCGCGGAAGGACCAGCCAGCTGACCGCCACCGCTGCTCGTCAAGAGCGGACCGGGCATCGATCACGTTGCGGCGCGCGACGACGGCCCCCAGGACGTGCGGGTCGATCAGCCGGTATTCCTCCCAGTCGGTGAGGTGCAGGACCAGGTCCGCGCCGGTTACCGCCGCCACCGCCGACTCGGCGTACCGCAGGTCGGGCCGGACGAGCGCCGCGCTGCGCAAGGCGACCGGGTCGTGGACGGTCACCGTCGCGCCCTCCGCGGCCAGGCGACCGCACACGTCCAGGCTGGCGGAGCTGCGCACGTCGTCGCTGCCCGGCTTGAACGCCACGCCGAGGACGGCGACCCGGCGGCCCTCCAGCGAGCCGCCGGCCAGCTCCCTGGACAGCTCGACCGCGCGCGATCGGCAGCGCATGTTGATGACATCAACCTCGGTGAGCAGCGTGGCCAGCGAGCCTACGCCCAGCTTCTCCGCGACCACCGGTCCCCGCGGGGGCCTGCGCGGCGATCCGCGCCGCCAGCGCCCGCGCGGTCCCTACCGGCACCGTGGACTTCCCGGCGATAAGGCACGGGCCGGCCAGGTGCGGCGCCAGGGCATCGGCCGCCGCGTAGACCTGGGCCAGGTCGGCCGAGCCGTCCGGCGCCTGCGGCGTGCCGACGCACAGGAAGTGGAGGTCCGCGAACGCGGCGGCCTCCGCATGGCTGGTCGTGAACCGCAGCCGCCCGGTGTCCAGCTGCTTGCGCAGCAGCTCCTGCAGCCCGGGCTCGAAGAACGGCGCGGTGCCGCCGGCCGCCTGAGCCACCTTGCGGGCATCAGTATCGACGGCAAGCACGCTGTGCCCGAACTCGGCCAGGCACACCGCATGGGTCAGCCCGAGATACCCGGTGCCGATCACCGTGACTCGGGTGCCTGTGGTGTCGAGGCCCATGTCGTTCAGACGTCTCCCCTCGACCGGACGATCAGGTCGGCGAGCAAGGCGACCGAGGCGATCAGCAGCCCGGTGACGAAGATCAGCACGGTATTGACCGCGAAGAGCAGCGGGTGCACGACCATGTCGTAGATGCCCTTGGCGATGCCGAGCCCGAGCAGGAACAACGCCACCGGCATCAGCACCTTGAGCGGGTTGAAGTACATCACCATGCGCAGCACTTGCAGGATGTACCTGTAGGCGTCCTTGCCGATCTTGAACTTCGAGGTCCCGGACCGCTTGGCGTAATCGATCGGCACGTACCGCACCTCGTGCTGATTGGCCAGGAACGCGACGGTGATCGTGGTGACGCAGGAGAAACCGGGCGGCAGCAGCCGCAGGTACGGCTGCGCGACCTGGCGCCGGAAGGCCCTGAGCCCGGAGTTCAGGTCGGGGATCTGAGCGTTGGTGAGCCTTTCGGCCAGCTTGCGGATGAGCCACTTGGCCGGTACCCGCAGCAGCTTGTGCGTGCCCTGCTCGCTGGTCCGCGCCCCCACCACCTGGTCCAGGTCCGGATCCTTCGCCAGCATCTGGACCAACTCGGGAATCCGCTCGTTCGGATACGTCATGTCGGCGTCGGTCCACACGACGATCTCGCCCCGCGCCCGCTGGGTGCCGATGCGGCGGATGGTGCCGGACCCGCCGTTGCGGCGGAACGGCACGACCTCCAGGTGCGGGAACTGCGGGGCGGCCTCGTAGAGGCGGGCCAGCGTCTCATCGGTGGAGGCGTCGTCGAACGCGATCAGCTCGTAGCGGTACCCGCTCGCGTCCATGGCCGCGCAGATCCGCTCCACCTCGGCCGCCACGTGCCCCTGCTCGTTGTAGCAGGGCAAGATGATCGAGACGTACGGATCCTCCGGCGGATCGGTCGCGGCGGGCAGCGGGACGGCCGGCTCGGCCGGAACGGCGCGCGGTGCGTCCAGGGATGCGGTCATCGGGCCGGCTCCCACATCCAGACGCTCAGCTTGAGCGGAATGGTGGTCCGTGGCGGCTCCACCAGCGTGCTGCTGTCCATGGTCGTGCTCAGTGCCATCACCTTTTTCACCAGCCCGTGATAGGGCGCGAGTTCGGATGCCTGGGCGGCAAGCAGCACCGGCCGCCGCCCTGCTTGCTGGATATCCTGCACAATCGACCGGACGACCGAGACCGAGGGCATGACGCGGGCCGTCGGGTCACCGCACATCCCGCGGACGGTCTCGGCGAGACGGTCGGCGACCGGGCCGTCGATGATGACGACCGACGAGCCCTTGGGGATCGCCGCGCACATGCCGTAGACCGCGCCGAGTTCGCCGCCGTAGGTGGTCTTGAAGGCCAGGCCGTCCGCGGTCAGCGTGACCCCGAGCGGGCCGCCGGTCTTGACGCCAAGACCGAACGTGGTCATCGAGGCCGGCAACACCAGGGCGACCGCGAGGACTATGCCGGTGCCGATGCTGGGTACCCCGGCGTAGCCGTGCTGTCTGAGCCAGCCGACCAGCCAGGCCGACGCCCACACCGCGAGCAGGATGAAGCCGGGCAGCACCGCGGGGACCAGCCTGCGGCTCGCCCACGGCTGATCGGGGGTGATGGCCGGCCGGTACAAGAACGTGGTAATGGTCCACGCGAACGTCAGCAGCGGCAGCGTCCAGGCCGGGGCCTGGCCGCGCAGGCACCGCCGGGCCAGCAGCGCGGCGCCGATCGTGCCGAGAATGACCACGGGCACGCCGACGTACCAGAACACCCAGTGCAGGCTTATCTCCGCGTAGGTCCGCGACGGGTCGACCGGCTGGTGATTGGCGCGCTGGTACCCGGCTATGGCCTGCTCGGTGGCCTTGG
>JBEKKH010000184.1:0-14386 GCA_050010815.1 Streptosporangiaceae bacterium | reverse complement strand
CGAATATGTGAATTCAGCAGACGATGCGACTGTATTAACAGTGTAATCGGCGAGAAATTCACACTTCTGAGTGCGTTCCATCCGGAAGGGGTGGCAGACGGCAGTCGTCGAGGGGCGTTTACTGTCGTTGAGGCAGAACGATGCGAGGAAGGTAGTAAGATTGTCGATCCTTACATGATGTTCACCAAAGGGAGTATCCCAATCAACGGGAGTACACCAGAGGTTACGGCAATAATGAGTGAGGATTCCGACCTAGTCTTGCGGCAAGCGCTCGCGCCCACGAGGTGGTCCATGCTCCCGAGTACAAGAATCTCGTATTTTCCGCTGCAATCGGGGACGTACGATTATAGGTTCCTTTGCCTATCCGCGCGAGAGACTGAAGCTTCGCTGAGGCTGACTTCCCGCCATACCTCAAGCGATGAAGCACCCTGGAACGCCAAGACCCGTTCGGCAGTTGCTCTATGTGACCAGATGGGGTCCTCCGGGTTCCATGGCCATCACCATGGCCACATCTTCCGGCGAAGTAACTAGGGATGGTCTTACGACTGGGGTGGGAGGCTTTGGCCGACCCGGCCGTGCCGTATGAGGTGATTCACCTCGGCGGCGAGTGAAGGGACCGGGACGGTAGATGCATCGGTCGGCTCCCGGACATTATCGAGGGCACCAGCGCGATGCAGTCGTCCCTTGCCAGCCGAAACGTTTCGAACTTTATTCAGGTGACACTGCGGTGGGGCGGGTGGGGCTCGAACCCACGACCGGCGGATTATGAGAAGTGCGGCCCGACGCTACGGGCGCACTGCCTGCACAGATACCACGGAGCCGCGCCGCCGATTGCCCTAATTGCACCGTTTGCACAGGTGGCTCGGTCCACGAACCGGTCCACGCCTTAACCTGGCGATCACCGGATGCCACTACAGAACGTTATCGTCGCCGGCCGACCAGGGGGATGCCCGCGCCCGGTGGCATAAGACGCCCGAAGGAGCCGAACGTTGCAAACCGCCGAGCCACTGGATCTTGACGACAAGCACGAGATCATCAGGCGGGTACACCAGGAACGTGACCAGGCCCCGCGGCACCGGTACTGCACTGGATCCACAAACGCCGCTCCGCAGGACGCGGACCTCGTCTCGGTAGCTGTCGACGCGAGCTAGGAACTCCCGCTGCGCTCGGGGGCCACGCCGGGCGTCCGCCTCCCACCAGCGCTTGACCGTCTGCACCAGCGGTGTGACGTCACCTTGCTCGCGGATTAGTGCTCTAAGAATCGCTAATCCTGCGCTGATGCGGCCATGAGCGGGAAGGACTATTCCTCGTCGGAATCTTCCGCTTCCGAGTCAAGGTCGGCGCGGATCTGGATGACAGACCGTCGGAGTTCCGGCAGGTCCCGCGCCACGGTATTCCACACGACGTCGAGATCGATATCGAAATAGCCATGAGTCACCCGATTGCGCATGTCGGTGATGACACGCCATGGTACTTCAGGATGCGCGTCGCGGACCTTGTCGCTGATCCCCCGTGCCGCTTCGCCGATGATCTCGATCCAGTGAAGCACCGCGCTCTGCAACAGTTCGTCAGTGTCGAAGCGCGTCCGGTCGTCCTGAACGTGGCGCGTGATCCGATCGATCGCAGCCAGCATGTCTGCCAGACGCTCGCTGTCCCTCCTCACAGGACAACGGCCTCTGCCAAGACACGACCCCGGATGCGCGCCTTTAGTCCGCGGGGCGTGGCCACGTCCACGTGGCGTCCGACGATCTCCTCGACATCCAGCGCGAAGCCGCTAAGGTCGAACAGCGTTGTATTGGGACCTGGCGCCACCAGGAGATCCACGTCACTGGTCTCGATCGCTTCGCCCCGGGCAACCGAACCGAACACACGCACTTCGCCTAGACCACGCCGCGACGCGGCCGCAAGGATCTGCCGACGAACCGCGCGGAGAAAGCCGAGATCCGGCGACCCGTCTTGCTGCGGCTGCACTGTCACAATGAGTCCTCTCCGGGACCCCATGATAGTCACATCGTAACAGGTACGGACCCTGCCACACCGTAGAGGACGCCATCGACCAGCGCAAACGCGCGCCTTGCCTTTGGGGGGTTCGCATAATGCTCGGTGGGCACTCGCGACGACACAGGCCAGGAACCTGGTGGGTCAGGTGGGTCAGGTGGGTCAGGTGGGTCAGGTGGGGCGGGTGGGTCTCGAACCCACGACCGGCGGATTATCAGAACTACGACCCGGCGCTCCGGATGCGCTAGCTGCACAGATGGCACGGAGTCGTGCCGCCTATGGCGCTGATTGCACCGTTTGCACGGGTGGCTCGGTCCACGAACCGGTCCACGCCTTGCCATGGCGATCACCGGATGCCAGCTACAGAACGTCACCGCCGCCCGGCCGATCGGCGCATGCCCGCGCCAACGGGTCAACCCACCGGACGCGGCCCGCAGCACCGGGCGCAGCACGGTTAAGAACGGGGAAAGCAGCACGGTTAAGAACGGGGAAACTAGTAGGCGTCAACGGACTGAAGGCCAGGTCACAAGGTCAAGATCGCTACCTGAGCTGCCGCATCGTCACCCTGATAAGAAGCGCCCAGGGCGAAGGCACAGACCCGTCGCTTGAGGGAGCCACGCTGGGAGCCACACGGATGAACGACCTCGCGATTCTTCGGACTTGCACGGACAACCAGCATCGAGTCGCCCGCGGTCACGAACTGATCTGAACGGGCCTAGACGACCGCACAGGCATCTACGGATCAGAAGGTTGTCCACCGGTTTCCCCGGCTGATAGTAAGGTGCTTTAACGATGTGCCAGTCATCCCCTCTACTCACCAGCGGTGCCGCCGCTTTGCGGTGCCCTGGCCTTGACGGATGCGCTGGTTGCTGCCGTGCCTGATGGCCCGTACCCGGTGCGGTGGGCGGGAAGGCAAGCGGTGGTGACGCTGCCGGAACATATCGGCGTGTCTAATTCCGGGCAGATCCGCGAGCAGTTGCTGGAACTGGTCAACCGAGGCGCCGCCGTACTGATCGCGGATATGACCGGGACGGTTTCGTGTGATCACGGTGGCGCGGATGCTCTTTTGCGCGCCTACCAGCGTGCCTCTGTCAGCGGCGCGCAGCTGCGGGTGGCGGTCACCGCCCAGATTGTCCGGCGGGTCCTGGATGCCAGCGGGCTGGACCGGCTCGTCTCGATCTATCCGTCCGTGGAGGCTGCCATCACCGCCGGGACACCAGGTGTCATCCCCCTGGTGCCAAGACCAGGCAAGGGGCAGGGCGAGGACCAGGTCTCGCTTCGTCGGCGGCTGGCCGCCGCGCCGAGGAATAGGTCTCAGGCCGCGGGGGTCACTCCGGCGGTGGTGTGGGGGCTGGTCGACGCCCTGGATGACGGGGTAGTGCTGACCGATGACGATGGCGTGGTGGTGCTGGCTAACCGGCGGGCAGAGGACATGTTCGGCTACGTGCCCGGTGAGCTGATCGGCCAGACGGTCGAGTCGCTGGTCCCCGCTGACCTGAGGGCAGCGCACATCAGCCAGCGGGCCGGATACGCGCAGCAGCCGACTGCCCGGCCGATGGCCGCCAGGGCGCGGCTGCCCGGGCGGCGCAAGGATGGCAGCACGTTCCCGGTGCGTGTGAGCCTGAGCCCGGTGCCGACCGCGACGGGCCGTTTTATCCTGGCCGTGATCCGGGACGTCACGGAGGACCTGCCGCACGCTGACCTGGCCGATCTGGCCCGCGCCGCTGCCGCAGCAGAACAGGAGCGCCGCGGCCGGGGGCTCCTGGACCGGGTGGTCAACGGCCTCCTCCACGTCGGCCTCAGCCTGCAGGCCGCGATTGACCTGCCCCATGATGTGGCCGTGCAGCAGATCGCCGACGCCCTGCGCCGCCTGGACGACACGATCCGCGAGATCCATGACCACGTGTTCGCTGACGGCGACGATGACGAGCCGCCTGATCCCGCCCCACGGAACGGATCGGGGTGAGATCACGGCGCCACGCCGGATGGCGTCTACGGCGCCTCGGCGGTTGGCGGCTAGAACCAGCCCTCATCTGTGATTCCGCCGCCCGGTTTCAGTCGCCGGACCGGGGGCGATGATGGCGTCAGCGATACGGTTGACGAACGTGTGGATCGTAGCTTCGGCGACGCGCCGCAAAACCACCTGATCCAGCTCACCGCCCAGGTTGCCGGGCGGTGGCCGGTACACCCCGGCCAGAGTCAGTGTCGTGCCGTGCGCCCCGGCGGCGCTGAGCGTGATGTCGGCATCCAGGGTAGGGAACAGCTCTCCGCCGGGCCCGATCGCCTCCCATCTGAGCGCCAGATGGGCCGAGCCGCCGTCTGCGGTCAGGTACCGGAAATGCACATTGACCAGTCTGGACTTCCCCCGCCCGGGACCTGGCGGGTCGGCCCGGGCCAGGTCGGTGGCCGGGGCTCCGTAGGCACCTTGCGAGGCGCTCAGCAGCCAGCCAGCACGGGCAAGGTTCGCCAGCCTGGCCTGGGCCAGGGTCAAGCTGATCTCCGCCTGGACCTCGGCGCGTACGAACATACCGTCAGTGAACCGATCGAACGATCATCCAGCCAAGGTCCTAGGTCCCCGCCATGATGACGAAGGTCACATACCTACTACATGCCGAGCCGACTGTCAAGGACCTCAGATCCGGCCCGCTGACTACGACTGACACCCGGCAAAGCCTGGCGCCAACAGTAAGGACAGAAGAGCGGCGAGGTCAGGTAAGGGCCGTTGACACGCATCCGCCGTGAACGTTGCGGGATATGCGCATCAGCCTCATATGCATCTAGGTCGCCAGCATGTCATTCGATACTTTCGGCGTTTACATCAGATGGTGTCAACGGCTCACCCATCACACAATGATCCGAACCGCGCGTGGGATACGTGCGGGACGATCCAAGGTTCGCCAGATCAGAACTACATTGTTGTCCGCCCAAGTCAAGACGACAACGCCACGCTGAGCTGTGACGGTTTGTAAAACCGCCGGTTCTGGCCCGCTCCATGTGCTGGCGGCCGACGGTGACGGGGTGAACCGACAGGCCGGGGGAGCGCGCGTGTTCTCACCCGTGGAAGCGCAGGAAGCCACAGGTCAAGAACCGGCTCTGTAAACCGATTTGTAAACCGGACGCAGCGGGACAGGCTGAGACGGGAGAGATGCAGAAGGCCGGGGACGACTTCACCCCGGCAGGTCGGCAGAGGTCAACGCGGTGATCAGAGCCATCGACCACGGCCAGCCACCGTAACGTCGTCCCTGTTACTTACTCTGGCCTGGGCCCGGCTAGGGTCAGCTGCAGATCTACCTTACCGATCTACACTGGGGCCTGAAGCGCCGAACTGAGGGAGCCGCGTGAGCCCTCGAAGCATCCGAACTGGTCAGCATTCCCCGTGCCGAACTGGATGCGCTCAAGGCCGAGCTAAAGCGACTGCGCCGGGAGGTCGGGCGAGGCGCCGCCACGGCGCGCATTCAAGCCGACCCCGGTCCAGGCGATGACGCGCCGACGTTCACCCGCGAGGGGCTCGCCGAGGCATGGGGAATAGGTGAGTGATCGCCTCGTCCGCTTCCCGGGCTCGTCCTGGCAGGAGATCGAGGCCTTGCCGTAGCCGCTGCGGTGGACGGTGCAGCGCACGATCTTTCACCTGCTGGACGAGCCGGTCCCGGCCCTCGCGGACCCATCCCCCGCGACAACCCTCTGCCCGGCGCCTACGAGCTGCACCTGCCCGCCGACGTCGTCGCGCAAAGTGACCCAGAGCTCGTCATAGTCGATTCGGTGATAGGCGTGCGCGGCGATGATCCTCATGCCCTTCACCTCCCGCCAGGGAATCTCAGGTGTCGCCTTGAAGACCTCGTCAGGCAACTTGGTAGCAATATCGCCCAGTCGGCCGATGACGGCCTCGCCCGCGAGACGCAGTAGGCGCTCGGCATCCCAGCGCTCCTTCCCAAGCCTCACCAGTTCGGTTGCTGCATCGGCTGCCTCAGCCAGATCTGCCAGAAGGTCATCGACTCCTCTGGTCACAGATCCACGGCCTCGGCGCGAATGTGGTCGTCCCGGGGCTTGAGGGCACTCCGCGCTACGACGTCCACTCCGACACCCAGGAGGTCCTCCAGATCCTGGAACAAACCGATGTGATCAAGGAGCGACGCACCTGGCTCGAAATCCACGAGCAGATCGAGATCGCTGTCTGGGTGAGCCTCGCCTCGAGCGACCGAACCGAAGACGGCGATCCGACGAGCCCTCCGCTTCTGCGCGACGCCGAAGATCTCTGCGCGGCGGCGGCGCAACCCCTCCATAGTCAGCACGTCGTTGGTCACCCCTCAAGGGTAACGCCGCGCGGTCTGGTGAGCTCCGAACGAAATACGTCACGAACCACGATGTCGCGCCGTAAAGGACGGGCACGCTTAGAGAATCCCAGGGATGTCCTCAGATACCGCACCGTCGGCTCTTGGCAGCCGAAGGTTTCGTATCTTTATTCAGCACGCATTACGTGGGGCGGGTGGGGCTCGAACCCACGACCGGCGGATTATGAGAAGTACGGCCCGGCGCTCCGGATGCGCTGCCTGCACAGATACGACGGAGCCGTGCCGCTGATGGTTCTGATCGCACCGCTTGCACGGGTCACTCGGTCCACGAACCGGTCCACGGTCGCGGCGGCCATGCCCGCTTATCCTGTTACTGTAAGTAACATCGTCAAGGGCGTCGGGCTTACGTCCGCGGCGACACGTTTGCCCCGCCTTGATATGCGTGTCGAGTGTGACGCTCCTAATACCCCTAACATAAGAGGCAGGCAGCGTTTAGGAGAGTGGTACCAGTGAGCACATCCAGCGCGGACAGTGACGCGGACAACGCGGCGGCCCGGCCGAGCGTGTCGGTCACCCAGTTGCTCGCCACGAAGCATGCTCGGCCGATCCGTTCTCTCGATGAGCTTGCCGCGGATACCTTCGAGTCCGACGAGGAACTGGAGGAGTTCTTGGCCTTCACCTACGCCGAGCGTCACCGCGACTTGGCCTGATCCTCAGCCGTGGACCCAGCCGTCTTGGACACTGATGTCGCCTCTCTGCTGCACAAGGGAACGCTTACCGGGCCACTTGCCACCCGCCTGATCGGCCGCGAGCCGCTGATCACCTTCGTGACCTTCGGAGAGCTGGCCAAGTGGGCGGAGATCCGTAACTGGGGCCAGCGCCGCCGCGAGGAACTCACCAGCTGGCTGTCCCGCATTGCGGTGCTGCCCGGAGACGAGGCAGTAGCCGCCACCTGGGGCCGACTGTCCGCGGCAGCCGTCCAGCGCGGCCGACCACGGCCGGTCAACGACATGTGGGTCGCGGCCTGCTGCCTCACCCATGGCATCCCGCTCGCCACCTTGAACCTCAAGGACTACGAGGACTTCAACCAGCATCACGGCTTGCGCATCCTCGGCCGGGAGTAGCCGCAGCTCAGCGTATCCGGGCTGGTTGAGTGCCTGCCAATCCTGCCCGAGTGGGGATCCTGGCGGGCGCGAGGCGCTCGGTGTCCTAGCAGTCTCACCAGTTCGGCTGCTGCGTCAGCTGCCTCAGCCAGGTCTGCCAGAAGGTCATCGACTCCTCTGGTCACAGTTCCACGGCCTCAGCGCGAATGTTGGCATTCCGTCCGGTACATCGCACGCACTACCTGCACGGATACCACGGAGCCGTGCCGCCGATGGCCCTGAGCGCACTGGTTGCACAGATGGCTCGGTCCACGAACCGGTCCACGGCATCGGCGCCCGATCTCTTGATCCTGCTACTGTGCGTAACATCGTTAGCAGCGCCCGGCCTATGTCGGGAGCCTGGGCTCGGCCCGGAACACAACTAACCGCGGGATCTCGGCGCGCCCGCACCGTCCGGACGGCCGGATTGACGGCGCGGCGAGCTAGCATCGTGGCGTGAGCGCGCAGCCTTCAGAGCATGACAGTCACGACGTCATCCGTCTCGGTGGCGAAACGGCTATCGTGGTTCCGGTGCACGAATACCGCACGCTAGAGGCCCTGCGGAACCGCGCATCCGCCGAGCAGGTTGAGGAAGCCGAGATCGACGCCGCCATCGCCGAGCACGCGGCATGGAATGCGGCCGGGCGGCCGGGCTTGAAGTCGCACGACGAGTTCATGGCTGAGGTGTTTGGCGGCTCCCGGTGAGGATCATCTGGTCAGAGATCGCGCAGGCGACCTTTGCCCGCCTCATGGCCGACCAGGCCGGGATGATGGCCGTCAACCGCGCCGTGGAAGCTTTAGCTGACGAGCCGGCTCCTCTGGGAGCGTTCGTCCGCGGTTCCTACCGTTGGCTGCGCGTCGGCCCTTACCGAGTGCTGTATGAGGTCGAAGAGAACCTGGTCACCATCGTGCGGATTGACCGGGTATAAGCTGACAACTTGTTCGCGCCGCGGCTTGCGCTTCCTCGGGCGGAGTAGCGGGGAGCCGTCGCCCTCAGGCGATTCGCGTCAGAGGCGACGAGCTAGCCGCCCCAGGTGATCCCTACGGCGTCGGCCATGTGGTCCGGCTCCTCGAAGTCCCCTCCGGTCGAGTGAGGCAGCTCCAGTCCGTCATGGACCCGCTTGGCGTGCCGGTCGTAGAGCACCGTGTACACAGCGGCGATGATGCCGATCGTGACGTCTGAGAGCGACCCGATTTCGGAGAGCGCTTCGACATGCAGCCGCCGCTGACGGGCTTCGCATCCCCTGGTTTTGTCAGAGGGTCGCGTTACCGTCATTTCTCTGTGCTCGCCCACGAGGCGGCATGTGAGGAGCGAATGATGAAGGAACTGATCTTGCCGGTGCCCAAGCTGGTGTCGGCAACCTATGCCGTCCCGGTACCCGCGCCCATGGACACGGCCGAAGCAAGGCAGAAGGCCAGCACGGCGGTCGAAACGAGGCTGACCGGGCCGCTGCGGACGCTAACGGCGGAGTGGCTCGCCAAAGGGGTGGTGAAGGTCGGGGTTGAGGCGGCCGGTCCGCTGCCACCCGGGATGCTGGACAGGGAGCTGTTCGGCACTCCGGAACAGCGGGTCTTCCTCGCCCGTGCGCGGGTTCGTCCGGTTCAGTGCCACGCAGCGAGCATCGCTGATCGGCATCCAGGAATGGAAAGCGCGCGGCCCGGCCGCGGCGCTCGCGGCCGAACTCGGCGCACCGGTGCTGGACCCGAAGACGCCCCAAGTGCTGACCGCCGAGGACGCGCTGGCCGCCTTGCCCGACACGACGCTGACCATTCCGGCCAGCATCAGTAACGACATAACCATCGGCCTCACGTTCAAATCCTGGGTGCGCGTACATGACGTCGGCTATCAGGGCGTGATCGCGGTTATGACCGATGGCATGCGCCGCTTCGGGCTGCCCGAGCTCAGGCTGGGCCCCGCATCGCCGGAGCTGCGGGAGGAGCTAACCACGCTACTGAACGGGGTGGCCTTCCGGATCTGGTCCGACCTGATCGCCCGCGCGCTCGATACCCCGAAGGCTACCGGCCTGCTCCACCTGCCGCGCTTCCTGCGGGTTCCGGCCGAGATGGAGATTCACCGCCGGGACCTGGACCGGGCAAACGGCGTCCCGAACCGGGGCGGCGCGTTCGCCCTCATCGGGCTGCAGTTCGATCCCGCGCAAGGTGAGGACTCCGGCAGCTGGCTGACCGTATGCCCGCCCGCTTGCTGGGACACGAGCTGGGAGGACTTCATCGCCGATACGTGCCAGGCGATGTTCGGGTTCGAGAAGCCGCCCTGGCACTACATTCCCGAGTTCGGCGCTCTCATGGGCGCTGTGGCCGAAGCGGCGCAGACCTTGCCGGAAGCCCGGTCCCGGTTCCTGAGCGGCGACCTGCCACCTGGCGGCCGGCTCATGATCCGCCACGACGCAGCAGACGCCGGCGAATTCCGGTGGGCCCGGGTCGAATCCTGGGAGGACGCCGGACACGCGGTCATCCGCGACACCGGCCGGGAACTCGCACCCGGAGTACGGCTCAGCCCCCCGGTGACGATCGAGACCAGGCGCATCGTTGACTGGGGCATCTGGGTGGACGGCAGAGGCGTCGTCGAGGGCGCAGGCACCGAAGGCGCCGGCCACCATCTCTCGTAGTTATCTACGACGGAGACGCCTGGCCGCAGTGGTCAGACACAAGGTCCTGACACGACGAATCGGTTCCTAGCAGCCATGCTGTGGGCTGGCTGGCGAGACCAAGGAAATCGAACCGTACAGTCAGTTCTCGTCAACCGAGATTTTTGAATCTTTATTCATGCCAGGTTACGTGAGACGGGCGTAGATCGTACTCACGACCGGCAGATTATGAGGAGACTGGCACAGCGCTCGGACGCGCCGCCTGCACGGAAACCACGAAACCATGCCGCCGATAGCCCTGATTGCACCGTTTGCACAGATGGCTCGGTCCACGAACCGGTCCACGGCAAAGCGTTGACCTTCTCCTGTCTTGTTACTGTGCGTAACGTCACCAGGAGCAACCGGCCCACAGTCGCTGGAGTGAATCGCCATACTCCACCCCGAGCCGTGGCACGCTTTATTCTGTAGCTGGATGCGAGAGGAGGCGGGCTGGATGACTGCTGAGTCCCCACAGGGTGACGAGCCGCTGATCCCTATGCCCGCCCTGTCGCTTCCCGCGCTGCGCCAGGCGATCGCCACGGTCGCGCCGTCCCGGCTGCCGGAGTTCTTCCAGGAAGTCCAGGAGGCCTTCACCCAGGCAGGCGATGAAGACAGTGTCTTCCCCATCCGCCACTTCTACCAGCGCTGGGGCGCCGCCATCGCCGTCGAGCGGCGGCCCTCGGTCGCCGCCCGGCTCCACGCCGCCGAACGAGCCCTCGCCGACCCCGACCCCGCTGTCCGGGACCAGGCAGTCCGGGAAGCTGCCGAGATCGTCCAGGCGGCCTACCGCGAGGTCGTAGGTGGCTGACTGGCACTGGGAGCCCGTCAGCGATGAACTGCTCGACGGGCTGCCACCTGCTGCCCTGGCAGCGGTTCGTCAGGTAGCTGAGGAGCTGACCGTCCGCGAATCAATGATCTTCCTCGACGGGCGGGAGTTCACAGGCGAGCCGCCAGGGCTGCGCACCGTCCAGCGAGGCCCGTTGATGCTCGTATACCTGACCGACGTCCGCGGCGAACGCGTAGTCATCATCCAGGTGAACTGGATTAGCTAACACAAGCAGCCGCGAAAGCTTACGAGCAAACTTCCGAATCTTATTCGCGTTTTACTATATACGGCGGATGGGATCGAACCCACGGCCGGCGGATTATGAGAACCACGGCCCGGCGCTCCGGGTGCGCTAACTGCACCGATACCACGGAGCCGTGCCGCCGATGGCCCTGATTGCACCGTTTGCACCAATGGCTCGGTCCACGAACCGGTCCACGAACCGGTCCACGACTGACTTCGGCCGCTAACCGATTCCGACTACACAACGTTACTATTTGCCCCCGAAGCCGCCGGGGGGCGTTGCGCTCGCGATTAGCGTGTACGGCCACCTGTCGTTAGCACGGCCCATGGCGATGCTGTTCCTCGCGGTCATAGCCGCGAGACCGACTCATGACTTCTGACCAAGGAACTTGGCTGCGGCGACAGGGTCCATAATGTTGGACCAGATCTGTTCCTCAGGGGCTACGGCTCGTTCGGGCATGGCGCAGTCAGACATCCATGCGTCGGGCTCGCAGCCGGGTATGGGGCTGAGGACGGTCGCGACGAGCCGTCTGCGGACTGATCCGATGATCCGGATCGCGACGCAATGTCGTGTCCGGTAATGGGTAGGTCTCCGGCGGCAGTAGTGCGCGAGATCGGGATGATGCATGCTCACTCGGGCAGGGTTCGCGGGAGTCCGAAGCGGGGCAGGAGGCTGTTATCGAAGCGGGTCAGGGCGGAGATCCGGCTGCCCGAAAGGGTGAGGACTAGCAGCCCGATCGCATGGGAGACCCCGGCCTGCGGGTCCCGGACATAGAAACCGAATGCGGGCTGGCCGTTGGCCCCGGCCGCAATGAGCCGGGAGGTCCAGCTTCGCCGGAATGCTGTAGCTGTGAGGAACCGGGCTGCCAGCTCGCGTCCCTGGTACTGCAGTGGAATCGGCGGCATAGTCAGCCAGGCGTCGTCGGTGAGCAGGGCGACGACGCCGTCCACGTCAGCGGTTTCGAAGGCCCTGGTGAACCGCTCAACCAGTTCCTGCTCCGCGGCGGAGTTAGGCGGCGGGGGCGGTTCCCGCTCCCCTGCGGGCGACTGGCGGTGCAGGGCGGCGCGGGCGCGCTTGAGCGCGCTGGTCACTGACTCTTGAGAGGTGTCGAGGATCTGGGCTGTTTCGCTGGCGTGGAATCCGAGGACGTCGCGCAGGATGAGGACGGTGCGCTGGCGGGGCGGCAGCAGCTGCAAGGCGGTGATGAAGGCCAGCGAGATGGCCTCCCGGGCCTCAAGCCGGGCGTCGGGTCCGGGCGCGCTGTCCGGGAGCCCCTCGAGGAGCACGTCGGGGTAGGGTTCGAGCCAGAGCACCTCGCCCATCCGGGTGGGCTCGGGCGGGTCCAGCCCGGCCGTTGGCGCGCTCATCAGAGGGCGCCGTTTAGCCGACCGCAGCGCGTCCAGGCAGCGGCTGGTAGCGACCCGATACAGCCAGGTCCGGACCGACGAGCGTCCCTCGAACCCCGCCAGGCCCTGCCAGGCCGACAGCAGCGTGTCTTGCAGCGCATCCTCGGCGTCACGCACCGAGCCGAGAATCCGGTAGCAGTGCACCTGCAGCTCCAACCGGTAGGGATTGACCAGCTGGCCAAACGCCTCCCCATCCCCCGCCTGTGCCCGGGCGAGCAGGTCCATAACCGCCACGTCACACTCCCATCGCCCTTGTCTTCCAGCCCGACCGGAAGGACTACGCCTGTGTAGACGTCAGCCCGGATGAAAACTGGGCGCCCGCCCGCCGCCCAGTTCGCCGGGCAGCTGCCGTCTCCATCACCGGCACCTCATCTGGCAAACCCTGTGGAGGAAACGATGAACGACTCACCCATCTTGAACGACAAGCGCGCCGTTGTGTTTGGTGCCGGCGGCTCCATCGGAGCGGCTGTGGCCCGCACGTTCGGCGCCGAAGGCGCCGAGGTTTTCCTCGCCGGCCGGACCGAGGGCACTCTCGCTGCCGTCACCCGGCAGATCACTGAGTCTGGCGGACGGGCCAGCTACACGGTCATCGACGCCCTCGACGACAGCGCGGTTGACGAATACCTCGACCGCGTCGTTAAGCAGGCTGGAGGAATCGACATCGAGTTCAACGCGACCGGGCCCCGCATCACCGAATACGGCAACGGCAAGCCCGCGGTCGACCTGCCCGTGGCGGAATTCAGGGTCGCCCAGACCGTTTTGACCTCTCAGTTCATCACCGCCCGCGGCGCGGCGAGGCGCATGGTCCCGCAGGGTTCCGGCGTCATCATCTTCCTTACCGGCAGCCCGGCACGGCCCCATACCCCGGGTGCTTCAGGGATCGGCGCCGCCTTCGGGGGCATCGAGAACCTGATGCGGGCCATGGCACTGGAACTCACTGGCACCGGGATACGGGTAGTTTGCCTGCGGACCGCCGCGAACCCCGACACGCGGACAATCCAGGACACCGCCGGCACCGTCGGCAAGCTGATGAACCTCACCAGCGAGCAAGTACTTGCCTCCTTCGACGAAGGCGCGATGTTGAAAGTGTCCCCGCACACCGAAGACACGGCCCACGGTGCGGTCCTGCTTGCATCCGATCGCGCCCGCATGATGACCGGAACGGTTCACAACGCCACGGCCGGCGTCTGCACCGATTAGCGCACGAACAGCCGGGCAGTCCGCCAAGCTCGGCGGCTATTCGATCGTCACCGCCGACGATCTTGAGACAGCGCTGTCCATGGCAGAGCACTGCCCCCACATCAAGCGAGGCGGCGGCGTCGAGGTTGCCCTGCTCGCTCCCCTGCCCCCCGAGCACCCGGCGGAGCAAATCCGGTCGCGGCTGTCCAAGGCCTAGAGCGGCCGAACGCCTGAGAGCGTCAACGTCAGCACAGCGCTCGAGTAGCCTGCCCCATATCAGCCGCACCAGGAAGAAGTCTTGCACCTCGACGCCGGGCTCACCCGGGCCGAGTTCCAGCGCATGACCTCGGACCTGCTGGACCGCTAGCGTGCCGGCGCACGGCCATGTCGCGGTGCCAGCGGAACACGGCATCCGGGCGCACCACCAGGGGCAGTTCCTTGAGCACGTGCCTCGGGAGCCGGCGCAGCAGCGCCGCCAGCAATGCCCGGTCAGCCGGGGCGAACCCACCCTGTCCGGACCGAGCTGCGCTGCAGGACAAGGAACTGGTGGCGCAGCACAGGATCTCCGCGTCCTTGTCCTGGCTGCTCATCGGCAACAGCCGCAGCAGCGCGAACACATTGGTCACACCGAGGTTGGCCAGTCGCAGCAGCACGGTC
>JBEKKH010000183.1:0-17279 GCA_050010815.1 Streptosporangiaceae bacterium | reverse complement strand
TGGCTCGCCCTGGGCGGTGCGGACCTGCAGGAGCGCGCCGCCGCGGTCTTCACCACCCTCGGGCTGCCCGCCGACGCCGGCCGCGAGACGATGACCAGCCTGTCCGGCGGCCAGGCGGCCCGGGTCAACCTCGCCTCGCTGCTGCTGTCCCGCTACGACGTCTTCCTGCTCGACGAGCCGACCAACGACCTGGACATCGCCGGGCTGGAGACCCTGGAAAGGTTCGTGCGGGGCCTGCGGGCCGGAACCGTCCTGGTCAGCCACGACCGCGCGTTTCTCGAGCGTACCGTGGGCCGGGTCCTGGAACTCGACCTGGCGCAGCAGCAGGTACGCCTGTTCGGCGGCGGTTATCTCGCCTACCTGCAGGAGCGGCAGACCGCCAGGGAGCACGCCCGCGAGGCCTACGACAAGTACGCCGGCACCCGTGCCGATCTCCAGGAACGGATGCGGACCCAGATCGGCTGGGCCGACAAGGGCGTCCGTCAGGCCAGGGCCAAGGCGACCGACAACGACAAGCACATCGTGCGCCGGCAGATCGCCCGGTCGGAAAAGCTGGCGGGCAAGGTCAAGGCCACGGAGCGGATGCTGGACCGCCTGGACGTCGTCGACGAGCCGCGCAAGGAGTGGCAGCTCAACATGGAGATCGCCGCCGCGCCCCGGTCCGGTACGGTGGCCGCCACGCTGCGCGACGCGGTCATCGAACGCGGCGGCTTCCGCCTTGGCCCGGTCAGCCTCCAGGTCAACTGGGCCGACCGGATCGCCATCACCGGCCCGAACGGGAGTGGCAAGTCGACCCTCATCGGAGCGCTCCTCGGCCGGCTACCGCTGGTATCGGGTCACGCGTCACTGGGCAGCGGCATCGGTGTCGGCGAGGTGGACCAGGCCCGCAGCCTGTTCGACGGCGAGGTCCCGCTGCTTGAGGCGTTCTCGGCGCAGGTCCCTGGCCTGCTCCCAGCGGACACCAGGACGCTGCTGGCCAAGTACGGGCTGGTGGCCGGCCACGTGCTGCGTCCTGCGAGCTCGCTGTCGCCGGGCGAGCGGACCCGGGCGGCCCTGGCCCTGCTTCAGGCCCGGGGCGTGAACCTGCTGGTCCTCGACGAGCCCACCAACCATCTCGACCTGCCCGCGATTGAGCAGCTCGAAGGCGCCCTGGAGACCTATCCGGGTACGTTCCTCCTGGTCACCCACGATCGCCGGATGCTGGAGGCGGTCACGGTCACCCGCCGTATCGCGGTCGACAACGGCCACGTCACCGAAGCCGATGGCTAGGCGAAGCGCCGAGCGCGGGTTAGCATCCGAATTGGCACTGCCGCTGCACGGGAGGTGCGACATGGGGGGTCGTCGGATGCAGAAGGCCGGGTCCGCGTGCCAGCCGGCGGTGGTGGCAGCACCGGCCGCTATGCCGGAGCCGGGCCGGCCGGATCCCCTGCTGGTGTCGCACCAGTTCGTGCCGCCGGCCGCGACAGCCGCCCAGCTGGGACGGCTGACCCGGGGCGGCAGGCTGGCCGCCGCGGTCGCGGACCTGCAGCGCTACCGCGGCAACGGTTACGTCGGGCATGTCGTGCAGGCGATGCGGCATGACCGGCTCGTCAGCTCTCCGGACGATCCCTCTGAACGAACGGCCGATCGAGTGGCGGCCCAGGTCATGTCGCCCGCCTCGGGGTCGGCGGCCGGGGGTTTTCCCGGCCAGGCCACGATCCAGCGTCCGGTCGGCGGACCGGGCGGCCGGGCCGTTCCCGAGCGCGTGCGCGAGCCGCTCGAAAGGTCGCTGGGCAGCGACTTCAGCGCGGTGCGGGTCCACACGGACGCCAGCGCCGACCGGCTGGCCCGGGCCCTGGGCGCGGTGGCGTTCACCACCGGGCAGCACATCTTCTTCCGCCGGGGCCACTACGCTCCGGACGGACAGCCAGGCCGCCGCCTGCTGGCCCACGAACTCAGCCACGTGGTGCAGCAGCGAAGCATCGCGTCGCCGGTCATCCAGCGCAAGATGGGCCTGGAGTACGAGGTGGACGACATTCATACCCGCCACACGAATTACTGGGGATTGAGCCCGGTGAAGTTCTGGGTGCCGCACAACGCGGGTGACTTCATGATGGCCAGGACCGACTACGACCTCACCGCCGACATCGCGACGGGCGCGCAGCAGCCCTATTCTCGCCTCGAGTTCAGGACCCGGGCCTTCGACGAGACCAAGCAGGCCGATGTAGCGAACATGGCGACCGCCGTCAACAGCATCCGCGGAGACATCCAGGCGATCAGGCTTGCCACCCGCGCCAACATGACCGGCTACGGTGCCGGGAACAAGTGGGTAGGCGGCGGCCGGCAGGGCTGGTTCGCCGGCCAGGGGTGGGTCGGCCTGGACAAGATTCCCCGGTTCCGGGGGCCGTGGTATCAGCAGGTTAACTACGCCGGCAGCCTCGCCAAGGACGCGACCGGATCCCTCCAGCTCACGGCGGGCCTTGATCTGCGGGCGCTGCAACGGCTCCTGTCCGGCGAGCAGCTCGGCAGCCTAGCGGCCTGGCCTCAAGCCGCGCAGCAAGACTGGCGGCAGTATCTCCACGGCTACGCCCGCGAAGGCCAGGCGCCGCCCCGGCTCTACCAGGAGGCTCACGGCGCGGTGCGGGTCTACCGGTTGAACCGGGGTGGCGGGCGCGGTTCGGAAGGGCGGATGGCCGCCATCTTGACCGTGATGGCGCAGGTGCCTCTCTCCCAGCGGGGCGCCACGTTCGAGGCCGGCAAGATGCTCGCCAAGACCGACTACGCCAAGATCATCTCGATGGCCCGGGACTCCGGAATGGAGTTCACCCGCTACGAGCTGCTCCATGCCCTGCTGGACGTGGTCAACGCCCACCTCCAGGGACCTCCGGTCGGCCCCAATGACCCGGTGATTCCTCATGCCGGCCCGCCCGACCTGACCAAGGTCTCCTTCCAGCGGTGGGTCAATACCCTGATGCCACGCCCGAGGCGGGGCGTCACGCAACCCCCGGCGGACCTGATGACCAGGGCCAGCTATCCCGGCACCCAGCCGGAGAAGGCCGCCCTGCGCGCGTTCGGTCCTTATCAGTACACCGACCCGGGGGAACGGGCGATCTTTGAGCTGCGCAGCATCATGAACAACCCTTCCGAGGACCTAGCTGCCCTGGTGAGCGCGCTCGTCAACCTGATGCACGCCCTGCACCACGTCGGCGGCTAACCGTCCCGGCGGGAAAGAGGTGCTCCATATCAGCGTTAACTGTGAATCACCCGGATCATCTTGACTCTTACGAATTGGTCGCTTACGTTTAGCTTCAAGATGGCATAGATTGATACTCCGGGGGAGGAGGGGAGTGGGGGTGAACGCCAGCTTTGATTGGCACGTCTGCCATCCGTATCGAGATGTCTAACCTTAAGGTCAGGCTATTCGGTCAGATTTCCCTTGACCGTGACGGAGAATCGCTGCCTGGCCTATCGGCAAAAGCGATGGAGCTTCTATGCTATCTGCTGCTGCATCGCGAGCGGGGGCATGCGCGTGAGGCGCTGGCGGGCCGGCTCTGGCCGGATACCCCGGATTCACTCGCCAGGAAGTACCTCAGGCAAGCCATCTGGCGGCTTCAGCCGGCGCTGGTGAACAGCGACCTGCTTATCGCGCATCCCGGCTGGATCCGAATTAACCCGGCGGCAGTCCTGTGGCTGGATGTGGCGGTATTCGAAGAGGCGCACGACATTCACCGCGACATTCCTGGCCAGGAATTGACTGATCGGCAAGCGGAGGTCCTTGAAGCGGCCGTCACGCTTTACCGAGGGGATCTTATCGAAACCTGGTACCAGGATTGGTGTCTTTATGAGCGCGACCGACTCCAGTTGGTCTATCTTGCCATGTTGGAGCAACTGATGTCACACTGCGAAGCGCGCCAGCGCTATAGCCTGGGCGTGGCATACGGTCAGCGTATATTGCGCTATGACCCGGCGCGGGAATGCACTCACCGCAATCTGATGCGGCTCTACTACCAGGCTGGTGACCGTACCACGGCACTGCATCAGTATCAGCGCTGCGCCGCGGCGATGGCCAAGCAGTTCAACGTGCCGCCGTCGCGTGAGACGGTCGCGCTGTACCACCAGGTCCGCGGCGACAAGCTCGGGACGGCCCCCGGCATCGCGGGCGAGGGGAGTGAACTGCTCCTCGGACTGCAGGCCAGCCTCGATCAAATTCAGGCCAGCATCACCGCGCTGCAACGCCAGGTGCAGCAGTACCTCGCGCCGGTCAGCCGGATGCAAGAAGCGGGTTAGGCACGGTCCGTGTACCGCACGTCGCGACGACATGTTCTCGCCGAGCTAGAACGCCTCGATCTGCTGCTGCGCGTTCAGGTGTGGCGTGCCCGCCAGGCACGGGGTGAAGCGGGTGACCTGGCCGCGTTCTACATCCCCGATGCCGAAGCGGACGAGCTTCTCGACAAGGTGATCGGGCAGCCGCTCTGGGCCGGGGCGCCGCTGCCGGCGCAGGTGCTGGCCGCCGTGCAAGCCAGGCTGGACCAGCTTGCGCGTGACATCGCCGAGCAGATGGCGGAGAGCATGAGCCAGGGTGTCCCGCTACGGCTCGCCGCACTGGCCGGGATGTTCGGCCTGACCGTCTTCGACCTGGACGTCATCCTGCTCTGCCTCGCCCCGGAACTGGACCGGAGCTACCGCCGCCTCTACGCCTACCTGCAAGACGACATCGCCCGTCGGCTGCCCACCGTCGACTTGGCCGTCAGCCTGTTCTGTCCCGACCTGGACGCCAGGCTGTCCGCACGGACCCGGTTCGCGGCGACGGCGCCGCTGCGCCGGTTTCACCTGCTTGAGCTGCACACCGCGCCCGAGGAATCCCTGCTGGAAAGCGCCCTGCGCCTGGACCAGCGGGTAGCCAGCTACTTGCTCGACGACGGCGAAGGCCTCGGCGACGGCGACCGCGACGGCGATGACCAGGTCGATGAGCGGCTCCGAGACTACGTGACGATCATGACGGATGCTACCGGCGTCGTGGAACCGGTATTTCCCAGCCGGTTCGGCGCACAGTTGTCTCGCCTGGCCGCGGACGCTCCCGCCTCGATTCTGTACTTCCAGGGGCCCTACGGCGTGGGCAAGCGAACCGCGGCGGCCGCCATCTGCCGGGCCATGGGGCGGCCGCTGCTCACTGTGGCGGGCAGAGAACTGGCCGCGGTCGGCACCGGCGAGTTCGCCACGCTGACCCGCCTGGCCGGCCGCGAGGCAAAGCTGCGCGGAGCGCTTGTGCTCTGGCGGGACTTCGACGCGCTGTTGGAACAGGCGGACGACCCGAGGCTGACCGGCCTGTTCAGCGTGCTCGATACGCTCGACGCGCCCGTGTTCCTGTCCGGCACCACCCCCTGGGAACCGTCGGGCCCGCATCGGAACCTCAGTTTTCTGCGGCTCATGGTCCCGGCGCCAGGCCCGGACGAGCGACTGCGCCTGTGGCAGGCCGCGCTGGCCGAGGCCGCAGGCGGCCTCACCCCCGATCCGTCGGGCCTCGCCCAGGATCTAGTCGACCTGGCTGGCCGGTTCCGGCTGACCGGCGGCCAGATCCACGACGCCGTGGGCACCGCCCGCAACCTAGCGCTGGCCCGGGCCGCGCGAATCAGCGCGTCGGACCTGCACGCGGCGTGCCGCTTCCACTCCAACCGTAAGCTCGCCGAACTCGCCGTCCAGGTCACCCCGCACTACACCTGGGAAGACATCGTGCTGCCCGCGGACCAGCTGACCCAGCTACGTGAGATCCATGACCAGGTCCGGTATCGCCACCTGGTGTACGACACGTGGGGTTTCGACCGCAAGCTGGCGATGGGCAAGGGCCTGTGCATCCTGTTCGCCGGCCCGCCCGGCACCGGCAAGACGATGGCCGCCGACGTGCTGGCCCACGCCCTCGGCCTCAACATGTACAAGATCGACCTGTCCTCGGTGGTCAGCAAGTACATCGGCGAGACGGAGAAGAACCTGGCCCGTATCTTCGCCGAGGCGACGACCAGCAACGCCATCTTGTTCTTCGACGAAGCCGACGCCCTGTTCGGCAAGCGCACCCAGGTACGCGACGCTCACGATCGCTACGCCAACGTCGAGATCAGCTACCTGCTGCAGAAGATGGAGGAGTACGACGGCGTCGTCGTGCTGGCCACCAACCTGCGCGGCAACATGGACGAGGCGTTCGTGCGCAGGCTGCACGTGGCGGTGGAGTTCCAGCTCCCCGGCGTCGCGGACCGCCGCCGCATCTGGCAGCAGCTCTGGCCGGACGCCCTGCCGCGCGATGCCGACCTGGACCTGGACTTCCTCGCCCGCCGCATCGAGGTGGCCGGCGGCAGCATCCGCAACATCGCCCTCGCCGGTGCGTTCCTCGCCGCCGCCGACGGCGGCGTGGTCACCATGGCACACGTGCTGCGCGCGACCCGACGCGAGTACCAGAAGATGGGCAAGGTCCTGGTGGCCGACGAACTCAGCGGATAGCCGCGAGCACGGCTGAGACGCTTGCGCTGACGCGGCGGCAGATGCCACCGGAACAGCCGCCTGTTATGACAGGCGCCATGCTGCAGGATCTGGACGCGACGCTGGCTGCGCTCCTGCAGGCCGAATTGCCTGTGCAGAACGTCGCGATCAGCTTCGCTCCCCCAGATGACCAGTTCCCTCCGTCCGGGGTGAGCCTGCCGGCCATCGGGTTCTTCCTGTACGACGTCCGCGAGGACCTCAGCCTGCGCAGCCCGCAGTGGGAGCTGGAGCAGCAGCAGGACGGCAGCTTCACCAAGACCCCGCCGCCGGTGCGGGTCACCTGCTCCTACCTGATCACCGCCTGGCCGAGCGCAAGTGCTCCCGACCCGTCCCACGACGAGCATCAGCTGCTCGGCGAGGTCATGAAGGTGCTGCTGACGCACCGCACCATCCCGGCGAACTACCTAGCCGGCCAGCTGGCCGGCCAGCAGCCGCCGCTGCCCGCCAGGATCATCTCCGATTCGCACCTGCAGAGCCTCGGCGAGCTCTGGCAGGCCATGGGCGGCAGGCCCAAGACCACCCTGCACTACGCGGTCACCGTCAGCGTCAGCGCCCTCGCGCCCGTCGACGCCGGCCCGGCGGTCAAGGACCGGATCCTCAACTTCGAACAGATCAATACATGACGGACAGGGAGTGAGACATGGCTGCCCCTTACACGTGGCCAGGTGTCTACGTCGAGGAAATTTCGTCGGCCGTGCAGCCGATCGCCGGCGTCGGGACAAGCACCGCAGCGTTCATCGGCGTCTCGGCCGACATCGCCGCCGCGGACATGCCTACGAACGCCGCGGGCACGGCCTATACGCAAGCGGCCGCGCTCACCCCGGTAGCGACCAACAGCTGGATGGAATTCACCCAGAACTTCGGCGCCATCCAGACGGCCAATCAGTATCTGGCCCAGGCCGTGTTCGGCTTCTTCAACAATGGGGGCACCCGCTGCTGGGTCACCCGCATCAGCGCGACGCTCACCATCGACCTGATCAACACCGCGCTCACCCAGCTTGAGAGCATCGACGAGGTCGCCGTGGTCGCCGTGCCGTTGCCTCCGCCCGCCTCGGCGGACGACAATGCCGCCTCGCAGGCCCTGCTCAATCAGGTACAAGGTGCGGTCGTCATCCACTGCCAGAACATGCAGAACCGGGTCGCCATCCTCGACAGCGCCAGAGACATCACGAACGACCATCTGGTCATCAGCACCGACGCGGGCGGAATCTGGCGGCCAGCCGACAACACCTACGGCTACGGCGCGTTCTACTTCCCGTGGATACTGGTGGCGGACCCGACAAGCAGCACGCCCGGTGCCAATGTCGCCGTACCGCCCAGCGGCCACCTAGCCGGCGTTTACGCCCGCAGCGACGCGGAACGTGGCGTCTTCAAGGCGCCCGCTAACGAGGTCATCCTCGGCGCGCTGGACCTGCGGTACCCGGTCAGCAAGATCCTCCAGGGCACCCTGAACCTGGAGGGCGTGAACTGCATCCGCTCGTTCCAGAACAACACCATCAAGGTGTACGGTGCGCGTACCCTCGCCTCGCACGCGAGCGCCTACTCCGAGTGGCAGTACGTCAACGTGCGGCGCCTGATCAACTATCTGCGCGAGTCCGTCGACGCCGGGATGCAATGGGCCGTGTTCGAGCCCAACGCGGAGGACCTGTGGTCAAAGGTCCGGCGCAACGTGGGCGCGTTCCTCAACGCACAGTGGGCCGCCGGGGCGCTCGTCGGCGCCACCCCGCAGCAGGCGTACTACGTCCGCTGCGACGAGACGACCAACCCGCCTGACGTCCGGGCGCTTGGCCAGCTCGTCACCGAGATCGGCGTCGCCCCAGCGCAGCCCGCCGAGTTCGTCGTCTTCCGCCTCACCCAGTGGGCCGGCCCGGGTCAGTAGCCGATGACCGCACCACAGCAGGCGCCCGGGGTCTACCGGCTGGATGTGTTCCCGCCGCCCGCCCAGACCCTCCTCACCGGCGTGCCCGCCTTCCTCGGCTACGCCGGCCAGGGCGACGTCGCGCAGCCGGCCCCGCTGACGCTGTGGCCACAGTTCGAGGAGCAGTTCGGCCTCCAGCCGACGGCGGGCTATCTGCACTGCGCGGTGCGCGGCTTCTTCGATAACGGCGGGCTGATGTGTTACGTGGTCCGCCTCGACCCGACGGCAACGCCGCTGAACGCCCTCCGGGCCGGCCTGGCGGCCCTGGCGGACGTCACCGCGGTCGACCTGGTCTGCGCCCCCGACATCATGCCCGCACCGAACCCGGCCGTCGCGCCGGACACCGCCGCGATCGACGCGGCCACCGGCCTGCAGCAGGAGATCCTGGCCGACTGTGACCGGGTGGGTGGCCGGTTCGCGATCCTGGATGCCGTACTGACCGGCGACACATCCACCGTCGAGACGCAGCGGACGTCGCTGGCCAGCGACGACGGCGCGCTCTACCATCCCTGGCTGTGGGTGCCTGCCCCGGGCGGATCCGGGCAGTACGTGCCGCCGTGCGGGCACGTGGCGGGCATCTATTCTCGCAGCGACCAGGAAACCGGCGTGTACCAGGCCCCGGCCAACGAGGTCGTCGACGGGGTGCTCGACCTGCGGGTGCTACTGAGCGAGGACGACATCGGCCGGCTGATCGCCGAGGGCGTGAACTGCCTGCGCGCCGCACCCGGCCGGGGCATCCGCGTCTGGGGAGCGCGTACCCTCAGCGCGGACGCCGCCTGGCGCCCCGTCGCGGCGCGGCGCGTGTTCCTGACCATGGGCCGATGGCTGGAGGAGTTCCTCCCGCAGCTTGCCTTCGAGCCTAACGACGTCAGGCTCTGGGTGCGCGTCACCCGGGAACTCACCGCGTACCTGGACGGCCTGCTCCAGGGCGGCGCGCTGAAGGGCCGGACCCCAGCGGAAGCCTTCTTCGTCAAGTGCGACAGCGAGACCAACCCGCCCGACGTGACCGCGGCGGGCATGGTGGTGACCAAGGTCGGAGTGGCGCTCGCCGACCCGGCCGAGCTCATCATCGTCCGCATCATCCACGGCGCCAGTGGCGTCAGCATCCAGCCAGCATAAGAGTCTCTATAAGGAGGTCGCGGCCATGGCCGATCGGCTCGATCCCTATGCCGGATACAACTTCTCTGTCGAACTGGACGGCATCACCCGCGCCGGGTTCCGCGAGTGCTCCGGCCTGGAGAACAGCCAGAACGCGGTGGAATACCGGGAGGGCACCGACAAGAACCTGAGCGTGCGCAAGCTGTCCGGGCTGGTCACCCACTCCGACATCACGCTCAGCCGTGGCATCACCTCCGACAGCAAGCTGTGGGAGTGGCGCCAGAAGGTGATGAACGGCACCATCGAGCGGCACGACATCTCGATCTCGCTGCTCGACGACTCTGGCACTCCCAAGATCACCTGGAACCTGTATGACTGCTGGCCGCGCCAGTGGACCGGGCCGAGCTTCAACGCCAGCACCGACGACGTGGCGGTCGAGCAGCTCATCTTGGCCTGTGAGCGGGCCGAGGTCGACAAGTGGACGTGACCACTGCGCTGACGACGGGGCCACCAGCACTGCAGACCGAGTTCCCGTTCACGCTGCCGTTCGGCCTCGCCGATCCGGACGGCCCCGCCCACCGGGACGGGACGATGCGCCTGGCCACGGCGGTGGATGAGATCGAGCCGCTCAAGGACCCGAGGGTCAGGGCGAACCCGGGGTACCTGGTGGTTATCCTGCTGGCCCGGGTGATCACCAGGCTCGGCACGGTCGAGCACATCAGCACCAGAACGATCGAGAACCTGTACGCGGCCGACCTCGCCTATTTGCAGGACGTCTACCAGCGGATCAACCAGGCTGGCCACACCCGGCTCCAGGTCACCTGCCCGCACTGCGACGGTGATTTCGACGTGGAGGTGACCAGCCCGGGGGAATAGCGTGCTACCCCGTCGACCGGCTGCACGACGAGGTAGCGTACCTGGCCTTTTACTTCCACTGGTCCTACCAGGAGATCGTGTGGCTCGATCACAGGGAACGGCAGCGCTGGGTGGCGGAAGCGGCCAGGCTCAACGAGCGGCTGGCTAGCGAACGGCTCATGAACGAGAGAGGCAGGCGATGACGACGCCGTATCAGACCTTCAACTTCGCGGTAGAGATCGAAGGGCTGCTCGTCGGCGGGTTCTCCGAGGTGAGCGGCCTGGACAGCGAGGTCGAGGTGGAGGAGTACCGCGAGGGCGGCGTCAACGGCTTCGTGCACAAGCTCCCCGTCCGCACCAGCTACTCCAATCTGGTGCTCGGTCACGGCCTGACCTCACTGGACACGCTGTGGAACTGGTACTACAACACGACCCTGGGCGCGATCCAGCGCAGGAACGGCACGATCATGCTGCTGGACTCCCGGCAGATCCCGGTGATGTGGTGGAACTTCCGCAACGCCCTGCCGGTCCGCTGGTCCGGTCCCGCCTTCAGCGCGACCGGCGACGAGGTCGCGATCGAGTCCCTCGAACTCGCCCACGAAGGCCTGACCAGACCACTGCTCGGCCAGGCGATCGCCCTGACCGGCGACATCGCCCGCCTGACCGGCCGGTAGCCCGCCATGAGCGACCTGCCCACCCGCCTCTGGCGCCGGACCAGCCGTCCCGGCTGCATCGACCTCACCCAGGGTCCCGAGATCCTCGCCCGCCACACCCGGATGATCACCGCTCCGCCGCTCGCCGCTCTCCTCCTCGCGCGCGCCGCCACTCCCGCCGACCCCGCACCCCCCATCGTCCGCCCCGACCTCCAAGCACCCCAAGCCCCCCAAGCCCCTAACGACGTCGTCCCCTCGTCCCCGGACCCGGCTTCGCCGAACCCCTCCGCAGCACACACTGCAGCGCAACCCCCTGTCGTGCAATCCCCTGTCGTGCAATCCCCTGTCGTGCAATCCCCTGTCGTGCAATCCCCTGTCGTGCAATCCCCTGTCGTGCAACCCCCTGTCGTGCAACCCCCTGTCGTGCAAACTCCTGGTGCGCACTCCGCCGCCGCGCCCGCCGTTCCTCTCCGCCGAACGTGGAGCCCCGGATCCCCGTTGCGGTCGAATGTGGAGCCCGCTGTCCCCTTGGCCTCCGGGCAGCAGGGGCGTATAGGGAGCCCGGATAGCCCTCGGCCCCCCACCGATGCCGCGCGGTCACAGCCGCCGCCGAGGCCCGCTGCCTCGGCTGCCGGTGTCACGCGCCCGGTGGCCCGGGCGAGTCAGGGGCCAACGTGGAGTCCCGCGCCCCCTGAGCCTCCCGGAGGAAAGGCGAATGTGGCGCCCAATGCCCCGCCGGCCGCCGGAGCGCGGGGGCGAACGTGGCGCACGGATACCCTCCCCCGAACGGGGCCGGAGCGGCCGGTGGGGCCGGAGCGTCCTATGGGGCAGAGGCGGATAGCAGGGCGCGGGAGCGGGCGTTGGTGCGGGAGCGGGTCGTGGGGTGGGGCCCGGGGCCGCGCGGTCCGGCTACGCAGTGGTACCGGCCGGATCCGGGCGGGGGAGGCGCCGCGGCACCTGCCCGCGTCGCGCCGCCGGCCGTGCGGACCGGGACCGGGATCGACCAGGCGGAGCTGGCCCGGCTGGTCGCGGAACTTCTGCCACGGGAACCCGCGGCGCGGCGGGAGGATCCGTTCGCGCGGGTGCGGGAAGCGCGGCGCGCGGCGTCGGTTGATGTCGACCGGGTGGTCACCACGGTGCAGCGCACGCTGGCGCGTCAGGCGGCCGTTGACCGGGAGCGCAGGGGGTGGCCGCGATGAGCTTCAACAAGGCGCGAGTGGTGTCGGAGCTGCTCGGGCTCGGTGGCGGTGACGGCCAGCTGCACAAGCTGACCATTTACTACGAGCGTTACAACCTGCCGCAGGGCAAGATCGAGGCGCTGTTCAACCCGGCCGAGATCACCCTGACCAGGACCGCCCGGTGGGAGCAAGAGCACGCGGTCGGCCAGGGCGGGGCCAGCGGCAAGAAGGTGGAGCAGGAGTTCCGCTCGGTCGAGGCGGAGACGTTCGCCATCGAGCTGTTCTTTGACACCTATGAGCCCAGGGCGGACACGCTGTCCGCCGCGCCGGTGGCGGCCTCGTTCCGGTCGGCCAGCCTGCTACCCGGAGGGACGTCGACCGACGTGCGGCAGCACACCGACCGGATCGCCAAGCTGGTGGAGGTGAACACCAACCTGCACCAGCCGCCGGTGTGCGACCTGCGCTGGGGCGTCTTCGACATCTTCACCGGTGTGCTGACCATGCTGCAGCAGCGGTTCACGCTGTTCCTTGACGACGGCACTCCAGTACGAGCGACGCTGACGTGCGAGTTCACCGAGGTTGGCAGCCAGGGGAAGGCGCGGGCCGCCGAACTGCACTCCGCCGACGTGATCAAGGTGCGGCAGGTGCGGCGTTACGACACGCTGCAGAGCATCGCCGCCGAGGAATACGGTGACCCGGCCCGGTGGCGGCCGATCGCCACGGCCAACGGCGTCGTCAACCCGCGCGCCCTGGTGCCGGGCACGATGCTGACCATACCGAAGCTGACCACCCCGAAGCCGGGACAGTGAGGCCGCCATGCTGCCCGACGTCGGTGTGTACGTGAACGGCATGCCGCTGCCGATGACCGCGCTGTCCGACCTGCGCTCGGTCACCGTCGCCGAAGACCTCCACGCTCTCAGCATGTTCACGCTGGAACTGCACAACTGGGACGCCGGCACGCTCAGCGTCTCCTGGTCTGATTCGCGGCAGTTCGCGGTCGGCGGCGAGGTGCAGATCTGGCTTGGCTACGTGGGTGACCTGCACCAGGTGATGTCGGCCGAGATCACCAGCCTGGAGCCTGTCTTCACGGCCGGTCAGCAGTCGGTGCTGCTGGTCCGCGGCTATGACCGCCGGCACCGGCTGGCCCGTGGCCGCAAGAGCCGGACGTTCGTCCAGATGAAGGACAGCGCGATCGCCACCCAGATCGCCCGCGAGGCGGGACTGCACATGGAGGTCGACGACTCGCAGACCATCCAGGGTTATGTCATCCAACCCAACCAGTCGGACCTGGAGTTCCTGCGGCGGCGGGCGAGCCTGATCGGTTACGAGATCTTCGTCAGGGACAAGACCCTCTACTTCCGCTCGCCCAGGATCACCGACTCGCCCGGCGACAAGCTATCCCTCGGCGAGGACATAACGGAGTTCAGCCCCCGGCTCAGCACGCTGGACCAGCCCACCGGGCTGAACGTCCGGGTCTGGGACGTCACGCAGAAGAAAGCCATCGTCGCCACCGCGCGGGCGCCCTACCCGGGCGGCAGGCTGTCGGGACCGGACACGGCCCGCCGGGCCTTCGGCACCGCCGTCGTGGCCCTGACCGGTCAGCCAGCCCGGAACCTGGGGGAGGCCAGCGCCATCGCCGACGGCCAGTTCAGCGGCGGGGCGCTCACGTTCGTCGAGGGCGAGGTCATCGCGTTCGGGCGGCCGCGGCTGCGGGCCGGCACGGTCGTGGAGATTTCCGGCGCCGGCCAGCGGTTCAGCGGCCCCTACTACGTCACGTCGGTCACCCACACGATGACAACCGAACACGGCTACCAGACCTCCTTCACCGTGCAAAGGAACGCCGCCTGATGGACGCATACGTCAACGACGCGCACCTTTACGGCGTAGCCGTCGGCATCGTCTCGAACATCAACGACCCGGAAGGCCTCGGCCGGGTCAAGACGGTCCTGCCCTGGATGACCGACACGGTGGAGACCGACTGGGCCAGGGTTGCCACGCCGATGGCGGGACCCGGCCGAGGCATCTATTTCCGGCCGGACGTCAACGACGAGGTGCTGGTGGCCTTCGAGCACGGCAATCCGGACATGCCCTATGTCCTGGGCGGGCTGTGGAACGGCAAGGACCAGCCGCCGGTAGCCGACCCCGACAGCACGAACGACGTGCGCATGATCAAGTCGCGGGCCGGCAGCACGATCAGGTTTTCCGACGTCGAGGACGACGCGCAGATTCACATCGTGGACAGCAGCGGAAAGAACATGATCGTCATCCGCGCCAGCGACAACAGCATCACGATCACCGCCGACGGCGACATCACCCTGCAAGCGGGGCAGGGGAAGCTGACGCTGAGCGGGGACAGCGTGGAGATCACCGCGACATCCGGCGTGAAGATCGAGGCCAGCCAGGCCATGGAGGTCGAGGCGACCGGCCAGCTCACCCTCAAGGGCAGCGTGGTGAACATCAACTAGCGGCAGACGGGAGGAGCCGATGGGACAGCCAGCAGCCAAGCGCGGCGACCGGGTGGTCGCCGTCGACACGCACGTCGTCATGGTGCCCGGCCCGCCGCCCGCCCCCACCCCGCTGCCGCACCCGTTCTCCGGCGTGCTCAGCGACGGGCTCAGCCCGGACGTCAAGGTTTCCGGCCTGCCCGCCGCGACGGTGGGCAGCGTCGCGAACAACACCCCGCCGCACGTGCCCACCACACCGGGCACCGCCTTCCAGCGGCCCCCGGCCAACAAGGGGACCGTGCAGCAGGGCAGCGCGACCGTCATGATCAACGGCAAGCCCGCCGCCAGGGCCGGTGACAAGGCCCTCACCTGCAACGACCCGGTCGACGTGCCGGCCGGAACCGTGGTCGCCTCCGGGAGCGTGCGCATTGGCTGACACCAACTTCCTCGGGCTCGGCTGGAACTTCCCCATCGGCCAGGACACCGGCCACCAGATCGCGCTGACCGCCGACGGTGAGGAGAGCGTCCGGCAGTCGATCTGGACGATCCTGGCGACCTCGCCGGGCCAGCGGGTGATGCGCCCGGACTTCGGCTGCGGCCTGGGTGACCTGGTCTTCGCCGTCAACAACGCCGCCACCGCGACCGCGGTGACCCGCGCGGTCCGTGAGGCGCTCGCCACCTGGGAGCCGCGCATCGACGTCCTCGACGTCTACGCGGCACCCGACCCGCACCAGGCCAACGTCCTGAATATCGAGATCAACTACCAGGTGCGCTCGACCAACAGCCGGTTCAACCTGGTCACCCAGACCACGGGGCTCGCCGCGACGTTCAGCGGGTGGCAGCCCGGCACGGGCGTTCAGCCGGACCCCGGCCAGGCGCTGATCGGTGTGTTCGGCCGCTTTGCCGAACTGGTGATAGACCGCCTGAACCAGGCACCGGACAAGAACTACCTCGCGTTCCTCAACCTCATCGGCGCCGCGCAGATCCCGCCACGCGCGGCCCGGGTGCCCCTCACCTTCCACCTGTCGGTGAACACCCCGGTCGAGGCCGTCGTCCCGGCAGGCACCCTCGCCGCGGCGTCACCGGTGCCGGGGGAGCAGGACGAGGTTGTCTTCGAGACCGAACGGCCCCTGGCCATCACCCAGTCCCAGCTGATCGCCGCGTACGTGAGCGACACCGAGAACGACACCTACAGCGACCGCAGCCAGCAGGCTACCGGCGGACTTGACCAGCCGTTCGCCGTCTTCGCCGGCGACCAGCCGTCCCCGCACCAGCTCTTCCTGGCCTGCGACCCGGTACTCACCCAGCCCGGCGTCCGGGACGCCGTGCTCACGCTCGGGACACCGGACACCTGGCCGCGGCAAAACTGGCCGATCAGCTGGGCGGCTGGCTGCGTGCGCAGCTCGACCTGCCGCTGCCACCCGACCGGGCCGGGCTGGTCCCCGAGTCGACCGCCATCGGCGCGAAGAACCCGCAGGACCTCACGCTCCCCGTGGTCCCCGCTGGTCGGCAACCGGTTCTACCTGAGTGCGGACCGGGCCTTCGTGGCCGGCGGCGCACTGGCCAAGCTGCAGGTCGGCCTCTCTCACCCCGGAGCAGGCACCAACCTCCAGCTCAGCTGGTACTACCAGACGGACGGCGGGTGGCAGCCGCTGAACACCGGCTCCGATCTCACCGATGGCACCAACGCATTCACTCAGAACGGCGAGATCAGCTTCCACATCCCGATGATGTGGCCGGAAACCATCTACCGTAACCGCTCCGGCCGCTGGCTGCGTGTCGACGTCACCACCGGCGGGTACACCACCCAGCCCGAAATCGCCACGCTGACCGCGGGCTACGACTGGCAGCTCCCACGCTGGGCCGCATCACCGTCGCCGGCCAGCCCCACCCAGCCAGCAGGAACCCGGCCAGCCGCCGTCCACGTCGGCCGTGAGCCCGGTGCCGCCCTCCGCCGCGTGCTACGACGGCAGCGTCATCGACCTGAGCATGGACTTCTACCCGTTCGGCCAGCAGCCGCAGTTCAACGACGTCTTCTACGTCGCCTGCCTGGACCCGCTGGCCAGCCCTGGTACCGTCCTCACGGTCCAGGTCACGCTGGTCAACCCGGTGGGGGCGGTGAAGCCGCCGGTGCCGCCGGTCTTCACCGACGGCAACCTGAAGATCGACTGGGAGGTGTCGGACGGCGCCCAGTGGCATGCCGTCGCCGTGACGTTCCCGTTCCAGGCCGATGGCCACTTCACCCTCACCCTGCCGGACCCGATCGCGCCGTCCGCGGTCAACGGCCAGCAGGGTTACTGGCTGCGGACGCGGATCGCGGCGGACGGCTTCGGCGGCGCCGCCACCTACCAGCAGAACTCGGACCACACCTACACGTACGTGGCGGCGACGTACGCGCCCCCGGTGGTCAGCGCGATCACGTTCGCCGCCGCCCCCGCACCACAGCCAGCTACCTCCGCGACGGCCTGCCTTACCTGCAACGATTTCACCTATGCCGACCACACGACGACCGCCAGCACCGGGGCAGGCGACCCGTTCACCCCGACGGCCGACACCCAGCCGGCCCTCTACCTCGGGTTCGGCCAGGCGTTCAGCCGGCGGTGGGTGACGCTGTTCCTGGAGGTGGA
>JBEKKH010000182.1:0-17907 GCA_050010815.1 Streptosporangiaceae bacterium | reverse complement strand
CGCGGCGTGCAGCGCGGCGTCCGCCAGCTGCCACCGCACCTGCCCGCCGCGCCGGGACGGCTGCGCCGGCCGCGGCCGGTCGAACGGCAGCGCCAGCTCCTCCGGCAGCCCGGCCAGCGCCCGCTCCCAGTACCCGACCTGCTCCGCCAGCAGTCCGCCGCCATTGGTGTCCCCGCTGCCGAGCAGGTCCCGCTGCCACAGCGCGTAGTCCGCGTACTGCACCGGCAGCGGCGCCCACCTTGGTGGCCGCCCGTCGCGGCGGGCCCGGTAGGCGGCCGCCAGGTCCGCCATCAAGATATCCATGGACCAGCCGTCGCTGGCGATATGATGACACAGCAGCAGCAGGACATGCTCCTGCTCTTGGTCCGCGAGGGTGAACAGCCAGGCCCGGATCGGCACCTCGGCGGCCAGGTCGAACTCGTGCCGGGCCGCCGTCTCGATCAGCCCGGCCAGTTCGCCCGAACGGGCCGTGGTGATCCTGACCGGGACGGTGGCTTCCCCCGGGGGGATGATGTGCTGGTACGGCTCGCCGCCCTCGGTCATGAACACGGTCCGCAGCGATTCGTGCCGGCCTGCCACGTCATCGAGCGCGGCGGCCAGCGCGCCGGCATCGACCGGCCCGGCCAGCCGCCACGCGAACGGCAGGTTATACGCCGTCCCCGGCCCGTGGAACTGCTCCAGGAACCACAACCGCGCCTGCGCGAACGACAGCGGCAGCCGCTCCGGCCGCGGCACCGGCACCAGCGGCGGGCGGGCCGCCTGCGCCCCGTCCAGCACCCGCGCCAGGCCCGTCACCGTCGGGTGCTCGAACACCGCCCTGATCGGCAGCTCGGCCCCTAGCACGATGCGGATCCGGGACACCAGCCGGGTGGCCAGCAGCGAGTGGCCGCCCAGGTCAAAGAAACTATCCTCGACCCCGACCCGCTCCACGCCTAGCACCTGCGCGAACACCTCGCACAGCGCCTGCTCCCCGGCCGTGGCCGGAGCCCGCCCCCCGCCCGCGGCGTACTCCGGAGCAGGCAGCGCCCGCCGGTCCAGCTTCCCCACCGGGGACAGCGGCAGCGCCTCCAGCACCACCACCACCGCCGGCACCATATACCCCGGTAGTACCTGGCTGGCGGCGTCCCGCAACCCGGCCGGGTCCAGGACCGTCCCGGTCGCGGGGACTACGTACCCGGCCAGGCGCTGGTCCCCCGGCCGGTCCTCCCGCACCGCCACCGCCGCCTGCGCCACTCCCGGCAAGGCGGCGAGTACCGCCTCGACCTCGCCGAGCTCGATGCGGAATCCGCGGACCTTGACCTGGTCATCGGCCCGGCCCAGGTACTCCAGCTCCCCGGCCGACGTCCACCGGGCCAGGTCCCCGGTCCGGTACATCCGCTCCCCCGCCACCCCGAACGGGCACGCCACGAACCGTTCCCCGGTCAGTCCCGGCCGGCCCAGGTACCCCCGCGCCAGCCCCGCCCCCGCCACATACAGCTCCCCGCCGATCCCGGGCGGGACCAGCTGCAAGTTCTTGTCCAGCACAAATACCCGGGTGTTGCCGGTCGGCGGCCCGATGGTCGGGGTCTGGTCGGTGTCGCTGCGCGGGCTCCAGGAGGTGACGTAGACCGTGGTTTCTGTGGGGCCGTAGATGTTGACGACCCGCGCCCGCGGCCAGGTGGCCCTGATCGCGGCCAGGGCACGCGGGGTGAACAGCTCCCCGCCCAGCACGACGGTACGCACCCGGAGGCTGATCTGCGAGGTGTTCATGACATGGGTGATCGCGGACGGGACACCGCTGATCATCCGCTCGGACTGCGGATCGGCGAACTCATCCGCCAGCGCGAGCACGTTACGCACGATCTCCACGCCGCCGCCCCAGGCCAGGGGAGCCAGGATTTCGAAGACGGAGAAGTCGAAGCTCAGCGAGGACGCGGCCAGGACCCGGGACAGCTCCCCGGCACTGAACTGGACCCGGACCCAGGAAACCAGGTCGGTCAGGTTCCGGTGCTCCACCACCACGCCCTTGGGACGGCCGGTCGATCCCGACGTGTAGATCACGTACGCCGGATGGGACAGCAGAGGCGGCATGACGCCGTCGTCAGCGGTCAGGTCAGTGCCGTCCAGCGCAGCCAGCCCCGCCGCGGTGGCGGGATCGTCGAGGATCAGCCGGGCTGCGGTCCCTGGCAGGTTCTGCCCGGCGGCCTGGGTGGTGAGCACGGTAACGGGGCTGGTGTCGGTGAGCATGTACGCGATCCGGCCAGGCGGGTAGCCGGGGTCGACGGGAACGTAAGCGGCACCGGTCTTCAGGACAGCCAGGACCGCGGTGATCATGTCCGGGATGCGGGGCATGGCGATGGTGACGAACCGCTCGGGGCTCGCGCCGAGGACGACCAGGTACCGGGCCAGGCGGTTAGCGCGCTGGTTCAGCTCCGCATACGACAGCGACACCTCACCGCACACCACCGCCACCGCATCTGGCGTCCGCGCCACCTGCTGCTGGAACAGCTCGGGCAGCGTCAGCTCTGGCACCTCGCGGGCAGTGTCGTTCCACTCCGCCAGCCGGTCCAGCTCGGCCGGCGTCAGCGCTCGCGCCGCTGTCACCCCGGACAGTGCTGGTCGAAGGGGCTTGGCCATGGTGAACCCTCATTCCGATGGGCGACGCCACAGGCGCATGACTTTCTGGGGCATCTGCAGCAGACGCCGCCCGAGAGGTCCGCACATGCCGGCCGCCTCACAGGAGGCTCCCGAACCGCAGCCTCGCAACCCGGGCCGCACACCCGCACCTCCGCCATTGCGCACGAACCCTGCCGCCTGGAGCGCCCCGTGGCCGAGGGAATTGCGCTAATAATTGGCTTCTGGTTCCTGAGGTGATGGCTGGGTCCGGGACTGCGTGACTCGGGTCGCGAAGGCGCTGGCCGTTAGCGGCCCGGGAACTCAGGCGCGCGTCGCTCGATGACGGCGGCTAGGCCCTCCCGGGCGTCCGCGGTGCCGGAAAGCTCGGCCACGGTGCGGGCTTCCTCAGGCAGCTGGGCTTCGACCCGGGCGCCCAGCCCCGACCAGACCAGCCGTTTGGCCGCGCCGAGCGCGCCGGTGGCCCCGCGAGCCAGCGACCGGGCCAGGTCCAGCGACTGCTCGGCCAGCGCGTCGTCGGGTACCACCCGGGTGATCAGCCCGAGCTGCAGCGCTTCGGCCGCGCTCAGCACCGGGTTGGTCAAGATGATCTCCATGGCCTTGCGCAGCCCGACCAGCAGCGGCAGCGTCACCGACACGCCCGCATCCGGCGCCATCCCGACCCTGGTCGCCCCGGCCAGGAACTTGGCCGACTCCGCCGCGATGACGAGGTCGCTGGCGCAGACCAGCCCGAAACCGCCACCGCCCGCCGCGTAACCATGCACGGACGCGATCACCGGGACCTGCAGCGACAGCAGTCCCTGCACGCAGGTCTGCAGCCAGGAGGTGGCCTCGCGCAGGTAATCGGGCAAGGCGGCGCCCTGGGCGGCGAACGTCTTCACGTCCCCGCCCGCGCAAAAATTGGGACCCTCGCCGGTCAGCAGCAGGACCCGCAGCCGCGACTCGCCGCGCGCGGTCATCACGGCATCATAGAGGGCCCGCAGGAACGGCACGTTCATGCCGTTGGACGCCTCGGGCCGGTTCATCCGCAGGTGCCCGACGCCGTCCGCGTCCAGGTCAAGCAGGGCCAGGCCGTCGCCGATGAGCTTCTCGGTCACGATGACTCCCCTGTCTCCCGGGCGCCTGGGCGCTCGCGATCGGTGAAGCGGCTGATCCCGGCGCCGGCCTGCTCGCCGCCGAGGTGATTGATGACGGTCTCAGTCTCCAGTGCCAGCCCGTCGCGCAGCGGCAGCCGCAGCCCGTCCCGGACGAGCCGCTTGGCGCGGGCCAGCGCAGCGGGATCCTTGCCGGCCAGGTTCGCGGCCAACTCGGCGACAGCCCGCTCGAACCCGGCCGCCGGGACGCTGCGGTAGATGAGCCCCCACTGCTCGGCCTGCGCCCCGGTCAGCCGGTCACCGGACAGGATCAGGCCGAGCGCGCGCTGCGAGCCGACGATGCGCGGGAGCCGCTGCGAACCGCCGCCGCCCGGGATCATGCCGAAGTTCAGGTGGTTGTCGGCCAGCACGGCGTCGTCCCTCGCGATGGCGATGTCGCAGGCCTGGATGAGCTCGAACCCGCCCGCCATCGCGGATCCCTCGACCGCGGCGATGACCGGCACCGCCAGCTCGTCGATGAGTGCGCAGGCGGCCAGGAATTCCTCGAAGAGCACGCGGAGGGCCTCCGGGCCTTGCGCCCGCAGCCGGGACACCTCATGGAAGTCGCCACCGGCGCAGAAATGTCCCCCGGCACCGCGGACGACGATGACCTGGGCTTGGGCGGCGGCGATTCGAAGTGCGTCAGCCAGTCCCTGGGCCAGCGCCACCGTGATCGCGTTGCGGGCCTGCGGGCGGTTCAAGATGATGTGGGCCACGCTCACATCCCCGGCCTGCTTCATCGTGGTCAGCACCGGCGGCCCGGTAGCTGTGCTCATCAGTCTCCAAGTTTTTAAGACACATTAGACTATGGCGCGGAGGAGCTGATCGGATGGACCTTGGGCACCGGGACGCGCGCGTCATCGTCACCGGCGGCGGCGCGAACATCGGCCGCGGTATCGCGCTCGGCTTCGCGGCCGAGGGCGCTCGCGTGCTCGTCGCCGATATCGACGCCCCGCAGGCCGAGTCGGCCGCCGCGGCGGCGCGCCAGGCCGGAGCGTGCGCGGCCCGGTTCGCTACCGCGGATCTGACTCAGCCGGGGGCGGCGGCCGATGTCGTCGGGCAGGCGGTCAGCGCGTGGGGCGGTGTCGATGTGCTGGTCAACAACGCCGGCTGGAGCAAGCCGGGCTTCTTCGCCGACCAGACTGACCGCGGTCTGTGGCAGCACACCATCGAGGTGAACCTGTACACGGCGTTCGCCTGCACGCAGGCCGTGCTCGGGCCCATGCGCGAGGCCGGCGGCGGCGCTGTGGTGTTCATCTCGAGCGACTCTGCCTTCGGCGCGATCAGGCAGGGCATCTACGGCAGCACCAAGGCCGGCCTGATCGCGCTGGCCCGGACCGTCGCCAGGGAGAACGGACGGCACGGCATCCGGTCCAACGTGGTAGCACCGGGCCTGGTCATCCCGGCTGACGGTGCGCAGGCCGGACCGCACAGCGTGTGGGCAGACGGACCGGACGCGGTCTTCACCGCCGAGCAAGCCGACTCCGTGCTCAGGCAGCAGCCGCTGCGCCGGATGACCACGGCCGCCGACGTGGCCGGCGCCGTGCTGTGGATCTCCTCGCCGCTGGCCGCGCGGCAGGTTACCGGCCAGGTGGTGGCGGTCGGCGGCGGTTCGGCAATGCCCTGAGCCGCAAGCTCGTCCGCACTAAAGTCCCCGTCACGAACTTCGAGATACAGGTCATGCAGGAAGTCGCCGACGACGACGTGGCCGCCATCAACCGCCTGCTGCCTCCCGACGGGACTGCGAGCTTGGATCGAGGATGTCGTCGTCGATGAGCGGGCACGCGGGCACGGTGTCGGCGCGGCGCTGACTCTTGAGGCCGTCCGGCTGGCCCGCGCGGCCGGCGCACAGACCCTTGACCTGACCTCGCGACCATCCCGCGGGTCAGCGAACCGGCTCTACGAACGACTCGGTTTCGTGTGCCGAGACACCCGCACGTACCGGCTCGCCGCCAAAGCCGAGGGCCGGTAGCGAGAGCCGTCGGGCTAGGCGTGAATCCGCTCCGCGGCCCGCTGGGCGAGGCGGAATTTCTGCACCTTGCCGGTCGGCGTGGTCGGCAGCTCGGCGGCGGACAGGAACAGGACGTGGCGGGGAACCTTGAACCGCGCCAGCTTTTCCTTGCACCAGGCGACGAGCTCGCCGGCGTCCACGGCAGCGCCCGGCTCGGGCACGATCCAGGCGCAGCCGACGTCACCCCACCGGTCGTCGGCGACACCCACCACGAAGGCCTGGCTCACCCCGGGATGCCGGGTGAGCAGCTCCTCGATCTCCTTCGGCATGACCAGCTCGCCGCCGCTCTTGTACAGCTCCTTGCTGCGCCCGGTCACCCGCAGGTACCCGTCCGGTGAGACGATGCCGAGGTCGCCTGAGTACACCCAGCCCTCGCGCAGCGCCTGCCCGGTCTCCCCGGGCTTGTCCCAGTAGCCCAGCATGTGCGTCGGCCCGGTCGAGACAAGCTCGCCTTCGCCCCCGGCGGGCAGGTCGGCGCCGGTCAGCGGATCGACGGCCTTGTACACGCACAGATCCCCGCCGCGCTCGGGTAGACCGGCGGCGCCGGCTAGCTTGGGCCGCCCGACCGTTGCGGAGTGGAACTCCAGCGGGTCTTCCGGCAGGGTCAGGGTCATCGCCCCCCCGCACTCGGTCATCCCGTATCCCGTGGTGATCTCCGTGACGCCCAGCTCGGCCCGGACCTTCTGCCAGAGCCAGACCGGGGCCGGAGCCGCGCCGGACAAGATCGCGGTCAGCGAGGACAGATCGCAGCTCGCCAGCTCCGGGTATTCGAGCAGGGCGACCGTCATCGTGGGCACGGCCAGGATCTCGGTGGCCCGGTGCCGCTGGACCGAGGCGACGTAGTCGGCGGGCGAGAATGCCGTCCGCGGGATGATCGCGCCGCCGACGAACATGGCCGACAGCAGCCCCTCCACGTACCCGAACATGTGATAGCACGGCAGCGAGAACAGGATGCGCCGGCCGTCCTGGTAGGCGCGAGTCAGCGCCGATGCATAGCTGGTCCGCAGCACCGCGTCGTGCGACACGACCACGCCCTTGGGCAGCCCGGTGGTGCCCGAGGTGTACAGGATGTCGCCGGGGCTGTCGGGCGTTACCGTGGCGGCGTCGGCCGTGCCCGGATGCCGTCGGCCGAGGGCGGCCAGGCCGGCCACGTCGAGCACGTCCCGTCGGACCTGGCCCGGACCGTCCTCAGGCGCGTCATCCCGGGCCGCACCGCCGGTATGCAGGAGCACGACGTGACGCAGGTCAGGCAGCTCCGCCACCGGGCCATCGGACCAGCCAGGCGCGATCGCGTCCAGCATCTGCAGGTAATCCAGCCCGCTGAAGCTGGTCATGGTGACCAGGACCTGGCACCGTGACTGGCGCAGCACGTAGCCGAGCTCGTCCTGCCGGTACAGGTAGTTGAACGGGATCGCGACCGCGCCGGCCCGCGCGATCGCGAACTTCACCGGAACGAACTCCAGGTAGTTCGCCATCAGCATGCCGACCCGGTCGCCGGCCCGGACGCCCAGGGCGGCTAGCCCGTCCGCCAGCTCACTGGCCCAGGCGTCCACCTCGGCGTAGCTGGCGGTCCGCTCGTCGGTCAACACGAACGGGCGGTCGCCGTACTCGGCCGCCGACCGGTGCAGGAACTCGCTGAGGGTGACCGGCGCCCAGACCGGGAAGCGGGCTCGCAGCGCGGCCCGCCTGGCCTCAATGTCGATGTAGTCGCTCACGCGGACTCCCCTCTGCCGGCCGCTTCGGGAGAGTTTAATCCCAATTCGATTTAAAGTGTCGTGGCGGGGTCCGGCCGTGGCTCCCATGGCAGTATCTAGTGGTACGGACCCGCCACCCCGAGGGGGCCGGGGCTTACCCGGCGCGGGCGGGCGGGCTGTGGCTGCGCAGGACCTTGCTCTTATCCCGGTTCCAGGCCATGGTGGTGCCGTCGGGGTGGCGGACCAGGGTCCAGCCCATCCGGTGGATCATCACGTGATGATGGAACCAGCAAATGAGAATACAATTTTCAAGACTCGTCTCGCCACCGCGGCCCTTGTGCTTAAGATGATGCACCTCACACGCCGACGCGGGCTGATGACAGCCGCCGGCCCACTGGCAGAACCTGTCCCGCGCCTTGACCGCGTTCCGGATCGACGCCGGGACGCTGTCGGCGTACCCGACATCCAACGGCAGGCTCGGGCCGGCCAGCCGGGCGCCGAGCTGCTCCCGGCGCAGGAACCCGGCCAGGCCGCTGGGCCCCGAGACCAGGGCGACAGCCCTGCGGATGATTTCCCGTTCCAGTGCCTCGCGACTGAGCAGGCCCGGCGGCACCGGGGAAGCCTTTGGACCCGCGGCGGCCGAAGGGACCGGCCCGGAATCCGCGGGGGCGCCGCCGGGAACAGGATCGGCGGCGGGGGCCGGGCGGCCATGGTAGGAGCCCAGTTGCACGCACAACCGGACCAGGTCATCCAGGACCGCCGGGTTCACCTCACCGAAGACCACCGGAGTAATCGACGCGTCGCACGCGAACCCCTCTGCCTCCTCCCCTTCCAGCCACGCGGCACCGTCACTGCCCCCCACCGACGCGGCGGCACGGCGCCCGGCCCACTCGGCCCGGACCCGCTCGATCCACTGCTCCTGCAGCACCGAATCGCCATCCAGGACCATCAGGTCCGCCAGCGAGATATGCGCCAGCGCTTTCGACGGCTGCCCGGCCCGGTCCGGGAGCAGACCGGCAGCAACCAGGCGGTGCATCGCCTCGTGCAAAGCATCGTGATACCGCTGCGCATGACTGCGGGAGTCCTCCGCGCCGCGCGGGGCGGACAGCGCGTCCAGGACCGTTCCCACCAGCGCGGTGCACTCGGGGCTGAGGTCACCGGACAGGACCCCGGCGCCGCCGAACGTAGTCTCCAGCCGGACCGCCCGGTCCTCGAACGACTTCCCCGGGTCGGGGTCGGGGGCCGGGCAGGCGCGGGACTGAATCTCTGCGGCCAGCGCCGCCAGGTCCCGCAAGTCCATCCCCTTGACGGCCGCGGCAGCCAGAATCGCATCGGCGGCGTCCCGGCAGTCCTCGGGAATCTTGTCGGTCCACTGGCAAAGGGTCCGGGCGTAAGGCTCGGTGACCTCTCCGGTAGCCATCGCGGCCAGGATGCGGGGGTGGACCCGGGCCCGGGCGGCCCAGGCGGTGTGCCCCGTGGCGGCACCGCGGGTAATCCGGGTCTTGTGGATCAGCCACGCCCTCGGGCTGTAGTCCGCGTCCTCGGCGTAGCCCTTCCCGACGGTGAACGCACCCAGGACACGGGCCCGGGCAGCAGTCTCGACCGCATCGGATCGTTCCAGCGCTTGCAGGCACTCGGCCTGCTCACTCGCGGGCATCTGGGTCGGGTCAGCGGCGGCCAGGTAGCCGAGCGCGGAGGTCAGCATCTCCAGCGCCTCGTTCGTGCTGGCCGGGGCGGTACTCATCGCGATGCTCACCTCCTGGTGTCCGCGGCTCATGCCTCCTCTAGCTTTCTAATTCGATTCTAGAGGATGGTTATGACATTTTCGGGGAGCGCCGCGGCGGATTGCACGTCTTTTTGACTGGCGTGCCAGGCTTGGTCGGCGGGGCTGGCCCAGAGGATGCGGTCGCGTGTCCAGGATCTACAGGCGCTCGATGATGGTCGCGTTGGCCATCCCGCCGGCCTCGCACATGGTCTGCAGCCCGTACCGGCCGCCGGTCTGCTCGAGGTGGTTGACCAGCGTGACCAGCAGCCGGGTGCCGGACGAGCCGAGCGCGTGGCCGAGCGCGATCGCGCCGCCGCGCGGGTTGAGCCGGGCCGGGTCCGCGCCGAACTCGGCCGCCCACGCCAGCGGTACCGGGGCGAAGGCCTCGTTGACCTCGTAGGCGTCGATGTCGTCGAGCGAGAGCCCGCTGCGGGCCAGCACCTTGCGGGTGGCCGGGATCGGTCCGGTCAGCATCATCAGCGGATCGTCGCCCACCACGGAGAACGCGTGGAACCGGGCTCGCGCCCGCAGGCCGAGCCTGCGGGCCGCGGCCTGGCTCATGATCAGGACGGCCGAGGCGCCGTCGGTCAGCGGCGATGAGTTGCCCGGGGTGATCTCCCAGTCGATCTCGGGGAACCGGGCGGCCAGCTCGTCGGTACGAAACGAGGGCCGCAGCGCCGCCAGCGTGGCCGCCGTCGTCCCGGCCCGGACCGTCTCGTCGGCGCTGACCGGCCCGGCCTGCGCCGGCACCGAGACGATCTCCGCGGCGAAACCGCCCGCCGCCGCGGTGGCCGCGGCCCGGCGGTGCGACTCGGCCGAGTACGCGTCCAGCTGGTCGCGGTCCAGCTTCCAGCGCGCCGCGACGAGCTCGGCGGAGATCCCCTGGTGCACCAGGCCACCGGGGTAGCGCGCCGCGTTGCGCTGGCCCAGGCTCGGCGGGCGGGAGCTGCCGAGCGGCACCGCGCTCATCGACTCGACCCCGGCCGCGATGACGACGTCGTAACCGCCCGCCATCACGCCCTGGGCCGCGAACGCCGCCGCCTGCTGGCTGGACCCGCACTGCCGGTTGATCGTGGTGGCCGGCACGGACTCGGGCAGCCCGGCCGCCAGGCTGGCGTTGCGGGCGATGTTGCCCGACTGCTCGCCCACCTGCTGGGCGCAGCCGGCGATGACGTCCTCCACTAGCGCCGGGTCAAGCCCGGTGCGGGTGATCAGGGCCTCGATCGCGGTGGCGAGCAGGTCCACCGGGTGCACGCCGGACAGCGCGCCGCCCGGCTTGCCCTTGCCCGACGGGGTGCGGACGGCCTCGACGATCACCGCGATGCTCAAGCCGGTCACTTCTGCTCCCTACGAATTAATGAGACCGGCTCAGGCCGCCTCGAAGACCGCGGCCACGCCCTGGCCGCCGCCGACGCACATGGTTTCCAGCAGGTACCGGCCCTGGCGGCGCCGCAGCTCGCGCAGTCCGGTGGCGAGCATCCGCGCCCCGGTGGCACCGATCGGGTGGCCCAGTGAGATGCCTGACCCGTTGACGTTGAGTTTGTCTTCCTCGTTCCAGCCCCAGCCGGCCAGCACGGCGAGCACCTGCACGGCGAACGCCTCGTTCAGCTCGACCAGGTCGATGGAGCTGAAACCCAGGTCCGTTCGGGAAAAGAGCTTCTCAACCGCCAGCACCGGGCCGATGCCCATGGTGGCGGGCTCGCAGCCGGCCGCCGCCCAGCCGGCCAGGTAGCCGAGCGGCTCCAGGCCGAGCGGGCCGAGCCGGTCCTCGGCCACCACCAGGCAGGCCGCGGCCGCGTCGTTCTGCTGGCTGGCGTTGCCCGCCGTGACCGTGCCTCCCGGCATGAGCGTGCGCAGCTTGGCCAGCGCCTCGAGGGTGGAATCAGGCCGCACGCCCTCGTCGGCGGAGACCAGGACCGGGTCGCCGCGCCGCTGCGGCACCGCGACCGGGACCACCTCGTCGTCGAACCGGCCCGCCGCCTGGGCGGCGGCGGCCCGCTGATGGCTGCGGACGGCGTAGGCATCCGCTTCGTCCCTGGTGATGCCGTAGCGTTCGGCCAGGTTCTCGGCGGTCTCGATCATCCCGGAGATCGGGCCGAAGCGCCATTCCGGCTGGGACCGCTCCCGGCCCCGGTCGAGCCGGTCGTACAGGAACTGGTTCCCTGACCGGGCGCCCCAGCGAACCGAGGTGGTGTAGTGCTCGATGTTGCTCATGGATTCCACGCCGCCGGCCAGCACCACGTCGGCCGCGCCGGTCTGCACCATCATGGCCGCGGTGATGACGGCCTGCAGCCCGCCGCCGCAGCGCCGGTCAATCTGGAATCCCGGCACGCTGACCGGCAAGCCCGCCTGCAGTGCGGCCCATCGCCCGATGCAGGGCGCCTCGCTGTTGGCGTAGGACTGGGCGAACGCGACGTCCTCGATAAGCTCCGGGTCGATCCCGGTCGCCTCGAGCACCGCCTTGATGACGGTGGCGGCAAGATCTTCGGCGGCTACCGGGCGCAGGCTCCCGCCGAAGATGCCCACCGGGGTCCGCAGCGGTGCCACGATCGCTGCTCGGCGTATGGTCACGACCGGTCCTCCGTTTCTGCCGGCGCCTCGTCAGCGCCTCGCGTATTTGGCTATCTTCGACTTCACGAAGGCGGTGATCTCCTGCGCCAGCTCCGGGCCGGGGACCGTACCCGCGGCAGGTGAGATGAACGCGGCGACCGACTCCCCCATCTCCGGATCGGGCACGCCGATGACGGCCACGTCGTAGACCGCCGGGTGCAGGGCCAGCACGTTCTCGGTGGTCCAGGCCGGGTGCTGCTGGTGCTGGGCCGCGCGGGTCTTGTCCGGGTCATTGTGGTAGCCGAACGGGACGGTATCGCGTTCGAAGTAGACGCCGCCGATCTCCCCCGCGGGCAGCTCGGTCCCGTCCTCGGCGCAGACCAGACGATCATCTTCTGCTTGACCTCGACCGGGCACGGCGCCGCGGCGTGGATGGCGACCTGCAAGCTGGAGACGTCATAGCGCTCCCGCACCTCTGGCGGCAGCTGCAGCATCCGGACGAACATCGTCGGCACGAACTGCGCGTGGGTCACGTGCCTGTCCTCGATGGCCTGCAGCGCTTGCTCGGCGTCGAACTTCTTCATCACGACCACGGTGCCGCCGTGCGCCTGGACCGCGGCGGACCAGCGCAGCGGCGCCGCGTGATAGAGAGGCGCGGGTGAGAGATACACCGAATCACTGGTGACGCCGAAGAACCGGCCCGCCAGCACCACGACCGGGTCGCCGGCCTGCGACACCTGGACTCCGGGCAACGGCGGCCGAACGCCCTTGGGCTGGCCGGTCGTGCCCGAGGAGTACAGCATCGGGGCCCCGTGCGGCTGATCGGCGAACGGTTCGGCCGGGGCCCCGGCGATGATCTCCTCGTAGGAGCCGTGCCCGGCCACCGGGCCCCCGAAGGCCAGCCGGAGCTTCACCTTCCCGGTCTGGGCGCTGATCGCCTCCGCGGTCTCGGCTTGCTCGGCCGAGACGATGAGGGCGGCCGCGTCGCAGTCGTCGACGATGTAGGCGACCTCGTCCGGCTTGAGCCGGAAGTTGACGGCGGTGATGTACAGCCCGGAGCGCATCGCGGCCCAGTACACCTCGAAGGCGCGCAGGTTGTTCTCGGTCAGCAGCGCCACCACGTCACCGGGCCGCAGGCCCGCGTCGTACAGCACGTGCGCCAGCTGGACCGACCGGCGCTCGAGGTCGGCGTAGCTGAGCGATTCACCCGTCCCGGTCATGACCGCCGCGAGCCGGTCCGGCGCGTGCGCCGCGTACGTGCCTGGGTACACATGTCGCAGTCTACGGCGGTGAGCAGATTTCGCCCCAGGCGGCACAAGTTCTTGATGTTAGAGTAAAAAAATATGCCCGTCTATGGGCCGAACACGACGAGCTCCGGGCCACCGTGCGGGGCATCGCGGCCGCCCCGGTTTCGAGCGGGGCGGCAGCACGTCAGGCGACGACGGCGACGTAGCGCCAGTCAAGGACGTCGCGCGGCTTGGTCCTGTCGGCTCCGTAGGGGTCGCTTAGCTCCGCCGATGGCCCTTCCGCCCGGACCAGGGAGCGCAGGTGCACGAGGCCGCCGCCGGGGATCTCGTCGACCTGCTCGACGGAGACCGTGCTGCGCAGCGTGTCGCCTTCGTGTACCGGGCCGAGGTGGTCGCAGCCGTGCCAGGCCGCCACGGTGACCATGGAAGGCAGCGAGCGGGCCGCCTGGGACAGCGCCAGCCCGATGGCGTGGCCGCCGTAGACCAGGCGCTGGCCGCCCGCGGCGGCCGCGTCATGGTGGACCGCCGCCACGTTAAGCGTAAGCCGGGCCAGCTCGGCCGCGCTGGAGACCACGTCGCCGCCGGCCACCGGCCAGGACTGGCCCGGACGCAGCTCCGACCAGCGGGGGCCGCCTGCGTACCGGGCGAACCGGGCCAGCTGCCAGCCGCCGACGAGCGCCTTCACGCTGGCCGGCGTGGCCGGATGACCGACGGAGGCGAGGTCATCGGCATGCCTGGTCTGCCTGGTCTGGTCGCGCAGCGGCAGCATGGCGCAGCGCCAGAAGTCCAGCACCGGACGCCGCTGCTGGTCCACGGTCGTGATCCGCAGGACCGCAAGCCCGGTGGGCGCGCGGCCTTCCCGCGGCTGGTTCTGCCGCAGCGCCACCACCCGGGTGGAGGTCCGGAGCGTGTCGCCGAGCCGCGGGGCGTGGCGGAAGGCCAGCCCGCGGTAGAACAGGTTGGCCTTGACGTGCTGGGTGACCAGCGTCGACTGGCCGATCGCGACGTCCCAGACCAGGCCGGGAGGCGCCACCGGGCCACCGCCGGTGACCTGATGGCACAGCTCATGGTCAAGGGCGAGCGCGAGCCGGTCCCCGGTGATGGCCTGATGCGCGGCGGCCAGCCCCGGCGTCAGCGTGAGACCGGGCGCACGGCCGAACTCCTGGCCGACGGCCAGCTCGTCGAAGTACGGACCCTCGACGGCCGGAGACCGCATCGATCACGCTCCCTGAGCCGCAAGCACTTGGAAAAGCTTTTATTAATGTTAGACACAGGATTAAGGCCAGTCTCCAGGGAGCCGTCGTGAGCAGTCTGTCCGAGGAGGAGCCGCCGTCCGGGTCAACGGGTCAGGGCCGGGACGCGTCCAGGAATCTATAATTGACTCGTGCCTAGAAAATCGGACGTGGCCGTGGCAGAGGAAACCGGCTCGAAGTCGGCGAGGACCAGGGAGCGGATCCTCGACGCCGCTGCGCACGTGCTGAGCCGGAAGGGATACGCGGGCACCCGGCTGAGCGACGTGGCCGACCAGGCCGAGATCCAGGCACCGGCCATCTATTACTACTTCCCCTCACGCGATGACCTGATCGAAGAGGTGATGTGGTCGGGCATCGCGCACATGCGCGAGCACGTCACCGGTATCCTGGCCGCGCTACCGCCCGGCGCGGGCCCGCTCGAGCGCATCGACGCCGCGGTCGAAGCGCACCTGCGGTACTCACTTGAGATCTCCGACTACACGACCGCGTCGATCCGCAACGCGGGGCAGGTGCCGGAGAGCATCGCCATCAGGTACGCCGCCGAGGCGTCGCAGTACGGCGACACCTGGCGCAAGCTGCTGCAGGACGCGGACAGCGCCGGGCTGCTCCGCCCGGACCTAGATTCGAGGGCGGCGCGGATGCTGGTGCTCGGCGCGCTCAACTGGGCCGCCGAGTGGTGGAACCCGCGCCGGGGTTCGCTGGAGGTGGTGGTGCGAACCGCGCAGTCCCTGGTCAGGCACGGACTCGGTACCAGGCCCAGCGCGGGCGATACCGAGGTGTCCGGGTCGGCCGGGGCTCCCGGATCGGCGGCGCGCAAGTCCCGCGCCCGGCGGCCCATGTCCGGCTGACGGATAGCCCCGGCACGATGGAATCCGGGCCGGACTATTAACGGGACTTGCGCGGTTGAGTCGGTCTGGGGCGCGGTACTCGGATTGCTCCGTCTCTAACAATAGCCCCAGAGTTCCCGGAGGCCCCAGGCTGAATCCGGCAAAGCACGAGCTGCCTTTCGGAACCGCGACGAAGATCCCGCCGGCGTCGTGCAAGTCGGAATCTTGGTAGAGGGCACGGAAGACCCGCGCGGGCAGGTCCCCGGGCACCTGATCAGGCGGCCCGGATGCCGGGACGGTCGCCAGGGCCGGTGTCCCAGGCTGGGGAGGACAGGGCGGGCGGTCCCGGGCCGGGGGCACGGAGGGCTGGCGGTGGGCACGCACCCCGGGCCGTTCGGCCTCATCATGGTCATCGCGGGCGGGCCGGGCAGGGAGCACGGGCCGGTCATGGGTACGGGCGGTGCCCATCGCTGGGTGCTCGCGGGGTGGTGGTGCGGGAGTCCTGCTCGGCCATGGCCTCGGCTAGCTGCTGCTGGACGTGCTGGCGGGCCGGGGCGGTGGTGGGAAGGCACCTCAGAGCGTGTTCGAGGTCGCGGCGGTACCGGGACAGCTCGAACGTGGCCAGTGCGGGCAGCGGGTGCCGGGGTGGTTCGACGGCTGGCGGGTCGGGGTTCATCCGGGGTCCCTTCCGGGTCGGCGTGGCGTGCTGGGTTGCTGCCTATGCTGGCCGGGCGGGCGTACCGTGGACAGGGAGCACGCGCCGCCGTACGGGCAGCGGCGGCAGGTGTGGCAGGCCCGCGGACTTGGTGGCGAGGTGTGGCAGATGAGCTCCAGGCGTGATCCGGACCGGTCCGCGCTGGCCGTGTTCGCGGACGAGCTGCGCGCCCAGCGGGAACTCGCCGCTCTGAGCCGGCCGCCCGGCTGAACTACAGCGCCTCGCTGATCTCCATGATCGAATCGGGGCACCGGTCCCCGTCCCGCGACTTCGCCGGACGCTGCGACGAGGCGTTCGCGACGCCGGGGACGTTCGGCCGGCTGGAGAAACGGCTCCGGGACGTGCCGTTCAGCTCCGGGTTCCGCCCGTTCCAGCCCTATGAGAGCCAGGCCACCTCGCTGCGGCTGTTCGAGCACACCCTCATCCCCGGGCTGCTGCAGACCGAGGCGTACGCCCGGGCGGTGCTGGAAACCCACCCCAACACCAGCGCCGAGGTGATCGAGGAGCGGGTCGCGGCGCGGATCGCCCGGCAGGTCATCCTGGACCGGGACGAACCGCCGCCGCCGATGCTGTGGGTGCTGCTGGATGAGAATGTCCTGACCCGCGAGGTCGGCGGCGTCAAGGTCATGCACGAGCAGCTACTCCACCTGGCCGGCGCGGCCCGGCGGCCGAATGTCACCGTGCAGGTGATCCCGGGTGCCGGTGCGCATCCGGGGCTGCTGGGCGCGTTCGCGATCGCTGAGCTGGCCGGTTTGCCCGCTATCGTGTACCTGGAGACGGCGCATGAGGGGCAGACCCTGGAGGATCCCGACGTGGGCGCCCGGATGTCCGTACGATTTGACGCGCTGCGCACCGAGGCCCTGCCCGGCCGCGCCTCCCTGAGCCTGATCGAGAAAGTGACCGAGGAACGATGGACCAGCTAGACGGCCTGACCTGGCGCACCTCCAGCTACAGCGGCAGCAACGGCGGGAACTGCATCGAAGTAGCCGCCGCCCCCGCCTGCGTCGCCGTCCGCGACAGCAAAGACCAGGACGGGGCCATACTGGCCTTCAGCCCGCACGACTGGCAGCGTTTCACCGGCCAGATGAAAGGCCGGCCGGCCCCGTTGTAGGTTCCCTGGGAACACTTCCAATTCCCAGGGGAGTTTTCCACTGGATGTCCAATTGGAAGACTCGTGCGAAGCGCGGCGAATCCTGCCTGGTGGCGCGGCAGGTTCACCAACGGCTGCTGTCCGCGTGCCGGGCACGAGCCGCCGAAGTGGAAGTCCCACATGGTAAGGCTCGGCCGGAATAGTGGAAAACTCGCTGGGAAACCGCAGGTCAACCAAGATCAACTGGAAAAGTACGCCGGGAACCTACACCCGTGAGCTGAGCCTGCCCCGGCTCCGGCGGCCCAGGTCAGTGCAAGAAAACGCATCAAGGCCCGGACCAGGGGTTACATGCTGTCGGGCTGCAGTTAGGTGCTGCGCACGCTAGGCGGAACGGCGGGCATCAGTCCGCGACGGGCCGCCGCGATCTACGTGGGGGGCGAGGGCGGGGGGTTCCCTCCCTGGCTTCGGAGGAGTTGCTCCAGCAGCTCTGTCTGCCGTTCCTGGCCGCGGACTAGCTGTCTCAGCAGGCTGGTGTGCGCGTTCTGGCCGCCGATAAGCTCGTTCAGCTTGCCGGTGTGAAGATCGAGCACTTCCGCGTGCCGTTGCTGGCCATCGGCGAGCCTGCCCAGCAGGTCCTCATAGCTAGCCTGACCAGCCGTCAGCTGATCCAGCTTGTCGCCCAGCGCCTGGATTGTCAGCGGCACTGGCGGTTCCCGCCGTCTCATTGCCATCCGTCCATCTCTCCTCACCGCTTAGGATACCGCCAGCCGCCACGCTCCGCCTAAAGGCCCAGGCTGAAGGATTCCGGGCGCACACACCCCGGATTCCCTGACACTTCAGGGCGGCCTAGGCGTTCACGTATTTCCCGGCCTGCGTGAACACCTCGGCCCGCGCGAAGCACGAGTGCAGCGCGCCCAGCAGCTCGTCCCGTTTCCGCCCCGCCGTCCGCACGCCTATGCTGGCAGCCGCAGCCGCTTCTGATTCTGTTGTTCTCACAAGCACATGATCA
>JBEKKH010000181.1:0-13177 GCA_050010815.1 Streptosporangiaceae bacterium | reverse complement strand
GTGGATAGTTTTGGGGACTATTGTCCACAAAACTATCCGTAAGACCAGAATCTTCCACTAAAACGCTGGTCTTGTGTGACTCAGGGATTCTTATGTGGCTGGGGAGGAGCGGGTGACGGGGGGGCAGGTCGCTCATCGCTGACCACCGACTTCACCTGGGGATAAATTTGTGACCGCGGCCTGGCGAGACCGCGCCATGGTCGGCGTCTACACAGCGGCACCGTCGTCAGTGATCCCCGCTCGCAGGACCGCACCCTGGCCTGATACCGAAGGCTGACCTCCGGGTGGCTCCGGCGGCTCCGGCGGCTGCGGTGACTCCGGCGGCGGCGGCGGCGGCTGCGGCGGCGGCTGCGGCGGCTGCGGCTCGGCGGCCGCCCGTGGGGTGGACCGCTCGATGGCGGGCCAGCCGACGTCGGCGTCGTATTCGGCTTGCTCGGCCCGGCCGCCCCCGCGCAGCCCGAACAGCCGCTTGGCGAACAGCAGATAGGCGGCCACCGCCAGGTTGAGCACCAGCGTCAGCGCCTTCAGCCAGGACACGCTCTTGGCCAGCTCGTACACCTCATAGGGCACGAAAACGATCGTCGCGACGAACGTCAGGTACTCCGCCCACCGTTTGCCCAGCCAGAGCCCGACGGACTCCACGCCCTCCATCACTGCGTAGGCCGCGATCGCCACGCCGACCAGGTACAAGGTGGTGGTGCTGACGGCGAACAGCGACCGCAGGTCGTGCACGATGCCGTGGTTGCTGCTGACGACAGGTCCGCCCAGGCCGCCCTGAAGATCCTTGAGGATGCTGGTGAAATCCTGGTTCAGCCTGGCCTGGTTGTTGGCGAACAACAGCACGGCGGCCGCCAGCGTGCCCAGGACAAGGAAGTGCACCACCCGTTCGGCGGCGATCAGCCGCAGGATGTACCGGTCGTGCAGCGGCTTGCCCCGCAGCGGAAGCTCGACGTCGGCGCGGGGCGGCGGGTACCGCCGCGCGGGTTCCTCCGGCGGGGCGAGCGCCACCCACGAGTCGCATCGCAGACACCGGTACCAGCGCAGGCCGCCCTGATCGCGCGCGAACAGGTCGTCTTCCGGCCGCAGCTCGGCCGCGTCCGTACCGAGCAGCTCGTGGCCATGCAGCCCGCAGCCGATCAGCTCGTACCGGAGCCTGGGCCGGTAACGGCGCGGTTTTTCGGTCCCCGGAGGCGGCACAGGGGGGGACGACGGCGGGCTAGAACTCATCGGCCCCTCTTACCCATCACCCTGGAAACCTAACAGGCGCACCGATCCCCTGATGGACCGGTGCGCGCCTCGGACGCCGGCCAGCCGGCGTCCGGGGCACTCGTCAGCGGGCCGGTGTCAGGGGGCGGGGGGGATGTTGTAGTTCATCCGGAAGAGGTTCTCGGGATCGTAGGAGGCCTTGAGGCTGGCTAGCTTGGCGTGCTTCTCCGGGCCGCCGAGGGCCTCGACCACGCGGTCCAGTTCATCGAAGTTGAGCATGTTGACGTAGACGCCCTTGCCGACCCAGGGGGCCAGGTCCCCCACGATCGTGCGGGTCCGGCTGATGTAGTCGGTGTCGTTGGCCGCGTCGTCCCAGCGCATGGCGAAGTTCAGCCAGAGCAGGTAGCCGCGGTTGGAGAACGCCGTGTCGGCTTCTGGCACGTCGCCGATCGCGCCGCCGAGGCCGATGATCTCGACCTCGCCCTCCATCGGCATGTCCTTCCAGAAGTCATACAGCCGGTCGATGGCGTCATCGGCCAGGTCAGCGACGTGCGCTTCCTTGGTGTAATACCGGTGGCCGTCCTCAAACTCCTTGTCGATCAGGTGCTGCACGCCCGCGCCGAAGGGCAGCACGGTGGTGGCCTTGATGCAGGGCTGGCCGACATTGCTCAGCTGGTCGATGAGCTCGACGCCTGCGGGGTCCTCGGCATCCTCCAGCCACATCGAGATCAGCATCAGCAGGCGCTTGCCCACGTACTCGGGCGGGACGAACGGCAGCACCGGCATGTCGTGCTTGAGTGCGGCGTGCCAGCCGACGCTGCGCGGTAGCGTCGGGACGATGCGCGCATACTCACGCAGCGCCTCGACGGCGTCGTCGGGCTCGTAGACCGAGACGCCGATGCGCATCATCGGGCCGAAGTCGTAGGCCTGGAAGGTGAACCGGGTGACAATGCCGAAGTTGCCGCCTCCGCCGCGCAGCGCCCAGAACAGGTCAGGGTGCTCCTCGGCCGAGACCTCGATGACCTCCCCGCTGGCCAGGACAACTTCAAGCGATACGAAGTTATCGCAGGTCAGTCCGTACATGCGGGAGAACCAGCCGATGCCGCCGCCCAGGGCCAGGCCGGCCACGCCGGTCTCGGACATGATGCCCGCCGGGACGATCAGGCCGTGCGGGCCGGTGGCCGCGTCGACGCTGCCGAGCAGGCAGCCACCGCCCGCGTGCACCAGCTTGCGCTCGGTGTCAACGGTCACCTCGCGCAGCCCGCTCAGGTCGATGGTCAGGCCGCCGTCGGACATGCCCTTGCCTGCTACGTTGTGGCCGCCGCAGCGGACCGACGGCGCGAGCCCGTGGGCGCGGGCCACGTTAACCGCGGCGACCACGTCCTGCGTGCTGGTGCAGCGCAGGATGAGGCCGGGGTGCCGGTCGATCATGGCGTTCCAGACCTGGCGCGCCTGGGGGTACTCGGCATGATCCGGGCCGATGATCTCGCCCTTAAACGTTCCGGCCAGTTGCTCGGCGATGCGCCGTCGCAGCTGCTCGTCAACCCTCGACGACGTGGTCGAATCGGGCGTGGTCGAGTCAGACGTGGTCACGGACATGAGGATGTTCCTTTCGGGACTACGCCGACACGGCGTTCTTGTTCTCGGCCAGGCGGCGCATGGCGTTCAGGGTGGCCGCCACGGCCTTGAGGTAATCACCGGTCATCGAGTCGGCGTACTCCTGCTCCTCGGCGGATCCGCCCTCCACGCCCGTGACGACGAGAGCGAAGCTGAACCGGAGCGACAGATCGTCGTCGGAACCCTCGATCTCGTTGGCGCCACCCTCTATTTCATTGACAATGGTGCCGAGTACCGGCCCGGCGATCCGGGTAAAGGTGACCCGGTGCGGTTTTTCCAGGGTGATCCGCTCGGTAAAGCGCGCGCCGCGGAAGTCGATGTCGCGGTCGAAGACGGTGTCGCCGTACCGCTGGGTGACCTCGCAGAATGTCATGCTGGGCACGAACGGCAGGGCGTTGTCGGCCTTCAGCACCAGGCCGTCCCAGACGGCGCCGCGGTCCAGGTGCGGCTCACCGGGCACGTTGACGGGCAGTTGGTGGGTCACGAAGATCATGATGTTTCCTCCGTTGGATCGATCACGGTGTTCTCCAGGGCGCCGAGACCGTCGATGCTGACGCGGACGACGTCGCCGCCGCGCAGGTACAGGCCACGGCCCACGCCGACGCCGGCCGGCGTGCCGGTGGCGATGACGTCGCCAGGCTCGAGCGTGACGACCTCGCTGGCCGCCGCGATCAGCTCGGCGACCGAGCAGACCATGTCCGCGGTGGACTCGTCCTGCTGCAGCTCGCCGTTCACCCACAGCCGCAGCCGCAGGTCCTGCGGATCGGGCACGCAGAACGCGGGCGTGATGCCCGGGCCAAGCGGCAATGAGCCCTCCATCGACTTGGCCGCGAACCAGTCGTAGCTGAAGGCCGCGGCCGGGACGATGTCCCGCTTGTGATAGCCGCGGGCGGTCACGTCGTTGGACACGCAGTAGCCGGCCACGTGAGCCAGGGCTCGTTCGGCGGAAATGTTCTTGCCTTTGGTCCCGATGACCACGGCCAGCTCGGCTTCCCAGTCGTACCTGGCCTGGGCCGCGTGCTGAATCATGATCGGGTCGTAGGGGCCGATCACCGAGGTGGTGGGTGCCTTGAGGAAGAAGAACGGACGCCACCCCTGCGCCGGGATCTCGCCGCCCATCTCGTGCATGTGCTTGCGGTAGTTGACGCCGGCGCAGATCACCTTGCGCGGCCACTGCAGCGGCGGCAGCAGGTGGTTGTAGTCCACGGCCGGCGCGGCGTCGGTGTCCAGCTCGCGGAGCACGGGCTCGGCCGCCTGCCAGTCGCAGATGAGCTCGAACCCGCTGGCCCAGCGCTTGAGGTCGGTCGGCGCGACGAGCGTACCGTCCGCGCGGAGCGCGCCCAGGCCGGTGCTGCCCGCGGCGGTGTAGGTGGCCAGGGACCAGGTCATGGCGACTCCTCTAGCGCGGAAACCCCGGATGCCTGATCGTGGACCGAGGCGATATCCAGGTGGCCCCACCCGTCGGCGACCGCCTTGTCGAAGGCCTCCTTGGCCGCGGCGAACACGGGGGTGGACAAGCCGGTCTGGGCGGCGTGCGCCTCGATCTGCTCCAGGATGGGCTGCAGGGTGAGGATGGGGCCGGGGGCGGGAGACCAGGCGCGTTCGGCCATCATGGGGCCGCGTTGCCGCCAGATCGCGGAGCCGGCGATGGAGTTGTCCAGCGTCTTCTGGACGAGTTCGAGGTCCAGGCCGCTGCGCCTAGCCAGCGCCATCGCCTCGGCCGCCGCGACCGTGTGCACCGCGAGGAGCAGGTTGGCGATGTACTTCATCTGGGCGCCGGTGCCGAACGCGCCGGTGTAGACCCAGGGACCAGATATGGCGTCGAGCACCGCGCTGACCGCGCTGACGCTGACCGGGTCGCCGGAGGCGAACGTGGTCGCCAGCCGGGGCTCGACCATGCCCGGGCTGCCGCTGATCGGGCAGTCGAGCAGATCACCGCCGTGGGTGCTTACCTCATCGCGGAGCCGGGCCTTGCGGTTTACGTCGATGGTGCTCATCTCGATATGGATGGTGCCGCTGCGCAGCGTGCGCAGGGTGCCGGCCGGCCCGGAGATGATCTCCTCGACGTCCCGCACGCCCGGCAGGACCGACAGCAGCACGTCGGCGTCGGCCGCGACCTCGGCCGGGCTGCCGACCACGGTGCCGCCGGCTTGCGTCAGCTCGGGTGAGCCGCTGCGACGGTAACCCGTGACGGTGAACCCGCGCTCGATCAGGTTCCGGGCTATCGGCAGGCCCATCTTGCCGAGACCGATGATGCCAACTCGGTCCATCACCTTCTCCTATCGTCGGCTGATGCCGCTCACGTCTAAACTGTATGCAGTTTAGGGATCAGGTTCAAGACCCTGACGGCATAAAAACTGTATGCACTTTGGCGGTCGTGCGGCAGGCGGCCAGGAGGGCTCGTGCTCGGGCGGCGTTACGCGTAAACTGTATGCAGTTGTGCACTGAGTGGTGTCCTTTTCGCGCAGCTGCGTCAGATCAGGGAGAATGCTGCCCATGCCTCGTGTCGTGCAGATACCCGACATCCGCAAGGTCGATCTGCCCGAAGCCCGGCAGGCGATCCCGCACGTTCACGCTTACCTGCGGGAATGCATCCTGGACGGGACGCTGCCGCCCGGCACCAAGCTATCCCAGGTCAGCCTGGCCGCCCAGCTCGGCATCAGCCGCACGCCGCTGCGGGAGGTGCTGCGCATGCTGCAGGAAGAGGGCCTGGTCGAAATCGAGCCGAACCAGCGGACCCGGGTGGCGGGCCTGGATCCGGCCGAGCTCGATGACGTCTACGCCAGCCGGATCCTGCTGGAGACGCTGGCTCTGTCGATGACCATCGGGCACTTCGGAGCCAAGGCGCGGGCCGAGGCCAGCCAGATGCTGACCGCGATGCGGCGGGCGGCCAAGACCGGGAACTTCGACGCCTGGTTCGCTGCGCACACCGATTACCACCGGGTCTGCACGGCGGCGGCGGGCGAGGCGATGCAGCGGCAGCTGCGGGCCTTCGCCGACCGGACCACCCGCTACATCCGCATTTACCAGCTGTCCGAGCCGAACAGCTGGCAGGCCGCGGGAGACGTGGAGCACGCCTCCATCCTGGAGGCGCTGATCGCGGACGACGAGCAGGGCGCACTGACCGAGATGGCGCATCACCTAGCGCGCACAGCCCTGCGGGTGCTGACCGACTGCGCGCCGGACTACGAGCCGGTCGCGGTCCCGCACGCGGTGGCGCTCATCGACCGCCATCCGCCCGCGGCGCTGCGGCTGTCCGGGGCGGGCTAGAGCCTGAGGAGTCCCGTCCGCCTCGCGTTCGCCGCCGCCGCCGTGGCGGCGGCGGTGTTGACCGCATGCTCGGGGCCGGCCACGTCAGCTGGACCCCGTCCGAAACCGGTCCCGGCCAGTTACTACCTGGCCCTGGGCGACTCGCTCTCCCAGGGGGTCCAGCCCGACGCGACGGGCGCCAGCGTCGAGACCCGGCAGGGCTATCCCGATCAGTTCTACGCGGCGCTGCGTCCTGGCCATCCCGGGCTTCGGCTGGTCAAGCTCGGATGTCCGGGCGAGACGACCAGCACCATGATCGACGGCGGGATCTGCCACTACCCGGGCGGTTCCCAGCTGGCCGCCGCCGTGGCCTTCCTGCGCGCCCACCGTGGCCACGTGTTCCTGGTTACGGTGGACATCGGCGCCAACGACCTCGAGGACTGCGACAGCCAGTCAAACCTCCTCAAACTACTCGCGTGTTTCGTCACCGACGTGCCGGCAGCGGACAGCCACCTGACCACGATCATGTCGCGGCTGCGGACGGCGGCCGGCAGATACGTCCGGATGGTGGGGATGAGCTACTACCTGCCCGCCCTGGCGCAATGGCGTCACGGCCTCTCTGGTCAGGTCATAGCCCGGCTCAGCGAGCGGCTGGAGGTCGGCTACAACGAATCGCTCGAGCACGTCTACGCCGACTACGGCGCCCGGGTCGCGAACGTGTTCGGCGCCTTTGCCACCGGGAACTTCGGCGATCAGGTCACGGTGCCTGGGCTCGGTAAGGTCCCGCGCAATGTCGCCCTCCTGTGCCGGTGGACGTGGGAGTGCGCGACCCCGCCCCGCGGGCCGAACCAGCACGCCAACACGGCCGGGTACGGGGTCATCGCCCGCGCGTTCGGCCAGGCGGCGGGCCTGAGCTGAGGAAGGGCTGGACCACGGCCAGGAAGTCGGCGGTCTTCTCGATCATGGTCCAGTGCCCGCAGCCGGAGATGACGTGCAGCCTTGCGTCCGGGAGCAGGTCGATGAGCTGGGCAGATGAGACACGCCAGGGGACCACGCGGTCGTCGCGACCGTGCACGAGCAGGACCGGGACACCGATCGAGGCCAGTTCGGCGCCGGATAGGGCCAGGTCATCGGCCCAGCGCTGACGCGGCTCGGGGAACATCGCCTGCCAGGAGTCGCGGACCTTCTGGCCGAGGCTGGCCCGATACCGCAGCTCGACCAGCTCGTCGGTGATGAGGTCGCGGTCGTGCGCGAACAGGCCGATGACCTCGCGCATCTGCGCCACGCCAGGGGTGTAGCCCCACACCGTATTCAGGCCGGGCGGCAGCGCCATCGCCACCCCCATCGACCCCATCAGCACGATGCGGCGGACCGCGTGCGGCCGGGCTCTGGCGACGGACAGGGCGACAGCGCCGCCCATCGAATTGCCGATGATGTCGACGGTGCCCACGCCGAGCGTGTCGAGCAGGGCCAGCGCGTGCTCGGTCCAGGCCGTCCGGCCGTAGGTGCGCGGCTCGCCGGTGGCGGTGCCGCCGAAGCCGAGCTGATCGGGCGCGAGCACCCGGCGATCCTCGCTCAGCGCGGGAATCACCGGCCGCCAGTTCGCGGTGGCCGTGACGCCGGGGCCCGACCCGTGCAGGAGCAGCACCGGCGGGTGCGCGATGCCGGGATCGGAGGGCGCTATGTCGATCAGCGCGGTGGGGACCCCGGCCACGTCGAGGTGGGTCGCTTCGATGGCCTGGACGGTCATGAGACGACCGTGGCGGGCCGGACCTGGGGCTGGGTGACCGGACGGGTGGTGGGGCCGAGCCACATATCGATCGAGCCTGGCTCGGCCGGGTCGAAGGTGCGGGGTACCCAGGCCGCCTCGTCGGTGATCTGGCGCACGCCGAAGGAGTACTCGTAGGTGAACCCCTCCGGGCCCTGGAAGTACAGGAAGATCGCGCCCGACTGCGGGTGCCGCCCCGGGCCCATCTCGATCTCGACGTCGTGCTCGACCAGGAAATGCCAGTTCCTGAACACGTCGTCCATGGTGTCCACCTGGAAGTTCATATGGCACAGGCCGGGCTCGTCGCCGCGGAAGACGGCGAGCTTGTGGTGGACCGGATCGATGCGCATCAGGCACGCGGCATCCCCCAGCCAGTCCGACACCCGCGCGTTGAAGCGCGTGCTCCAGAACCGGTAGGCCTCGTGCACGTCTGGCGCGTCCAGGCACAGGTGGCCGAACTCGGTGATGCCGGCGCCGCGGCTGAAGGTCACCGGACGGGCGACGGTCTCCTGCTGGTTCACCAGCTCCAGCCGGTTGCCGAACGGGTCGTCGAAGGCGATGAACTCACGAACCCGACGGGACCTGGCTTCGGCCGCCGAGCCGCGGTGGACGGTCAGGCCGGACCGCTCGAGCTCGGTCTCGGCAGCGTCGAGCGCGTCGGAGTCGGCCACGGCAAAGCCCGAGGCGATCACCCCGGACGGCCCCTCGACCAGCGCCAGGCAGTGATGCCGGTGATCAGCGCGCAGGTGGGCCACACCCACCTCGGTGGGCGTCACCAGCTCGAGGCCGACGATGCCGGTGGCGAATTCGGTCGCGGCGCCGAGGTCAGCGACGCCGGACCGGACGTAGGCGATATCGGTAAGGGTGATCATCGGTAGGTGTTCCCCAGACTTCTCCGGCTCAGGCGAAAACGGGCGCGAGGTCGATGTAGATCTGCCAGTCGCGGACCAGGTCGCCGTCGAAGACGAGGATGTCGGCGTTCGGCACGGTCACCGACTTGCCGTCCTGGCGGCGGTACTCCACGTCGATCTTCGCGATCGCGGTATCACCTGACTCGTACACGTTCAGGATGTGATGGGTCAGGCCGGCGATGGTGGAGAAGAAGCCGGCTACCGCCTCCTTCACGGCGGCCCGGCCGGTCACCGGGTCGTTGTTGCCGAAGCGGAACGTCACGTCCGGCGTGAGGTGGGCGACGAACTTGTCGGGGTCGAACGCGTCGATGTCGGCGAAGATGGCGAGGATGTCGCGGCTCATGCTGGCACTCCTTCGTTGGGGTGATCTAGTTTCAGCTCTGTCGTTCGCGATTGGGGGGTTCGTGATTGGCGAGGAAGGTCTGGGGTGGCGGCGCGCCCCACAGGTGCGGGGGGACGTCCCAGTCGTTGGCCACCCAGCAGTCATCGATCTGGTCGATGTCGGAGAACCACTCGATCCACGAGCCCCAGGGGTCCGGGTTGTAGTGGAAGAAGTTCGACCCGATGGTGTGACGGCCGATGCCCCAGCCCGGGTCGCGTCCCTTGGCGCGCATCCGGTCGGCGCCGACCGCGATCGCGTCGATCGAGGGCACCTCGAAGCTGGCGTGGTGGAAACCCCGGTGGGTGCTGGCGATGAAGCCGAACACGTGGTGATCACCGGCCCCGGCGTTGAGGAACGTGACCAGGCCACCGTGGATGGTGTCGCTGACCCGGAGCCCGAGGACCTGGGTGTAGAAGTCGGTCATCTGCTGCGGCTGGGCGGTGAACAGCAGCGAGTGCCCGAGGCGCTGGGGCGCAACGTCCTTGGCCGCTTCCGGCCACGCCGCGACGCCGATCCGCTGCCGGCTGCCGCCCATGTTGACCAGGACGTCCGCGGCTGGCCTGGCCGGCGCTTGGGGTTCGTCGAGCAACTGGACGGGCGTGCCGTCGGGGTCTGTGATCCACAGCCCGTCCTCGGCGGCGCCGGCCGGCGGCTCGATCACCGGCGTGCCCGACCGCTCAAGCGCGTCGGCGATCGAGTCCATCGAGCCCGGGTGCACGGTGAAGGTGACGTGATGCAGTCGCTTGGCCGGCGCCTGCAGGAGCCGCACTTGCTCCTGATCACGACCGGGACAGGTAGCGACAAGCGACCCGTCCTTCTCCCCGGTCTCCAGGCCGAAGTCCTGCAAGAAGCCCTCGGCCACCGCCAGGTCGGGTACTTCAAGCGCGTAGTGGTGCAGCCCTGAGATCACGGCTCTCCCTATTGTTACGGCGGGCCTTGTTACATCGGCTTAAACTGCATACAGTTTAGACACGCCTGCGGGCATCTGGGAAGGGGAACTTTCGAGTGATTCCGGTATCGGGAGAGCTGCGGGCCAAGCGGGATGAGGTCGCCGAGGCGGCCAACGTGCTGGCCCGGCTGGGGCTGGTCACCGCCTACGGGCACGTGTCCGCCCGCTGCGGGGCGTCGATGCTGATCACGCCCGCCGCTGATCTTGCCCTGGTCACCGCGGCCAGCGTGCGGGAGGTTCCGCTCGCGGCCCGCGACCCGGGTGACCTGGCCGCCGGCGTGCCGGCGGAGGCGTGGGCGCACCTCGCGCTGTACCGCGCCCGGCCGGACGCCGCCGCGATCGCCCGGGCCCAGCCCCCCAGCGCGTTCGCGGCGGCGGCCACGGCAACCTCGCTGGTTCCGCTGCACGGCCAGGCCGCGTGGCTCGGCGCATCGGTGCCGGTGCACGACGGCGCCGTGCTGCTCAGGTCGCTCGGGCTCGCCGAGAGCGCGGTCCGCAGCCTCCCGGCAGGCGAAGCGCTGCTGCTGCGCGGCAACGGCGCGCTCACGCTGGGCGCCACGGCGGGGGTCGCGGTGGCCCGGATGTGGCTGCTGTCGGCCGCGTGCCAGGTCTACCTGGCGGCGAGCGCCGCGGCCGGCCCGGTCACGCCGCTTTCCGCCGACGAGATCGCGTCATGGCGCGCCGTCCGCGATGAACTGCTCCCCCGGCTCTGGCAGCATCTGCGCCGGCCGGGCGAGCCGGGCCCGTTGCCCCTGGCTGACCCCGCAGCCACGGGCGAAAATGAGGGCAACGGCTAGGACGGTGATCATCGGTGTCCACCAGCCCCACGGGTTTCGCCACTGGAGCTGGGAGAAGAAGGTGAGCACGACGGCGGTGATACCGGCACCGAGCAGGCGCGGCCAGCTTCGTGCCGCCGTGATCAGTGCCAGCGCCAGCGGAGGCCACAGGTAGTAAGCGACCATCACGGGTTCGAACACGGAGCGCAGAGCCAGCGCTACCGCGGCCCACCACAGCAGGTCCGGCAGCAGCGCCGGCCACCGTCTGGCGGCCCCGGCGGTTCCGGGGGCCTGGATAAGCTCAGCCGCCCGCCAGCTGCGCCGGGCGACGAGCCCGCAGCCGCAGGCCGCCACCAGCGCCAGGATCCGGCCCGGCCCGGCGGCCACCTGGTCGCCGGCCAGGTGCGGAGCCAGGTAGACCCACGGGGTGGGATGGTCGATCCGCGGCGAATTGGGCTGGCTGGTCACCGCGTGGATGGTGGCCGTCCAGTTGGCCGCCGCGGCCGCGGCCAGCAGCAGCACGCCGGGAGCGGCCGTCCTGGTGAGAAAGCCGGGCCACCGCCGGAGACCGATGGCGGCGAGCAGGACGGGAAGGGCGAGCAGGACGAGCGGCTGGACCGCCACCGCCGCCCCGGCCAGCCAGGCGGACCGGCTGGTCCTGGCCTCGGACAGGGCCAGGATGGCGTAGAGCAGCAGGCCTGTCGCCACCGCGTCTTCGGGGTGGCCCCACCGGATCGTGACGCTCCACAGCGCGGTTGCGCTCGCGGCGGCGAGCAGGAAACGCCTGGGCCGGGTAACGCCGAGACGTTCGGCGATCGCGTCGGCGGCGAACAGGGCCACGGCCGAGATGGCGACCTCATACGGCCCGGTCAGCAGCCAGACGCCGGGGTGGGCGCCGTGGGCCTGCGGTAGCCCGAGGCGGAGCCCGGCCAGGTCGACGAGCACGACCACCGGGATCACGATAATGGCCGCCCCGGGCAGGGAGACCAGCTGGGTGGGCGAGGTATAGAGGCCACCCAGGTTCAGGTGCACGAGCCGTTGGGCCGCGATCATCGTCCCCCCATCCCGACGATGATCATGCCGGCCGTGGCCAGCAGCGGAAACAGCCTGCCGAACGGCCGTCGCGGTCTCGCGCTGGCGGCCGGCGTGCTGATGGCGGGGCCTGCGCTCACGCGTCGCGCCACCGCAGCAGCAGGGCGCCGGCCAGCAGCGCGGCCGCGGCCCAGGCCGCGAGCACGCCCAGGCCGCCCCACGGGCTGATCGGCAGGCTGCGCAGGCCGACGGTGTCCTGGATGGTCAGCCCGGCGTTCATCGGCGCGTACCGCTGAAGCCGGTGTTGCCAGACCGGGTCGGTCACGACACCGATGAGGATCGGAGAAAGATAGAGCAGCCCGAGGACAACCCCGATGGCGGCGGCGGAGTCCCTGATGATGGTGGCGATGCCGAGGCTGAGCAGGGCGATCAGGACCAGGTAGAGGACCGATCCAGCGGCGGCGCGCAGCGTCGGCCCATCGGCCAGGGACTCCAGCGGGAAGCCTCGAGCGACGGTGAAGCCGTGGCCGGGCAGGAGGATCCGCCCGGCCAGCACCGATCCGCCGACGGCGGCGGCCCCGGCGGCCAGCACCGAGCCCGCCAGGATGACCGCCTTGGCAGCCAGGACGGCGGACCGGTGCGGCATCGCCGCCAGCGTGATGCGGATCATGCCGGTGCTGAATTCGCCACTGATCGCCAGCACGGCCAGGATGGCCACGACCGCCTGGCCGAACTCGACCCCGGTGAGGCTGAGCTTGGTGGTGTCCACCGGGCAGGCGGTCCCGGCGGGGCACCTGACGGCGGCTGTCGCAGCGGCGCTCGCCGCCACGGTCGCCGCGATGGTGCCGGCCAGCAGCCAGGCCGGCCCGGTTACGGTGCGCAGCTTGGTCCATTCGGCGTGCAGCGTGTCCCGCATGCCCGCTAGCTCCACGGCCAGGCTTCGCTGGCCGACGGGCAGGGCCTCGCTCATGCGGTGTCTCCCGCTCTCCTCATGCATCCCTCCGGCGGAGCAGGACGACGGCCAGGCCCAGCGCGAGCACGGCATACCCGCACAGTACGGCGAAGCCGGCCCACGGCGCCAGCGGGAAGAAGCCGAAATTGGGCGAGTAGATGGCGGTGACCTGCTGGTACTGCGGCGTGGCCTGCTGGACGGCGAAGGCGGCGGCCGGGGTGATCCGCAGCAGCCAGTCCGCGGCCCCGTCCGGAAGGACGGAGGCCGCTCCCAGGATGTACGGCAGCACGATCACCACGATGACCAGCGTGACCGCGGCGGCGCTGCGGCGCAAC
>JBEKKH010000180.1:0-12348 GCA_050010815.1 Streptosporangiaceae bacterium | reverse complement strand
CCCCAGAACGCGAGCACCCAGTTCACCCCGGCCGGATAGCGCACGGCGACCCGGTCGCCGCGCGCCACCCCGGCCGCGCGCAAGCCCCCCGCGACTCGCGCGGCACGGTCCCACAGCTGCCGATAGGCCAGCCGCTGGCCGCCGACCTCGACCATGGTCTCCACGTCCGGGCCCGTCTCCACCTGGCGCGCGAGCATCGCGATCAACGACTCGGGCAGCTCCATATAGCGAGGAATCCCGTGCTCGTCAGCCTGAACACCGTGACGGGGGTAGGGGTTGTGCGTGCGGGGAATCTCGATAAGTGCCGTTGGGCTCACTCCTGGCCCCCGGTGAAGTAACGCATCGCCAGCTCCAGCCTTGTGAAACAGTTTGATGTAGTGTGCCACTATAGGACATATGAAGGCAATGTCCCATGCGTGATACTGGGGTAATGAACACCGGAATCCCTGCGCGCGCGGCCGACGGTGCGCGGCTGGGAACGGCGCTGACCCGCCGCGCGGCCATCAACGCCGCCACCCAGGCCTACCTGCGCGGCGAGGCGGTGGACATGTCCGCGCTGGCCGCCCAGCTCGGCATCGGGCGCTCGACGCTCTACCGGCTAGCCGGCAATCGCGACGATCTGCTGGGGGTCGTGCTGGCCGAGGCCACCGAGCGCACGTTCCGCCGCGCGGCCGCTGGCGCCACCGCCGAAGGCGGCGTTGACCTCGTCCTCGACGTCATCAACCGGTTCATGCACGCCGTCATCGACGCCGAACCGCTACAGGCGCTGTGCAAGCGCGAGCCCCTGGTGTTCATCCGGCTCGCGCTGCTGCCCGGCGCCGTCGAGCAGATCGCGGCGAAACTGATCGCTGAGATGCTGCAATCAGAGGTCACCGCCGGCCGGCTCGAAGCATCGCTACCCGCCACCACGCTCAGCCAAGCCATCGTCCGGATGTGCGACGCCCACCTCTACGCCCCCCTGCTCGGTGGGACCGAGCCCGAGATAGACACCGCCCTAGACCTCGTTGCCGCGCTCCTCAGTCACCTCAACAGGCCGCACGTACGCGCCTGAGACCGGACCCGTTGCCCCGCTACAACGCCGCCACCCAACCTGCACCGGTTGGCGTCCCAATCGGCCCGCACCCGTCAGCCCCGACCAGCACCATCGCGGCAGGAGCGGCCGACCGGAGAACGACCCATTCCGAACAGCACGTCTCACAGCCGCCCCGCGGAGGAGGCCCGTGCGCGGCCATAGACCAAGGTCAATGGCCAGCGCTATGACTGGGCACGTTGACTAGGGCGAGAATAGCCCTCGGCACTGATTGGCCGATCCGGCAGCCGCCCCCGCCGCACCGAGCGGGACAGAACTGCGGTGAGCATGTCCGGTCGGCGTGGCGTCGCGGAATACTACCCGCGTAGCGCCGTAAAGGACGGGCAGGCTTGGATGTCCTTACGAACTCCTCGACGAGCCGTCCGCGGTCATCGAACCTGAACATGTTCATGAGGTCCCAGACGACCCGTGCTCCGTTCGGCTCCAACTCCCCCACGGGTGAGTGGGTGAACGGGGCCGTGAAGGTGCCCTCGATCCAGGTCTCTTCGTAAGCCAGGATTCAGGTGAATGATCAAGCATGGCACGACCGGGGTGATATGCCAGGAATTGCTGAGAATTGTTATGATTCTATCGCGAACTGTATCTATCGGGTACAGTTCGGGCTTTCCCTAACGGGTAAAGACAAACACCGTTTTGTGCGATCAGCCTTTCGGCGGCCGGGGAACCACGGACCGTTCGGAAGATAAGAAAGCTGTGGGTCAGCTCATCCCGGTCGTCGAGGTGGACAGCGAGCGGGGGTCGCGCTCGCGCCAGGCGCCGCGGACCGCGGTGGCCAGGAACCGGTCGACGACCTGGTTGAACACGTCGGGTTCCTCCAGGTTGGCGGTGTGGCCGGTGCGCGGCAGGACGGCCAGGCCGCAGGCGGGGAGGGCCCGCTTGAGCATCAGCGCGGGCTCCAGGCAGCCCTCATCCTCGTCGCCGACCAGCACGAGGACCGGGGCGTGCACCCGGGCCAGCTGGCCGGAGAGACCGTACAGTGAGGGCCGCCCGGCCTGGACGCCGCGCATGGTCAGGGCGGAGCCGAGCGAGGAGTGCCCGGCCAGCGCCGCGGCGAACTCGGCCCAGCCGCGCGGGTTCTTGTTCTGGAACTGGACCCGGGCCGGGCCGACCGCGTAGCGCTCGGCGACCTTGGCCGCGCCCTCGGCCGCGAACGCCGCCGCGATGAGCATGGACTCGGCCCGGAAAGCATCGGCCCGTTCTGGTTGCGCACCGTACCCGACGCCCGCGACCACCGCCGAGACGACCCGGTCCGGGTGGCTGAGGGCGAGGTGCAGCGCGGTGAACCCGCCCATCGACAGGCCGACCACATTCGCCCGGGCGATACCTAGCCCGTCCAGGACCGCGACCGCGTCGGCGACCGCCCGCGCCTGAGAGTACGCGGCCGGATCGGTGGGGACGTCCGACGGCGGGTAGCCGCGGGCCGCGTAGGTGACACAGCGGAATCCATCAGAAAAGTACCTGACCTGCGGCTCCCAGCTGCGGTGATCGCCGGCGAACTCGTGGATGAACAGCAGCGGCTCACCCGCCCCGGTCTCCTCCACATGCAGCTTGACACCGTCGTCGGTCACGATCGCTGACATGACGACCCCCTCAGGTCTTGGTCACAGGAGCGGCACCCATGATGTGCTGGTATGTCTGGGCCGACGCAGCCGCGGCGTCTCCGTCAGACAAGGCCGTGAGGATATCGTCATGCTGGCGGGCGGACTCGGCGCGGGTACGTGACACCTGGGGCCCGCCGTGCAGTGACGCCCACAGCAGCCGCATCAGCGACAGCAGCAGCGGGCTGCGGGCGCAAGAGTAGACGGTGAAGTGAAACTCCCGGTTCAGTTCGGCGAAGGCAGGGTCGTCGTCCGCCAGCGCCCGCATTCTCTCGTTCAGGTCCCGCAGCCGGGCCAGGCCTGCCGCGTCGATCTTATGAGCCGCCAGCGACGCGCCGAGCGACTCCCAGGCCGCCCGGATCAGGAAGTTCTCCTCCCCCGGGCCTTGGTCGGACGCCACCACCGTGAAACCCCTGTGGGTGTCGCAGACCAGCAGTCCCTCGGATTCCAGCCGGCGCATCGCCTCCCGGACCGGGGTCTGGCTGACCTCGAACCGCTGGGCCAGGTCCCGCTGGCGCAGCTGCTCCCCCGCGCCGAGTTTCCCGGTAATGATCAACTCGCGGAGGAGCGCGGCCACCAGGTCGGTCTTGCTGACGTAACCCGTGGTCACTTGGGCGCGCCGCGGGCGTGGGCGGTGGCCAGGACGGCCTCGATGAGACCCTGGTAGCCGGTACAGCGGCACAGGTTGGCGGCGATGAGCTCGCGGGCCTGGTCCTCGGTCAGCTCGGCGCTGTCGGTTTCGGCGAGGTAGGCCTCGGCCAGCATGAGGAAGCCGGGTGTGCAGAACCCGCACTGCAGCGCGTGATGATCGCTGAACGACTGCTGCAGGTCCGTCAGCTGCTCGCCGACGGCGAGACCCTCCACCGTGCGGACCTGCGCCCCGTCGGCCTGGACGCCGAAGACCAGGCAGGCCCGGACCGGGGCCTCGTCCAGGATCACCGTGCAGGCCCCGCAGATACCGTGCTCGCAGCCCAGGTGCGTACCGGTGTAGCCGAGGTCGTGGCGGAGCATGTCGGCCAACGTCCGGCGGGCCTCGACCACCAGGTTGTGGTCCCGGCCGTTGACCTTGACCGTGATCGCGTGCGTATCGGTCATCGGGCATCCTGTCGGTTGAGCGCGGCGCTGAGGTCGTGCGGCAGCACCGGAATGTGATCGAAGCGCGCCTCGGTGTCGGACAGCGCGTCGTTGATGGCGCCGAGCACCGCCGCCGGGGCGCCGATCGTGCCGCCCTCCCCCATGCCTTTGGCGCCCGTCTCGCCACAACCCGACGGCGTCTGCAGGTGGACGATCTCCACGGCGCACATTTCCGCGGCGGTCGGTGCCAGGTAGTCCATCAGCGTGGCGCTGACCGGCTGGCCATCGGGGTCGAAGCAGATACGCTCGAGCAGCGCGGCCGCTATCCCCTGAGTCACCCCGCCGCGCACCTGTCCGTCCACCACCATCGGGTTGATGACGACACCACAGTCCTCCACCACCAGGTACCTGTGCATGCGGATGGCGCAGGTACCCGGGTCGATCACCACCATGGCCGCGTGGCAAGCGTTAGAAAAGGTGCCCGGCGGGTCGAACGTGGCCCGTGCTTCCAGTCCGTATCGCAGGTCTTCGGTCAGCCGGTGCGCCTGGAAATGCACCAGCCGGGCCAGTTCCGCGATGGGCACAGCGGCGGCGGCATCGCCGCGGATGCGTGCCGTGCCCTCGGCGAGCTCCACGTCCGCCGGGCTGGCCTCGAGCACCGACGCGGCCACCTGGCGGAGCTGGCGGGCCACGATATCCGCGGCCCGCCCGGCGGCACCGCCGCCGATGACCACCGAGCGGCTGCCCCAGGTGCCCCAGCCGTAGGACGCCAGGTCAGTGTCCCCCTGACGCAGCCGGACCTGGTCCGGGTGCACGCCGAGACGGTCCGCGACGATCTGCGCGAACGTGGTCTCGTGCCCCTGGCCATGCCCGCACGTCCCGGTGGTGACGATGACCTCGCCGGTCGGGTCCATCCGGACCATGGCCGTGTCGTAGCCGGGAGTCATCCGCATCCGGCGCTGCGACATGGCAGGAGTACCGAAGGCGGTGCGTTCGGAAAAGCAGGCGTAGCCGATCCCGGCTCGGTGCCCGGCGGCGCGGAGTCGGTCGCGTTCGGCGGACCAGTCGTGCTCGGTCACGTACTTTTCCGCCAGATCCAGCGACTCGCGGTAGCTGCCCTCGTCGTAGGTGATCCGGTTGACCCCGGTGTAGGGGAACTCGTGCCGGTTGATGAGGTTGCCGCGGCGCACGTCGAGCGGGTCGAGCCCGAGCGCCTCGGCGGCCTTCTCCATCAGGCGTTCCATGACCAGGACGAGCTGCGGCCGTGACACCCCGCGGTAGGGCGCGGCGGGGGCCTTGTTGGTGGCGATGGCCCGGCCGCGGGCGCGGTAGGCGGGCACCTTGTAGACGCCAGGCAGCTCGGTGGCGGCCATCAGCGGCTCGACCGCGCAGGTGAAAGGGAACACCGAGTACGCCCCGGTGTCACAGTCGATGTCCGCGTCCAGGGCCAGGATCGTTCCGTCCGAACCGAACGCGGCCCGGACCTCGTACCGCTGCTCGTGCCCGTGAAACGCGGCGGTCAGGTTCTCCTGCCGGTCCTCGATCCAGCGCACGGGCCGTCGCAGCCGCAGCGCGGCCGCCGCCACGGCCACCTCCTCCCGGCCGACCACGCACTTGAGCCCGAACCCGCCGCCGACATCCGGGGCGATGACCCGGACGGCGCGTTCCGGCAGGCCGAGGGCTTGCGCGACGCCGGACCTGACCTGATGCGGGACCTGGGTGGAGACGTGCATGACCAGCTGGTCGTCGCGGTCGTCCCATTCGGCCAGGCAGGCGCGTCCCTCCAGCGGCAGGGCAGCGACCCTGGCGCTGCGGAAGGTGGCGGTGACGGCGGCCGCGGCTTGCGCAAAGATGGCATCGAGCCGGTCATCGTCGAACATCAACAGATCGACCAAACGATTCCCGGCGGCTTCCGCATGGAGCCTGGGCGCGTCGCTCGCGGTGGCCGCCTCGATGCTGGCCACGGCCGGCTGCGGGTCCCAGTCCACCTCGACAAGTTCGGTCGCGTCCTCGGCGCGGTAAGCGTCGTCCGCGATGACGATCGCGACCGGCTCCCCGACGAAACGGACCTTGTCCCCGGCCAGGATGGGCATCCGGGTGGGCACGAACTCGTCGCGTTCCAGCAGGGCTAGCAGGTAAGGATGGCCGAGACTGGCGGCGGTGAGGACATCGGCCACGCCGGGGGCTTGGCGGGCGGGGCCTGTTTCGAGGCATCCTATCCGCGCGTGCGCGTAGGGGCTCCGGACGAATGCGGCGTGCAGCAGGCCGGGCCGGGTGAGGTCGGCCACGAACCGCCCCCGGCCGAGCAGCATCCGGCGGTCCTCCTTCCGCGGTACCGCGACCCCGACCCAGCGGCCGTCGTAGGGAACCGCCCGCTGGCTCATGGGCGGCCGCCGCCTTCCGCCGGGAGCTCCGCTGCTTCGGCGAGGGCGCGTTCGACGAGGGTAACGGTCAGCCTGCGCCGGTACTCACCGCTGCCGTGGGTGTCCTCCGGCGGGTCGATCTGGCTCGCGGCGTGCTCGCCCATGGCCCGCCAGGTGGCAGCCGTCGCGGGCTGGCCGGCCAGCGGGTCCCCGGTGACCATGACCGGCAGCGGGCCGACGCCGCCGAGGACCACCCGGGCTGACCGGCATAGACCGTCCTCGATGTCCGCGGACACCGCGGCCGCCACGATCGCGAAATCCCCCTGCCGCTGGGCGAACTCGGTGAGTACCGCCCGCGGTGCGGCCCGGGGGAAGCACAGCTCGGTGATCATCTCATCGGAGCCGGCCGCCGTGCTGTAGTACCCCTGGAAGAACTCGGCGGCCGGGACGGTGCGATGCCGCCGCGGCCCAGCCAGCGTCACCTGCGCGCCGAGCAGCATGGCCAGCATGCACCACTCTGACGCCGGATCGGCGTGCGCGATGCTGCCGCCGAACGTGCCCCGGGTGCGGATCGGATAGTGCCCGATCCAGCGGGCCGCGCGAGGCAGCACGCCGAACCCGGCCCGGACGGCGGGATCGCGGGTGGTCTCGACGGCGCGATGGGTGGTCAGCGCGCCGACGCGCAGGCCATCCTGGTCAGCCCGCAGATAGTTCAGGCCTTCGATCCTGGTCACGTCGACCAGTGCCGTCGGCCGGGCTAGCCGGAAGTTCATCATCGGGACCAGGCTGAGGCCTCCGGCCAGGATCTTGGCCTCATCGCCTAGCTCGGCGAGCAGCCCGACCGCCTCCACCACGCTGTGCGCACGATGATAGGCGAAAGGCGCTGGCTTCACCTGGCTCCTCGGTCCCTCGAGTCTCGGTCCTGTTCATTTGGTATACCATATTTCAGACGTTTCGGGAGTGGCGGAAGCCGGTGGCCCCTTAACGGTGCGGGAGCCCTCACATTACGGAGCCTGAGCGTGGCGCATCCTCAACTGCTCGTCGAGAACGGGCCAGCCGGCTGTCGCTGGCTGCGGCTGTCCCGGCCCGAGCGCCGCAACGCCCTCGATGCGGGGCTGACTCGCGCCGTACGGGACGCACTCGCCGCCGATCCGGCGGAGCTTGTGCTGCTGGGCAGCTCCGATCCGCAGGTGTTCTGCGCCGGAGCGGACCTGACCATTTCCGATGCCGAACGAGCCGCCGTCTCCGACCTGATCTACGACTGCTGCCAGACGATCATCACCAGGCCGGGACCGGTGGTCGCCGTGCTGAGCGGGGCGGCGGTCGGCGGTGGCGTGGCCATGGACCTGGTGCTGACCGGCCGTTGGGTCGAGGCGGCCGAGGCGCTCGCGCGGCTGCAGGCCGAACGTTCGGCTAACCAGTCAGCTTGGGCCCGGGTGACCGGCGTTGGGTCCTGGTCATAACGGACGACTACGAGGCGTGGAGCCGGGCGGGCTGGCGGACGCACCTGCCGGGCACCGGTGACATCCAGGCCCAGGTCTCGGAGCTGGGCGACGAGACGATCCCGGCGCTGGCGGCCGCGGCCGCGGACCGGGTGCCGGACAGGGTCGCGGTCACCGTGGACGGTGAGCCGGTCACCCACGCCGAGCTCAACGACGGGGCTGGAAGGGTGGCGGCCTGGCTGGCCACCCGAATACGCCCCGGCGACCGGGTGCTGCTTGCGGCCGGGACGAGCATCAGCTTCGTCCGTTGCTATCTGGGCGCGCTGCGGGCCGGCGCCGTGGTGGTGCTCGCCAACCCCGGGTATACCGCCGCCGAACTCGGACACCTGGTGGCCGACTCTGGTGCTGCGCTGGCCTTCGCCGACCGGCAGCCCGGCCGACGGCTGGCCGAGCTGACCGCCGCACGTCCGCGGGGGGCGCCCCTGGTGACGGTGGACGTCCGGGCTCTGCCCGGCGAGGCGAGACGGACAAGCGGCCCGGGGAAGACGGGCCGCGGGCGCACCGCCATCGCGGTCCGCCCGGACGACACCGCGCTGCTGGCGTACACCTCGGGCACGACCGGCAGGCCCAAGGGGGTGCCGCTGACCCACCGCCAGCTGGCCGTCTCGATCCGGGCCGCGCAGGCGGCCTGGCACTGGCAGGCCGACGACGTGCTTGTGCACGCGCTGCCGCTCTATCACCAGCACGGCCTCGGCGGGGTGCACGCCGCGCTGATCGCCGACGGCACCGTGCACATCCGGTCCAAGTTCTCGGCCGCCGACCTGATCCGGGCGGCCGGCGACACCCGGGCCGACGTGCTGTTCGCGGTGCCCACCATGTACCAGGCTTTGATGGATTCACCGGCCGCGCTGGCTGGCGGTCTGCGGCAGCTGCGGCTCGCCGTCTGCGGCTCGGCCCCGCTGAGCCCGGCGCTGGCCGGGCGGCTGCCCGCCGTGCTCGGCGGCCCGCCGCTGGTCAGGTACGGGACGACCGAGACCGGGCTCAACCTGTCCAACCCCGTCGGCTGTCCTCGCGGCGACACGGTGGGAGTGGCGCTGCCCGGCGTGCTGGCCAGGATCGCGGCACCCGGCCACACCGGGTTGGCCGATCCCGGCCAGGACGGCGAGATCCAGCTCCGCGGACCGCACGTCTTCGCGGGCTACTGGAACGACCCGGCGGCCACCGCGGACGCCTTTACCCCGGACGGCTGGTTCCGCACCGGCGACATCGGCGCGGTAGACCCGGCCACCAGGCATCTGATCATCCGCGGCCGGATCAAGGAACTGATCATTACCGGAGGCCTGAACGTCTACCCTCGTGAGGTCGAGATCGCGCTTGAGGGACATCCGTCCGTGGCCGAGGCAGCCGTGACGGGAATGGCGGATGAACGATGGGGCGAGCGGGTGACCGCCTGGGTGGTACTGCGGGACGGCCACGGCTTCGACGAGACCGGGCTCATCGCCCACGCGCACACGATGCTGGCCGGGTACAAGTGCCCTAAGCGGGTGTTTTCGCTGGCGGCCCTGCCGCGCAACCAGCTGGGCAAGATCGTCCGTAGCGCGTTGGGCTGAGCCCGGCTACCTTTGTTCGATCCAGCCGTAGCGCATGCGGCCGATCCGGATCAGTTCTCCTGGCCGGCCCACGGCTCCGCCCGCCCGTCGAACTCGCCCTGGCGGGTTCGGCCCGGCCGAGCTGATCGGGATCGACGCGCCTCGGGATCGACGCGCCTCGGGATCGACGCGGCGCCCGCGATGGTCCAAACGGCCCGCACGATGGCCGAGGACAGCCGGATACGTTTCGCGGCGGCGGTGGCCGAGCATCTTCCCTATCCGGACGAGACCTTCGACCCTGTGGTCACGACGACCTCGTTCGACATGGGGCCGACCAGCGGGCCGGGCTGGCTGAGTGCGCCCGGGTGCTGGTCCCAGCTGGCCGCCTCCTGCGGCCGACCTGTTCTCCGCTTGGCTGCTGCCTACCCTGCCTCCCGGACAAAGTGGATCTTCCACCTCGCTGGTATTTGGTATACCATCCAGCTCACCGTGGTCCGCGTACACCGGACGACGCGGACCCGGACGACGAGGGGAGGGATCGCGGTGGACCTGCAGCTCGAGGGGAAGGTGGCCCTGGTCACCGGCGCCAGCAAGGGCATCGGCCTGTGCGTAGCCTCTTACCTCGCTCGCGAGGGAAGCGATGTGGTCATCACGGCCCGGACCGCCGAACCGCTGGAAGCCGCCGCAGAGAAGATCGCCGCCGAGACGGGCCGGGTGGTGCTGCCGCTCGCCGGAGACATGAGCGTGGCCGCCGACGTGCAGCGTTGCGTAGACGCCACCTTGGCACGCTTCGGCCAGATCGACATCCTGGTCACCTGCGCGGGCAGCTCGCCCGGCGGCCTGCTCGAGGACCTGACCGAAGAGCAGTGGATGTCCAGCCTGAACCTGAAGTTCATGGGATACGTCCGGTCGGTGCGCGCGGTCATCGGTCACATGCGGCAACGCGGCGAGGGCGCGATCGTGCTCGTCGTCGGCAACGACGGGCTCAAGCCGAGTTACTGGGAGATGACCGCCGGGGTGGCCAACGCGGCCGACATCAACTTCGCGTCCTCGGTCGCCGAACAATACGGTCGCTACGGGGTCCGCATCAACACCGTCAATCCGGGTCCGGTGAACACCGATCGGTGGGACACGCTGGAAAAGGCCCTGGCCCGTGACAAGGGCGTCACCCAGGAACGGGCCCACCAGCTGGCCACCCAGTCCATCCCGTTCGGCCGTATCTGCGAGCCCGAGGAAGTCGCGGCGCTGGTCACTTTCCTCGCCTCGCCACTGGCCAGCTTTATCACCGGCGCCCACATACCGGTGGACGGGGCGCAGCGCAAAGCCATCATGGATCAGTGAGGACATTGGGGACGCCCTCGCGCGCCCGGGATTCGGTCGGCCGTGAGCAGGTCCAGCTCTCGCCTGTCGGCTCGGTTCATCTCGGGCCTCCAGCTCGGTCCCGTCACTGGCCGTGCTGACCTCCAGCCGCAAGCGCATCTCTGCTGAGAAACCCGCCAACACTCTGCTGAAAACCCGCCAACACCGGCCTTGTCATCGACTTACGGCCCTTACGCCCCGATGCCCACCACCGGCTGGTTAAGCCTCATGGATCCTCCGGGACGAGTGCTGGGCTGCGGGGCGGCTGGGAGCCGCCCCGCAGCCCGACTAGATGGGGCGGTTAATCCCGGCTGCCGAGGCCGGGCAGGACTTGCGTTCCCTCTTGCTGGACGGCCTGAAGCGAGCTCGGAGAGAGTCCTAGCAGCTTCAAGATCGTCGGAGCGACCTGGGTCGTTCCCACCCTCTTGCCTGACTGGCCAGGCTGAACGGTGCCCGGCGCATAGACGACCAGCGGAACGTCCCGGTCGCCCGGGTTGTCGCCGCCGTGCTCGGCGATCTTCTTGCCGGTCGTGTAGATCGTGCCGACCTGCGCGATCCCGAACACGTCCGGGTGGTGCGGGTCGGAGTTCGAGACGCCAAAGAACTTCGCCGACTGCCGGCCGGCGAAGATCTCCCGCAGGCCGGAGTGCTGGACGGTGATCGTCTGCCCGGCGTAGTCGACCGCCGGGGCGGAATGCGTCCACAGGTAGTTCTTGACGAAGTCAGCCGCCGCCTGCGAGCGGTCCGACAGCCACCACAGCAGCCCGTCATCATCGGCCTCCTGGACGACCAGCGCCGGGCTGCCCGGATGCTGTGCGGCCCAGGCGGCGTTGACGCCGGCGATGATCGGGCCGTCATCGATCCGCTGCAGCTGGTTGTCGTTCAGCGGCGACTGGCCGTGCTTGGCTGTCAGGATGATCGCCGTCGAGTCGGCCTCGCCGTCGGCCTGGATCATGTCGGCCATCCGCTGCAGGGCGTCGTTGACGTAGTCGAGCGCGCTCTGGAGCAGCGGGCCCGGCACCTGCTGGCCGTCCACGGTCACGTACCCGCCGGTCAGCGACGGTCCCTCGGTGTAGTTGCCCTGCGCGTTCGGGCCAATCAGCACCGCCGGGGAGCTCTTCAGCTTCTCGGCGGTCGAGACTGTCTGGAAGTTCATCCCGTAGATCGCCGGCGTGCCGACCTTCGGCCCGGTGCCGGAGTGGTCGTAGCCGTTGATCCAGTTGATGACCGCCTGGACCTTGTAGGAGTCGTACTGCTTGGTCGCGGCGTTGTCGGCCGTCCACGCGCCGTCGACCGGGTACGGCACGCCGTTCGGCTCGACCATCGCGTGCTTGTCAGACCAGGCCGTTCGCAGGCCGGCGTTGTGGATCACCTGGAAGATCGTGTTGACCCCCAGGAAGTCCCACGGCTGAATCGGCTGGCAGGTCTTCGGGTCGACCGGGTAGGTCGCCGGGTTCAGGCCCGACTGCGGGTGCGGGCTCAGGTTCATGATCAAGCCCGGGTTGGTGTCAATGCCGCCCGGGTAGATCGAGCCGCCCTCATCGAACGAGGGGAAGGTGTTGCCGCTCCCGTTATCCAGCAGGTCCGGCACGGCGGGAAGCTTGTCGTCCGGCGAATCGTAGATCACGTCGCCGCCCGGGACCGGCCCGGAGCAGTTCGTCGTCCCCGGCGGGAAGACACCGTGGCTGTACTCGTCGTCGTAGTAGATGCCGGTGACCTTCGGGTCGCCGCCGGTCATCAGCGCCGTGCCGCCCGGATCGGAGTCCGACGGGTCAGCGGTCTGCGCGTCTGTGTATTCCCGGCCGCCGGTGGCCAGCCGCGCGAGCTCCGAGT
>JBEKKH010000179.1:0-12131 GCA_050010815.1 Streptosporangiaceae bacterium | reverse complement strand
TTGCTGGCCTGGCACCGCCGTCTCGTTGCCGACAAGTGGACCTATCCGAGACGGCCTGGCCGTCCGCCGGCTGGCCAGGAGGTCCGCGACCTGGTGCTGCGGGTGGCGGGGGAGAACCCGGCGTGGGGATACCGCCGGGTTCACGGCGAGCTGGCCCCGCCTCGGCTATCAGGTCAGTCCGGCAACCGTCCGCCGGATCCTCTGCGGCCGGAGCGCCTCGGCGGCCTGAAGCGGCCCGGGGGCGAGCCCGGCGCGGACATGCGCGAAATCACCGGCGTCTTCGGCCCGGAACGATGACACGCGAAGGCCGCGATCGCGGACGTCGGTGAGGTCTTCGCCGTTGTCGCTGACCGGAATGGCGGTCACGCGCGGGTCACTCATCAGGACAATGTTGCTTATCGCGTCCATGGCTCGCCTCGCCCAGCCATGGACCCGGCTTTCAAGTACTCATTGCTCATCCGGTACATGGCCAGGTATGGGTCTTCGGTGAAACCCGCCCTGCGGTACATCTCCAGGCCGGCCGGTGATGCGTGTAGTTCCAGCCGTGCAACACCGCGCACGGTGAGCCATTCGATGAAGCTGCCGAGGATCCCGCTGCCGTGACCGCGGCGGCGGGCGCCGGGACGTGTGCACATGAAGCCGATGTAGCCGCGGCGGCCATCGGGGATGGCGGGCCCGGGCAGGTGCTCGGTCAGCCAGGCCGCACCGCAGGCGGTCAGGGGGCCTCCGGGCGGGCCGATCACCTGGAAGGCCCACTCGTCTGGCCGGGCGAGCCGCTCGCTGAACCAAGTGGCGGCCTGTTTCCTCCACGGCGCGCCCTCGCCGCCGGGGTCCTGGCCGAGGCTGGACAGCATCACGGCGCGCAGACGCACGAGTTCAGTGATGTCAACGGCTGCGGCGGCTCGCGGCTCATTGCCTGCCGTGATGCTTCCGCCTGTTACGACCGGCACTGGTTACTGCCGGTATCCGGGGGAGGAAGCAGCCGATGCGGACGATGGCGGCGTCATTGTGATTCCCATTGTCGGGACGGCCGAGGAGGACGAGGACGCCAGCGATCGGGTGCGGCGGGCCGCTGTTCGTGCTGGTTGCCCGTAGGTCATGCCTCCAGTCAAGGTGGCGTGGTGTTGCCGGCACGTATGCGGTTTCCGATATGCCGACGATATGCTGCCGGCCGGTAGCGGCGGGAGCACGCGTGTGCTGATCGCCGAGGGCAGGCCCTCTGCTCATAGAACCGCACCGTCCTCGTAGCCAGCGTGGTCGCGCGCGGGTCAAGTGCCTCCAGGACCCGGTAGAGCCGCTGGGAGAACTCCGCGCGCATCTCGCGCCGCTCCTCGTCGGTTAGCGTCGTGTGCCAGGTGCGGTGTGCCCACCTGGCCACGGCCCAGTAAACGAGCCCGACGATGAGCATCGCGCACATCCCTACTAGGACCAGCTGCGCTACCAGGTCCGCAAGCTGCCCGGTCTTCGCCGGGTCCGCCAGAACCCGGCCGACGTCATCCGCGAGCCGCGCTGCATCCAACGGTGCCTGTTCCCGGCCGAGGCTGAGGCGTTGATCGCCGGCTACGAGGGCGGTGCGGTTCTATGAGCAGAGGACTCGTTCTCGACGATCAGCACACGCGTGCTCCCGCCGCTACCGGCCGGCAGCATATCGTCGGCATATCGGAAACCGCATACGTGCCGGCAACACCACGCTGCCTTGACTGGAGGCGTGACCTACAGCGAGCCAGCCTCCGTCAACCTCTGCCTCGTCAGCCTGCTCCCGCTTGCCGGCCCGCGCGCCGCCCGGGCATGATCCCGCTCAGCCTCGGCGAGATCGCCGCGGTCGCCGGCGGGACGGTCGAAGGCGACAGCGCCGTGAGGGTGACCGCGCCGGCCGTGCTCGACGGCCGGCAGGCCGAGCCGGGCGGCCTCTTCGCGGCCTTCGCCGGCGAGCACGCCGACGGCCACGACTACGCCGGCCAGGCCGGCCAGGCCGGCGCGGTGGCCGTGCTCGGCTCCCGGCCCACGCCGCTGCCCACCGTCGTCGTCAAGGACGCCCAGGCCGCGCTCCAGGCGCTCGCCGCCCACGTCGTGGCCCGGCTGCGCGACGGGCTGACCGTTGCCGGGCTGACCGGCTCCCAGGGCAAGACCAGCACCAAGGACCTGCTGGCGGCCGTCCTTTCGAGCGCCGCGCCGACCATCGCCACGACCGGCTCGCTCAACAACGAGCTCGGCGTGCCGCTCACCATGCTGCGCGCCGACGCGGCCACCCGGTTCCTCGTCCTTGAGATGGGCGCCCGCCACATCGGCGACATCGCCGGGCTCACCGGCCTGGTCGCGCCCGACATCGCCGTCGTCCTCAACGTCGGCCAGGCCCACCTCGGCGAGTTCGGGTCGCGAGCGGCCATCGCCAGGGCCAAGGGCGAGCTGGTGCAGGGGCTGGCGCCCGGCGGCACCGCCGTCCTCAACGCCGACGACCCCCGGGTGGTCGCGATGCGCGCGCTCACCGACGGCCCCGTGCTGACCTTCGGCCGGGCAGAGCACGCCGACGTGCGGGTGCTGGACCTGGCGCTGGACCGGCTCGGCCGGCCGTCCTTCACGCTGCGGGCCGCCGGCGCCTCGGCTCCCGTCGCGCTGCCGCTCGTGGGCGCCCACCAGGCGCTCAACGCGTCCGCCGCCGCGGCGGCGGGGCTGGCCGCCGGCGTGCCCCTCGACGCGGCCGCGGCCGCTTTGGCCACCGCCTCGCTGTCGAAGTGGCGCCTGGAGCTGCGCGGCCTCGCCGGCGGCGCGACGCTGCTCAACGACTCCTTCAACGCCAACCCCGACTCGGCCCGCGCCGCCCTGGACGCGCTGGCGGCGATCGAGGGCGGGCGCCGCATCGCCGTCCTCGGCGAGATGCGCGAGCTCGGCGACGACAGCGAGGCCGAGCACCGCGCCGTCGGGGAGTACGCCGCCTCCCGGGCCGACGTGGTGGTCGCGGTCGGCGAGGGCGCCCGGCCGATCGCCGACGGCGCGGGAGAGCGGGCGGTGGCGCTGGCCGGCAACGACGCGGCCGTCGACTGGCTGCGCGGCCACCTCGCCGCCGGCGATGTGGTGCTCGTCAAGGCCTCCCGCGAGGCGCGCCTCGACGAGGTCGCCGCCGCCCTCGCGTAGCATGGCGGGCGCTGTCCGCCGTGGGGGTTCTGGTACCGGTCCGAGCCAGTGTGACCAGAGGCAGGCGGGACGTCCCGTGCACAGGGCGCCTGATCCTCGCGTTCATCGTGGTGGCGCTGCTGGCCGCACTCGCGTCCCAGTGCCAGTCCAGCGACTGCACCCTACAGAAATGAAAGCCACAATTAGTAACGGGGGCCGGTACCGTTACGCATCCTGTGCCGCCTGACCAGCGGAAACCGGCAGTCTTGCACCCAGTCCTGCTGCCTTGTAACGCGGTCACGTCGGTGGGCGCAGCCAGGATGACACCGCCAGGCTTCCACGCCTACTTGTCGGTTCGGCTGTTAGGACGAACTTTCGGTGATGACGCCGCGGCCGTCGTCTGTTGCGGCCCGGCGACGGCGGAAACCGGGGATCCCGAGCCGGGCATGCTCCGCTATTTGGCTGGCGGCGAGGGCGCAGCCTGCGAGGATTAGTGCGAAGGAGACGACGATGGTGGTGGTGAAGGGTTCGCCCAGCAGGGCTACGCCTGCGGCCACCGCTATGGCGGGATTGACGTAGGTGAACACCATCGCGCGCGATGTGCCGACCTCCTTGATGAGCTCGAGAAAGACAATGAACGCGCAGGCGGTGCAGATGACACCGAGGCCGGCGAGGGCGAGCAAGACGCTGGCTGACGGTTCCCGTCGCGGCAGGTTCAGGAACGCGGCAGGCGCGTAGCCGAGAGCGGCGAGGCTGAGGCAGGCCGCGGTCATCGGCAGGGACGGCACATCGGCCAGTTTCCGTGCGGCGATGAGCGGTGCGGAGGCATAGCCCACCGCGACCAGCAGTACCTCCGCCACCGGCCAGCCGCTGGCACCGTTCAGGTCCGGGGCGGCCAGGACCACGACGCCGGCCAGGCCGATCACAAGTCCCGCCCACCGCCGGGGGCCGAGCCGCTCGGCGCCGCCGGTGAGCCTGGCGGCTACCACGCCGATGATCGGCACGGCTGCCACGAGCAGTCCCGCGAGCGAACTGGGAAGCCGCTGCTCCGCCTGGGTTAGCAGGCCCCACGGACCGATCATCTCAAGCACGGTGAACGCCACAAGCGGACGCCACCTGCGCCGGAGGATGCCCAGTGGTCCCGCGCGCACCGCCCATGGGAGCAGGACGAGCGCCGTCCTGGTGAAGACCACCACGGGAACCGCGACACCCTCGTCCGCGACCTTGATCAACAGGTAGGGGATGCCCCACACCTCACACATGACTGCGAACAGGAGCCAGCCCTTGCGGCTCATTCGGACCTCGCATTCCGCAGGCTCCATCCCCGCGCACGCGAGTCTGGCCGGCACCATCAGCGGGTGTCTTGAACGCTGTTGCGGTAGGCGCCGGGCGTGATCCCGACGACTCGCCTGAACCAGCGGGTCAAGTGCGCCTGATCGGCGAACCCGGTCAGGGCGGCGGTCTCGGCCAGCCCGTGCCCGCGATCGAGCAGCGCTCTCGCACGGGCCACCCGGTGCTGCGCCAGCCAGGCATAAGGGGGCATACCGACCTCGGACCTGAACGCCCGAATCAGTTGATAACGCGACAACCCCCGTCTCCAGTGCTATCTCCGCGAGCGAAGGCGGGCAGGCCAGTTCATCGCCCAGCCGGTCCATCACGAGGCGGGCAGCCGCGCCGGATGCGCGGTCACCGGAACCGGACCCGTCCAGCCGGGAGCGGGAGGCTTGGCGCAGCATCAGTTCGCCAAGCAGCCACGAAACCCAGGACTCCGCCTCAAGCGACTCGGTGCCCTCGCACAGCGCCGCGTGCAGGCGGCACAGCCTGTTCGCCAGCGCCGGATCGCCGATGATTGGTTCGGCGAACCGCGGAACGCGGCCAGACCCGTCGGCCAGAAGGCTCATGCCGGGATATATGACCCGGTAAACGAATCCCGAAGGATCGCCCGGACCACCGTCGTGCGGCTCGTCCGGATCGAGGACAACCACGCTGCCAGGTCCCGCGGGATGCACCGCCCTGTGGTAGCGGATCATCTCGGTGCCCGTCACGCACACGCCAATAGCGAACTGCTCGTGCAGATGCGGCGCGTATCGCGCGGTGATGCGCGTATGCATCAGGTCCAGAACCTCGCCCGCTAGGCTGACGCGCCGCCACATGCAAGTAACCGTAATGGACATTCTGCGCAACCCTATGTGGTTGCCCGGCGTGGCTACCGCACAGGCAGTTAATGCCTCAATCCCGTAACGGGGTTCCCTGCGCCGTTGCGCATCCTATGCCGCCTGACCAGGGAAACCGGCAACCGTGCCACCCGGTAAGCGATAGGCGGGTGGCTACTGCCCGCCTGGCTGGGCAGAAAACTGACAGGAGAGACAGCCAGGCCGCGGCATTGCGCGCCCGCCATCGGAGGGCTGCCGGGCCTACACCAGATGCATGAGCGCGATACGTGAGTGGCTGCACCACTTGGCGGACCTGCTACCGGAGGCCGGATTGCAGGCAGCTCCTGGACTGATCCGCGCACATGCGGCTGGGGATCACGGCCCGGAAAGAGACCTGCCCTTCAGGTACCGGCCAGGCCATGCCGCCGGCGGCATGGCCTGGCCGGCGCAGTACGACGCGCTATGCCGTACCGGAGCGGAAATCCGCGTTAGGCGGTCGATTTCCCTGTCATGCCGCGTTATATCCGTCCCTGATCGCAGCAGCTGGGCGGCGCACCGGCGGCGACCGATGAAGCAAGGCCTGCGGGCAGGCATGCCAGGCAGACTCCGGGTAGCGGCACAGCGCGACGCTGGCCGAGGCCAATCTCCTGCCGACCAGCGACCACGCCCCGGCGGCAATGAAAGTCAGCCATGCGGTCGCACAGCCGCTCGGCTTCTCCCTTGAAATGGGCCCATCAGGAGGGTAGTCACGTCCCGTTCGCGCACCGACTCGATCACCTCCCAGGTCTCGTGCCGTGCCTGGGGGTCCAGGCCCGTGGTCATCTCGTCCAGCACCGCGAGGCGCGGAGAGCCGATCAGGGCCAGCGCGATGGACAGCAGGCGGTGGGCGGCCATAACTCCAGGTTCGAATCAATCCACGCCCGCTGCCGCCCGGGCGCGGTCGCTCGGCCATCGCCCGGCCGCGGATGAACGCCTCGCTTTTGATGGCCACGTCCGCGACCGCCTCCCCCACCGAGGCGGCCGGGAGTTCATCTGCGAAGCACTGCAGATACGCCGGATTGCCCAGGCGGCAGGCGATCCCGCATGAAGGGCTGTCCATCTGGCGGGTGCGCGGTGCCTCGCTACGCTACGGCCTCACTCAGCGCGGAGGGCGAAGGCGGTGCGGGTGCGCGCCGCCCAGCCGGCCGGACCGAGCGCGCCAACGACTGCGATGACCAGGCCGGCCAGCGCGAGCAGGACAAGCTGCCACAGGGCGTACACCGAGATCAGCGACGGCGGGTAGCCGGAGTTGGCGGCGTGCGCCATGACCGGCACCACACCGTGATGCAGGTACACCCCGGCGGGGATCGCGACGATCCCTGCGATGAGCCCGGTGAAGGCGACCGAGCACACGATCATCGCGAGGGTCTGCCGCGGGGTCATGCCGATCGACTTGAACACCCCGATATCGTGTGCTCGTTCCCGGATCTGCAGCGCGACCGTGTTCAGCACGCCAAGCCCGGCGACCGCCATGATCAGGATGGTCAGCATCGCGATCAGGGCGAGTACCGCGGTCAGCGTCTTGCTGCCGTTGGACGTATAGGCCTGGTACGAGCGGCCCAGTGCCGAGGACACGGTGTTGGCATAGGCCGGCGGGCTGGTGCCTGGCTGGACCGCCACGTCGTACTGCTGCGGCTCGGTGGTGCTGGGGTCGATCGCGACCAGCGTGGCGGGGCTTATGTACATGTCCAGGTTCTTGCCGGGATCGAACACCTCGCCGACGATCCGCACGGTGACCCGGTGACTGCCGGAGCCGAGAGCGTACGCCGAGCCGACCGAGGTGCCGGTATCGGTAAGGAACAGCGTGTTCACGTCGGCCTCGGCCGCACCAGGAGAACCGGAGTACCAGCGGCCGGAGATCAGCGCGTAGCCGCTCCAGGCTGGGTTGCCGCCGCCGTAGGCGGTGACTGACGCCGAATCGCTGAGCCCGGGCAGGCTCAAGTTGTCGTCGGTTTCCGTGAGGTAGTGCAGCGTGCCCCGCTGGGCTGCCAGCACCGAGGCCACAGAGTGCTGTTGCGCCGCGGTCATCGCGGGCTGTCCCCGGCTGGCCTGGTTGAGCGACACATACACCGGAAGGGCCGTATCCGGGTTGTCCTGCACGACCCGGTCCAGCGAGATCACCAGCCCGGCGCCGAACGTCACCGCGGCCGCGCCGAACAGGATGGCGACCACGGTCATCATGGTCCGGGCCGGACGGGCGAACGGGGCCGCCAGCCCGAGGGTGACCGCCCGGGGCAGCGAATTAATCCGCGCAAGCATCCGGTGCGCGAGATATCCGTGCGACGACCGCGGCGCCCTGCCGCTCGCTATCGCCTGGATCGCGCTCATCCGCCCGGCGCGCAGCGCCGACGGCACGGCGCCGGCCACGGTCAGCGCAAGCGCGGCCAGCGGCACCGCGACGTCGACCCAGTAGGGGACGCTGAGCGTGCCCACCTGGTATACATGCGCGTTCGCTGTGAGCAGGGGTAGCGCCAGCAGGTTTCCGGCCACGGCTCCGCCTGCACAGCCGGCCAGCGCGGGCATCGCGACCAGCAGCACATACGAGGCCACTACCTGCGCCGGGGTGAAGCCGATGGACTTCAGCACGCCGATCCTGGTCGTCCCCGCCGTCACCGCGCCACTGACCACGTTGACCACGATCAGCACCGAGATCACCAGCGCGATCACGCCGAACGCGATGATGAACGGCACCCAGGGCGCGATGTTGCTCTCCTCGGACTGGCGCACGCCCAGGTAGGACACGGCGTTCAGCAGCGCCCCTCGGGGCAGCGCGGCGCGCAGCTCCGCGATGTCGGCAGTGATCGCCGGCGTGCCGCCCGCGTTAGCGAACCGGTACAGCATCTGCGGCTGTGCCGGATCCGCCCGCCCAGCCAGCGCGGCGACCTCCGAGGGAAGCACCCAGCCATCCGCGGTGCCGGTAACCGAGTCCGCGATCCCGACCACGGCCAGCTTCTGCGACCCGACCGTGACGGTCGATCCGGTGAACACGCCGTCGCCGCGGGCCATCACGATCTGCCCGTCGCCGGCCGGCCAGTTGCCCTGGTCCAGCGTGAGGTCATCCACCGGTCCACCCGGCGAGGAGCGGCCCACAAGCCGCAGCGAATCCGGCGACGAGCCCGTCACCCCGGGCACCGTGACCTGCGCGGCGATCGAGACGCCGGAGTACGGTCCCGCGGCGGCGGTCACCCCGGAAAGCCGGGTCGTCGCCGCGATCTCCGGCGGGGTGGCGACCGACGGATCCACGACCGCGGTGACGTCTGCGCCGTTTTGCCGCGCGAACGCGCGGTCGAACGGGCCGTGCGCGTTGGCAAGCAAGCCGAGTGCGACCACCGAGGTGGCGGTGGCCGCGAGCACCACGACAGCGATGATCCCGGCCTGTAGCTTGCGGCCGCCGATTCCGCTGCGAGCCGCCGGGAGGACCGCGCTCACCGCCATGCTCCCTGCGAAGCCTCCGGGGGGTTCAGCGGCGGTGTCCGGCCCGGTCGGCGGGAGTCCGAAGCGACCCGGCCGTCAGCGATCGCGATGACCCGGTGCGTGTACCTGGCCGCTAGGTCCGGGTTGTGGGTGACCATGATCAGCGTATGCCCGGCGGCGTTGAGCTCCAGCAGCAGTGCGCCGATCTCCTCTCCGGTGGCGGAGTCGACGGCGCCGGTCGGCTCATCGGCGAGCAGCACCGCGGGTTTGTTGATCAGCGCCCGGGCGATCGCCACTCGCTGCCGTTCCCCGCCGGACAGCCGCGCCGGGTATGCGTCGCGGCGGTGCGCGATCCGCAGCGTGACCAGCAGTTCCCCGGCGCGCTGCCGCGCCACAGCGCCTCGCGCCCCGGCGAGCTGGGCCGGCAGCAGCACGTTGTCGATGACCGTCATGTCATCGAGCAAGTTGAAGAACTGGAAGATCATCCCGATCCGGCGGCGCCGGAATCGGGCGGCGGCGGTCTCGGACAGCATGTCCACGCGTTCCTCGCCGACCCGGACCGCGCCGCTGGTCGGCTTGTCCATCGCCGCGATGAGGTTGAGCAGCGTCGACTTGCCGCTGCCTGACGGCCCCATGATCGCGACCGCCTCGCCCGCGCTGACCGCCAGGCTGACGTCGGCGATCGCGGGCGCCGCTCCGTTGTCGTACCTTTTGGTCACGCCGTCCAGCCGGATCAGCTCAGAGCCGACGGCGGGCATGCTCTGCTGTCTCATCAGTTCCGCTCTGGTGCCTGGCGGGTGCTCGATCATGCACTCAACCCTGGCGGGACCAAGCCGCGCCGCGGTATCGGCCGGAAGTCTGCTTCTTTCCTGGTCGGATTCGTACTTTCGGCCGGCACCGCCGAGGTGGCACCGCCGTAACCTGGCGGCATGGACGTGCTCAAGCGGCTGGCCTTGCGGGCCGGGATCGGGGTCGATGTCGCGCTGGGCGTGGCGATGGCCACGGCGATCGCGCTCAGCGCGCTGCTGACCGCCAGAACGGACAAGGGCTGGCCGTTCGGTCTCGGCGTCGGGGTGGTGCTCTGCGCGAGCGCCCTGCTGCGCGGACGAAACCGGGCACGGGCGGCGGCAGCTGGCCTGATCCTGTTCGCGCTGACCGGGCTCGCGGTCGCCCTGGGCGCTATCCCTCAGGGGCCGCTGTTCGGCGGCGGGCTCGCCGGCCTGCTCGTGATCGGTGCCGCGGCAGTGCGGATGCTGCCGCTGCGGACGGCCGCCATCATCGGGGTTGCCGGGACGCTCGTGATCGGGGTAAGCGAGACCGCCGGGCCTGACGGCTTGTTCGACCACCGTGTGCTGTGGGCGCTGGCCGGGGTTACTGCCTGGTCCGCCGCGCTCGCCGTCGGCCTCTATCTCCGCTATCTCGACTTCCTGCACCGCCAGGCGCTGGAGACAGCACGCCGCGAGGAGCGCCTCGACCTGGCCAGGGAACTGCACGACATCGTCGCCCACCACGTCATCGGCATTGTCGTGCAGGCCCAGGCCGCCCGGTTCGCCGGACAAGACCACCCCGGCATGCTGCTGTCCGCGCTGGACAGCATCGAGACCGCCGGCACCGGCACGCTGGCCGCCATCCGCCAGCTCGTCGGGCTGATACGAGACCCCGACGACACCGCATCAGGCCCGCCGCCCGAACCGATCAGCCAGCTCATTCAGCGGTTCGCCGAGCACGGGCCGCCGGTCGACCTGCGGCTGCCCGCGAGCACGCCGGACCCCGACTGGCCGCCCGAAGTGGCCAGCACCGTCTACCGGATCGTCCAGGAGGCGCTGACCAACATCGCCCGCCACGCACCCGGCGCCCGCTCGGTCGTCGTCACCGTCACCCACGACCCCCAGCAGCTCATGGTCGAGGTCACCGACGACGCCCCCGCCGCCCGTCACCACCGCCCCGGTGGCGGCTACGGGCTGGTCGGAATGGCCGAACGCGTGGAGGCGCTCGGCGGCAAGCTCTGCGCCGGCCCGCTGCCCGGCGCAGGCTGGGCGGTCCAGGCCTCCCTGCCCGTCCCCGCACCCGGCCGGCCGTGACTGTCCAGGTCCTGCTGGCCGACGACCAGGCCATGGTCCGCAGCGGCTTCCGGCTCATCCTGGAAAGCCAGCCCGGCATCACCGTGGCAGCAGAAGCCGCAGACGGCATACAGGCCGTCGCCCTTGCCCGGAAACTCCGGCCGGACGTATGCCTGGTCGACATCCGCATGCCCGGCCAGGACGGCATCGAAGTCACCCGTGCCCTGGCAGGCCCGGGCGTCGCTGACCCGCTCCGCGTCGTGATCGTCACCACCTTCGACACCGACGAGTACGTCTACGGCGCGCTGCGCGCCGGAGCGGCCGGCTTCCTGCTCAAAGACGCCGGGCCAGCCCTGCTCATCGAAGCCGTCCGCGCCGCCACCGCCGGAGATGCCCTCATCTCCCCGTCCGTCACCGTCCGCCTCCTCAGGCAGCTCGCCTTGACCCGCAGCCCAGCGGACGGAGCCGGGAACCAGCTCTCGCAGCGAGAACTCGACATCGCCCGCAGCATTGCCAGAGGACGGACCAACCAGGAAATCGCCGCCGAGCTGTTCATCTCGCTCAGCACGGTCAAGACCCACATCACCCGCATCCAGAACAAGCTCGGCGCCCGCAACCGGGTAGAAATCGCCACCTGGTCCTGGGAACACCGGATCATGGGCCAATAGCCTCCACGGATCAGTCAGCGGAGGCAAGCTGTCCGCCAGCCGCTTGACCTGAGCCTCCTGCTCCGCCACGTCACGCGCCGCACGCGCACTGCCCGCCCGCCGCCCCGCCTTCCTGAAGGTGGTGGTGCACTTCCGCTCGCGGAGTATCAAGTGACCGACCGGGGGAACGGCGTTGAAATGTCACAATCATGACGGCCGGGGACAGCCCGGATGCCGAGGCTCGCCCGCCGGGTCGGGTCCGCCAGCGCCCCGAAGATCACGCTGAGCCGGTCGTCCGGAGGGACCTGAATCTCAAGCACGGAAATGAAAGCCACAATTTAGTAACGGGGTTGCCGCGCCGTAGGCATTCTCGCCCGGAGAGCTTTGATCAGGCGTCCACCGCGGTGATGCCGGGCAAATCGCCGAAACGGGCTTTAACGTCTCTGGACAGCACGAGGCGGCCGGTCTCGGCGGCATGCGCGGCGATGACCAGGTCGTGGGCGCCGCGTGGGCTTTCTGATCCGCGGCTGCGGCATGAACACCAAAGACCACTCATTCGCAACGGGTAAACAAGTACTGTGCCGTCACAGCCCCCCCAAACGCCCACTCCCGCCGACCTGGCCCGGCTTCGGCCTCGCCCCGCGCCCCCGCCCCCGCGGCGCCACCGCCAGGCCGACGGAGAAGAGGAACGGGCCCTGCTTGCTCTC
>JBEKKH010000178.1:0-12148 GCA_050010815.1 Streptosporangiaceae bacterium | reverse complement strand
GCTGGAGGGAGGCATGGACCGGTGAGCGTCCCGGCAGTACACGACTACGGCCCCTACACTCTCTATGACCTTGATGCGCTGCCCGAGGACGGCAAGCGCTACGAACTTGCCGATGGGTGGTTGACCGAGTTGTCCCCCAGCCCCTGGCACGACCACGCGGCCGACCGGCTCAAAGACATCCTCAAGGACGCGGGCAAGCTCGCCGGGGCACAGGTATATATAGCCGGCGGACCCAACGACATCGCCACCCCCGCAGGAGTCCGCAAGCCCGACGTGTTCATCGTCCCCCGCGACGTCGCACGCACCGCCATCAGCGGGAAAGTCCGCACATACTATGCGGGCGACCTCCTGCTCGTCGCCGAGGTGATCTCCCCCCGAAGCGGCAGCGAGCAGGTCGACCGCGTCCGCAAAGTCCGCGAGTACGCCAGGGCGGGCATCCCCGTCTACTGGATCGTGGACCTCGAACCCGAAGCCAAGATCACCATCCTCACCCTCCGCGGCGACGAGTACGCCCTTACCGCCGAGATACGCGCCGGGCACCCGCTAACGGCCAGCGAGCCGTTCACTATCAGCTTCGACCCCTGCATACTCACCGAGCTGGAATAGTCGACCGCGGCCAGTTCCCCGTAGCGCTTGGTCAGGTGCCCGGCCACGATCGCGCTGCACCTGGCCGCGGTGTCTTGGAGCGTTCCTGGCAGGCCGGCCAGCCTCCCGGTGACCACTCCAGATCGACGAAGCTCGCCGCTCGGTGGTGGCCGGCCGGCCTGCAGGAACTCGGTGCCCCTGTCGCCCCGCTAACGTATCCAGCCGAGCGGTCCGGTACTAGGGCCAATATCGCCCTAAACGCCTAAGCCAATTCTGGCTGGACGGACGTCAGCTCAGGACGCGCCGGAGTAGCTGTAGCCCGTCCTCGATCTTGGGCAGCGGGATCGCTCCGTAGCCAAGGACGAGACCGGACTGGGGCGCCCGATTGGCGTAGAACGCCGACAGGGAATTCACTGCGAGCCCCGAGCGGTCGGTTCGGTGCAGCAGCGCCCGGGCCGATAGGTGCCTCCCGCGCGGCAGTAGCGCGGTGAGGTGAAGTCCCGCGGCGGATTCGATCGGGCGCAGCCAGCCGCCCTGCTCCGCCAGGACCTGGAGTATGCGTTCGTGGCGGGCCTTGTATTCGGTCCGCATCTTGCGGATGTGCCGTGCGAGCAGGCCTTCATCGATGAAATGCGCAAGCGCAGCCTGGGTCGCCAGCGGGGGATGCCAGTCCGATACGTGCCTGGCAATATGCAGGGCCTGCTGCAGAGACGGCGGGGCAATGACGAATCCCAGCCGGATCGCGGGCATCATGGTTTTGGAGAACGTGCCGACGTACAGGACCCGGCCGCATGTGTCCAGCCCGTACAGGGTCTCGATCGGGCGGCCGCCGAAGCGGAACTCGCTGTCGTAGTCGTCCTCGATGATGGCGGCGTCGCGCTCGGACGCCCACGTCAGCAGTTCCATGCGCCGGGACAGCGACATGGGCATGCCCAGCGGAAACTGGTGCGCGGGCGACACGTAGACGAGCTTTGCGTCGGCGGGGAGATCCTTCACGACGAGGCCTTGGCTGTCGACCCGCACATGACAAACCCGCGCTCCCAGCGAGTGCATCAGCAGCTGGGGCGGCGGATAGCCGGGCTCCTCCACGGCCACGCAGTCGCCGGGTTCGAGCAGCACCCGCGCGATCAGGTCGAATGCCTGCTGAGCGCCGCTGGTGACGGTGACGCTATCCGGGTCGGCCTTGACCGCCCGGGAGACCCCGATGTGGCGGGCGATCGCGGAGCGCAGGCCCTTGAGGCCGGCGGGCTCGCCGTAGATCGCCGTCCGCACGGCCGACAGGCGCAGTTCCCGTGAAACAAGCCGGCGCCAGGTCTCGAACGGGAAGAGCGTCACGTCGGGCAGGCCGACACGTACGTGCCTGCCCCGGTCCTGGTCTCGATGAAACCTTCACCCACGAGCCGGTCATAGGCAACGCCGACGGTGTTACGTGACACTGCGAGCTGCCGGGCCAGCTCACGGGTCGCAGGCAAGGCCTCGCCCACTCTCAGGCGCCCGTCGAGAATCGCGCCGCGGACCTGGCGGTAGATCTGGCCGACGAGGTCTCGCCGGCCCTCTAGGTCCACGTGGAAGTCCACCCGGCCAGGGTAATTGGCTTGGGTGTCAAGACCGACGCTGGCCCCGGAGGTGACCGGATGCGATCCGAACGGCGCCGTTTGCTATGGTCCGGCCATGGAAACGGCCGGCCGTCGATGAGTACCTACCGCTGCCGGTACTGCCGGCTGGTCCACGACGGGAGCGAGCCAAGCTGCCCGCTGTGCGGTGCTCCGATCGACATCACGGCCCGGGTCACCGACCTGGTCTACTGGGATGCCACCGTCGACCTCACGCTGCACCTGGAACGCCCGCGCAATCTCGGCGTGGCCAGCATGAAGGATCCGCACAGCTACCGCATCGTCTTGCTCCGGCTGCACGGTCCAGGCCGGGTAGCCGTCCAGTCCGTCTACGAACTGGCCGAAAGCACCGGCAAGCTCGATGTCTTCTCCTTCGGCTCGACCCGCCTGTGGTAGGTGGTGCGCGCGGCTGTCAGAACTGCGCCTTGAGGTCGTCGAGTTCCTGGGCTCGCTCGCGGAGCTTGGCGTACGCCGGCCGCTCGCGGATGCGAGCCAGCACCCAGCGGACGGCGTCCGCGCGGTTAGTCGCGATGCCCGCGGTGATAAGCGTGTCCAGCGTCCACAGGTCGACAGGTCCGAGCCTGGCCATCACCGGGGTGAGGTCGCGCTGGCGCTCGGCCAGATCGGCCGCGGAGCCGCCGATCCGTCTTCTGACCGAGCCTTTGAGCTCGGCGTCGTCGTCGACGATGAACTTGAACTCGAGCAGCCGGGCGGCGGGGAGTGCCTGCGCGAACTCGCGCTGGAGCTCGTCCAGCATCGCCGCGTGGGCGTCCAGCCAGGCCGTGAGGGCCAGCGTGCGGGCCTGGCCCTCCTCGGGTATTCCGGCCAGCTTGAAGAAGACCCGGACCCACAGGCCTCCCGGCTCGACCTCCGGGTCGTCGCCGTGCTGAAGCAGCGCGACCCGCTGTACGCCGTCGTCAGGGAAGTGCTCGGTCAGCTGCTCCTCGAACTTGCTCTGCAGCGCATCTAGCGCGGCCCGGTCCATGGGTGCCTCCTCGTGTGCTGCCTGGTCAGAACTGGGCCTTGAGCTCATCAAGGCCCCGCACCCACTCGGTGAGCTTCGCGAACGCCGGCCGCTCGCGGATCCGGGCCAGAGCCCAGCGCACGCTGTCCGAACGGTTGGCCGCGACACCCGCGGTGATCAGCGCGTCCAGCGTCTCCAGGTCTTCTGGTCCGAGCCTGGCCATGACCGCGGTGAGGTCGCCGCCGCCCCCGGAGCGCAGCCAGCCTCCGCCGCCCACGTACATCCGGGGCTTGTGGTCGTAGGGGACGTCGGGGTCATCCGGGATGACCTCGAGCTCGCTGACCTCGGGCAGCTTCGCCGCGAGCTCGCGGCGGATCTCCGTCATCGTCGTCATGTGCTTGCGGTCCCATGACTCCCCGTAGTCCTTGGGGATGAGCACCCGAACCCGCACCTCGCCCGGCTCGACCACCGGATCGTCGCCGTATTGCAGGAGCAACACCCGTCGCACCGCCCCCTCGGGCAAGCGCTGCTTTACCTCGGCGTCAATCATCCGCTGGAGCCGCTCGAGCACCATCTTGTCCATACCCGCCTCCTTGAGTTGACTCATCAATCAGAGTAACTATTATTGACGAAATTACAAGAGCAAAGATGTCGTGGGTTGACCGCAAGGCGTCGTCCGGGTACGAGGCACTGCCCGTCCGGGGCCTTCCGCCCGGGCGCAGGCCGTGCACCGGCCCAACCCGGGTCGTCGTGCTCAGCGACGACTGATCAGCCACGATCATGCGCCGCAGGCTCGCCGGCGCGAGGCTACTCTGGGGGCGTAAGCGCGGATCGATGACCGGGACAGCGCCGGCCGCCGGATCGCCGACGTTCGGTGAGGTGGTTGACGTGACGTTCGCGGAGCGCCTGGACCGTTTTCAGCGGAAGCACCCGTGGGCGGGCTTCCCGCTCGCGGTGATCTACAAGTACTTCGACGACTTTGGCGCCTACCTGGCTGCGCTGCTCACCTACTACGGGTTCGTCTCGCTGTTCCCGTTGCTGCTGTTGCTCTCGACGATCCTGGGCTTCGTGCTGTCGGGTGACCAGAGGCTGCAGCACGAGGTGCTCACCTCGGCGCTGCACCAGTTTCCGGTGATCGGCGGGGATCTGGCCCAGCCCAAGCGCCTGGGCGGGGGCCCGGTCGGCCTCGTCGTGGGCATCGCCGGATGTCTCTACGGCGGCCTGGGAGTGGCGCAGGCCTTCCAGTACGCAAGCAACACCGCATGGGGGGTACCGCGCAACAACCGGCCTAACCCGCTGCGGGCCCGCGGCCGCAGCCTTCTCCTGCTGGCCACCGCCGGGCTGGCCATCCTGGGCACGACCGTCTTGTCTATCGCGGGCGGCGGCGGGGCTGGGGTGCTCGGGGTAGCCGGAAGGTCCCTCGCGCTGGCGGCGTCCGTGGTGATCAACATCGCCGTGGCCATCTTCGCCTTCCGCTTTGCGCCAGCGCGGCGGCTGTCCGTGCGCGACGTCGTGCCCGGCGCGATAGCGGCCGCGGTGATCTGGCAGCTGCTGCAGTCGTTCGGAGTTGTCTACGTCCGGCATGTGATCGAGCACGCCAGCGCCACGAACGCGGTATTTTCCATTGTCCTCGGCCTGCTCGCGTTCCTCTACGTCACGGCCACGGCCGTCCTGCTCTGCGTCGAGATCAACGTGGTGCACGTTATCCGGCTGCATCCCCGGTCCCTGCTCACCCCCTTCACCGACAACGTCACCCTGACGGCCGGCGACCGGCTCTCGTACTCCCGGCAGGCTAAGGCCCAGCGCAGCAAGGGTTTCCAGAACGTCGACGTCAACTTCGACTCGCCGGCATCCGGGCCGGACCATGACGATCCCGCGTAGCAGGCCAGACCCGCTCTGTCGCCCTGACCGGGCACGACATAGCGTGGTCCCATGGACCGTTTGATGGTGGGCCGGGAGTATGCGAGCCATCTCACCGAGACGGATCTACGGCTGCTGGCCGCCGAGCTGGACCTGATGGACCACGTGCCGGAGCGCACCGGGCTGCGCCAGCGGGTGCCGTTGTTCGACGCCCCCGCGCTGCGGGACTTCCTCAGCGACCCGGCCCGGCGGCTGTTCCTGACCGAGCTGCTGGCCTCCTTCACCCGGGTCGCCAGCGGCCGGTACCGGGTCCGGGTCGGCGGCCGGGTGCGGACCCGGCGGTTCAGCGAGCTCGACCCGGTCCGGCTGGCCGGCCTGCTCGACGCCGTCCCCCCGGCCGAACGGCCCGGCGTTTACCGCCGTCTCGGCGACGTGACCCTGTTCCTGACCGGAGTGTTCCCCGACTACGCGACCACCCGGGCCCTGGGACCGCTGGACGCGGGACGGCTGCTGCGCGCCGCCGGGCTGCCGTCCGCGGAGCAGGACCGGGTGGCGGGCACGCCGGCCATGGAGATGCTGGAGTACCTCGGCGCCCGCTGGTACCGGTCCGCCCGCGAGCTGGCCCCGGCGGCCACCGCGCGGATGGTGGTGGTCGGCGACGTGGCCGCCCGGTTCCAGCAGGCCCGGCGGGTGCTCAACCACCTCGCCGACCGGTACCTGCTGACGGACACACCCTGGTTCGAGCCGCCCGGCTCCTTATCAGGGATAAGAGTCGTCGCGAAACCGGCTCACGGCTGGTCCACGCGGGAGCCCCGGGCCGGGACCGCCATCCGGCGGACGGCATCGATCAAAGCGGCGACGGCGGCCGCGATCCCGATGACGGCGCCCAGCACACACACCCCGGCCCACCGGTGGCTGGCATACAGCCACCCGCCCAGGGCGGACCCGATGGCCCCGCCGGCGAAGTAGCAGACCATGTAGGCCGACGTGATACGGCTGCGGGCCTCGGGGGCCAGGCGGTAGATCATGGACTGGTTGGTCACCTGCAGGCCCTGGACCCCGACGTCGAGGACCAGGATGCCGATGATCATCATGGCCAGGTGGTTTCGCCCGGCCCACAGGGGGAGGAACGAAACGCCCACGCAGACCGCGAAGACCAGCGTGGTGATCTTGGTCAGGCCCCGATCGGCCCACCGGCCCGCGAAGTTGGCGCACAGGGCCCCAGCCGCCCCCACCAGGCCGAACAGGCCGATAGTAATGTCCCCGTAGTGATACGGGGCACCGGCCAGGACGAAGGCCATGGTGGTCCAGAAGACGCTGAAGGCGGCGAAGCCCAGCGCCCCGAAGACAGCCCGCCGGCGCAGCAGTGACTCGGTCACCAGCAGCTTCACCGCGGTCCCCAGCAGGGTCCGGTAGCTGATGCGCGGCCGGTCCCCCTCAGCGGGGAGGTTGCGGCCGAGCACCGCCGCCATCGCAATGGTCAGCACCGCGGCCAGGACGTAGACCACCCGCCAGCTGGACACCCCGGCGACGATCCCGGAGATGGTGCGGGCGCCGAGGATGCCGATCAGCAGGCCGCTCATCACCGTTCCCACCACCTGGCCCCGGCGTTCGTCGCTGGCCAGGGAGGCAGCCATGGGCACCAGGATCTGGGCCGCCACCGACCCGGCCCCCACGAGGAGGCTCACCCCGATCAGCAGGCCGATGTCAGGGGATGCCGCGGCGACCACCAGGCTGGCCGCGGTCACGATCATGACCAGCGGGATGAGCCGACGGCGGGAGACCAGATCCCCCACCGGGACCAGGAGGGCCAGGCCGGCGGCGTACCCGACCTGGGAGAAGCTGACGATCAGCCCGGCCGTGGCGGAACTTGTGCCGAAGCCCTGGGCGATGGAGTCCAGGACCGGCTGGGCGTAGTAGAGGTTGGCCGCGGAGAGCCCGCAGGCCACGGCGAACAGGAGGACCAGGAACCGGCTGAGACCCGTGACGGGCTTCTCCCGGGCCAGGACGTCGGTCATCGGTCTCCCTCGTATCTGAACGGAGCGTTCAGTATTAACATACTGTACGAACCGTTCATGATCTATACTCGGGGGCGTGATCAGCGCCTCATCACTGGCTCCGGGCCGCCCCGGCCGGCCGAGAAGTGAGCGGGCCCGGCTGGCCATCCTGGCGGCGGGGGCGGACCTCCTCCTGGAGGGGGGCCTGGCCGCGGCGACGATCGAGGGCATCGCGGCCCGGGCCGGGGTGAGCAAGGTGACCATCTACAAGTGGTGGCCGAGCCGGGGAGCGGTGGCCGTCGACTCCTTCTTCCACCGTTACCGGCAGACGATCAGCTTCGAGGAGACCGGCGATCTGGCCCGTGACCTGACGGTCCAGATCCTGGCCGTCATCAACGACTTCCGGGGGCGGGCCGGCGAGGTCATGGCGGAGTTGATCGGGCAGGCCCAGTCCGACCCGGAGCTGGCCGGGACGTTGCGGACGAGGTGGCTCGACCCCCGGCGGCAGGCCAGCACGGCGCTGGTGCAGCGTTCCATCGACCGGGGCGAGATCGCTCCCGACGTCGACATCCAGGTCTTCCTCGACCAGCTCTACGCGCCCTTGTATTTCCGGCTGACCATGCGCCACCAGCCTCTTGACGACTCACTGGCCCAGACCCTGGTCGATACCGTCCTCGACGGGGTCAGGTCCCCTGGGACCGCCAGGAAAGGTCACTCGCGCACGTCCAGGTAACGGGCCAGGTGATCGATCACCGCCCGCGCGTCGTCCTCGATGCCGCAGATGAACGTGGATCTGCGCCGCCGCAGCACGGGCAGCCCCAGCGCGTAAAGGCCCGGGCGGTCGACCACACCGCCCTCGTGGCGCAGCTGGCCCTTCGCGTCGACGACAGGCACGTCGAGCCAGCCGTAGTCCGGCCGGAACCCCGTCGCCCACACGACCGTGCGGATCTCGCCGCTGCTCAGGTCAAGCTGCAACCTGGCCGCCTCGGGCACGCGGGTCGGCGCGACCCGCTCCGGCGCGTCGAACTTCCCATCGCGCCCGCTCGTGAGGGCCCACTCGTCGAATGTGTCAAGCAGCCGGCCCAGCTTGAGGTCCGCAAGCGAGAACACGTTGCGCAGGCCACCGGAGAACAGTGCGCGGCCGTCCCGGACCATCGCCCAGCGGCCGGCCAGCTCGACGCCCATGGAGGTGAGCGCGTTGAGATCGAGCGTCCTGCGGTCGGGCGTTCCGACCAGCTGGGGGGAGGGCAGCCGCCGGGCCCGGGTAAGGTCCTCGATCTCGTCGTACCGCTGGTCCCACACACCCGACGCGTCCATCCACCACAGCACGTCACGGCCGCGGTACGTGCGCGGCATGCGTGTGTGCTCTCCGACCGACAGGGTCACCGGACGGCCCGACTGCTGTAGCTCGGCCGCTAGCTGCAGCCCGGTCGCCGAAGCACCCACCACGAGCACGCCGCCGTCGGGCAGCTTGGCCGGATCGCGGTAGTCGAACGGCGTCAGCTGCTCGACCGACGCCGGCACCTCCCCGCTGAAGGCCGGCACCGCCGGCGTGTTGCAGGCGCCGCTCGCGATGACCACGGTCTGGGCCCGGATCTCCCCGCGGTCCGTGCTCACGTGGTACCCGCCGCCGGCACCGCGCACCGACGTGACGTTCGTGCCGGCCCGCACGGGAGCGCGCGAGCGCACGGCGAAGCGCTCGATGAACTCGGTGACCTCCCCCATGGTCAGGTAGCCGTCGGGGTCCGGGCCTTCGTAGGTAAGGCCCGGCAGGCGGCTGAGCCAGTTCGGGGTGAGCAGCCGAAGCGAATCCCAGCGCTCGTGCCGCCAGGAGTTCGCCACCTCGCCGCGCTCCAGCACGACATGGTCGATGGACCGGGCGGACAGGAAATGGCTCGCGGCCAGCCCCGCGTGCCCCGCACCGATGACAACCGTGGTAACCCGCTCGATGGCGTAACCCCTCGCGCTGGCCGGATCGCGGTCAAGCTACTTCGACGGTGACGTTGGTCGGGTTGGTGAGCGCGTCGTAAACGGCCGAGCGCTTCTGGGACTGGGCCACCAGCGCCTCGATGTCCTCCCGCGACGCGTCCGCGTCGATGTTGAAGGTCACCTTGATGTCGTTGTAGCCGTTGCGGACGTCGGAGTCGGCCCCGAGGATCCCGCGGATGTCGTGCCCGCCCTCCACCGTGGACTCGACCGAGCGCAGCTGGATGCCGCGGTTCTCCGCGACGGACGCGATACCCCCCGTCAGGCAGCTCGCCAGGCCGACGAGGAGGTACTCGATCGGCGTGATGCCGTCGTCCTCCGCCGCGAAGACCTCGGGGTGGTCGGCTTCGAACGTCCACTCTTGCTTATGGTTCTGCTCCTCACCCAGGCCGAAGAAGCTCTGCACCTTGATCGTGCTGTGCACGCCGCTCTGCCACTTGGCGGACGCGCGCCAGGTGAACTGGGCAGCCTCGGGCGCACCCTTGAGCACTTCGCGCGCGTCGAGCAGCGCCTGCACGTTAACCCCATTGGTAACCGTAGTCATGTCGCGTCATACCCCTCTCGCTGTTTTCTCCACATTCCTGATGGAGATGATCGTAAATATACCGGCTGCGACCAGCTAAGATAGCCCTCATGGCAGAGCCAGCCTCGACGCTTGCGGCCGGCTCGGTGGGCACGGTCGAAACGCAGTACCTCGACCTGCCCGAGCCGGTGCGGCTCGACTGCGGGCGCGAGCTCCACCCGATCCGGGTGGCGTACGAGACCTACGGCACCCTCTCGCCCCAGCGCGACAACGTCATCCTGGTGTGTCACGCGCTCAGCGGCGACGCCCATGCGGCGGGCTTCGCCAAGACGCCGCCCGCCGAGAGCACCCGCGACGGGTTCGCGGCCGAGGATCGCGACGGCGCGGCCCGCAGGGGACTCGGCTGGTGGGATGGGATGATCGGCCCCGGAAAGGCGTTCGACACCGACCGTTTCTTCGTGGTCTCCACCAACCTGCTCGGCGGCTGCCGCGGGACGACGGGGCCGTCGTCGATCGACCGGGCGACAGGCCAGCCGTACGGGCCGGACTTCCCCGTGATCACGGTCGCGGACATGGTGCGCACCGAGCGCGCGTTCCTGGACCAGCTCGGCATCGAGCGGCTGGCGGCGGTCGCCGGCGGCTCGCTCGGCGGGATGCAGGCCTTCGAATGGGCGATCTTGTTTCCCGGCCAGGTCGATGCCATCGTGGTCATCGCCAGCACGCACGCCCTCCAGCCGCAGGGCGTGGCCTGGAATTCGATCGCGCGCGACGCGATCATGCGCGATCCGGCCTGGCAGGGCGGCCGCTATTACGGCACCGGCCAGGCACCCGAGGCCGGGATGGGCGTGGCCCGGATGGTCGGCCACATCACGTACCTGTCCGCCCAGGCGCTGGACGATAAGTTCGGCCGGCGGCTGCAGGCAGTGCCGCAAAGAGCGGGCGACGAGATCCGCTACACGATCACCGAGCCGGAGTTCCAGGTCGAGAGCTACCTGCGCCACCAGGCCGACTCGTTCGTCAAGCGCTTCGACGCCAACACCTATCTCTATACCTCGCGCGCGCTGACCTACTTCGATCTCGCGCGGCAGTACGGTGGCGGCTCGCTCGTGCGGGCCCTGGAAGGGGTGTCGGCGCGGACGCTGCTGATCGCGTTCAGCTCCGACTGGCTCTACCCGCCGGCCGCGTCCATCCAGGTCGCCGACGCGCTGACCGCGCTCGGCAAGCCGGCCCAGTGCCATGTGATCGAGGCACCCTACGGCCACGACTGCTTCCTGCTCGAGGAAGCGCGGCAGACGCCCATCATCGCCCAGTTCCTGGGCCAGCACGCACCTGGCCGCAGCCAGGGACGCCGGGTGACCGCACGGAAGAGGCTTTGATGACCGACAATGGCTTCCGCGGCGAGGAAGACCGCGCGTTCGGGTTCGAGACCCGCCAGCTGCACGCCGGGCAGCGGCCCGACCCGAACACGGGCGCCCGCGCGGTGCCGATCTTCCAGACCACCAGCTACGTGTTCGAGGACCCGGAGTCCGCGGCCGCGTACTTCAACCTGCAGGAGTACGGGAACACCTACTCGCGCATCATGAACCCGACCGTGGCGGTGTTCGAGGAGCGGGTGGCGAACCTGGAGGGCGGCGCCGGCGCGGTGGCGTTCGCCAGCGGGCTCGCCGCGCAGAACGCCGCGCTGTTCACGCTGCTGGAGCCGGGTGACCACGTCGTCTCGTCCTCGGCGCTCTACGGCGGGACGGTGAACCAGCTCAAGCACGTGCTGCGCAAGATGAACGTGGAGCTGACGTGGGTCGATCCCGATGACCCTTCGGCCTGGGAGCAGGCGGTCCGGCCGACCACGAAGGCGTTCTTCGGCGAGACGATCGGCAACCCCGGCGGCAACGTGCTGGACATCGAGACCGTGGCGACCATCGCCCACTCCCACGAGCTGCCGCTCATCGTGGACAACACGTTCGCGACGCCGTACCTGTGCCGCCCGATCGAGTGGGGCGCCGACATCGTGATCCACTCGGCGACCAAGTTCATCGGCGGCCACGGCACGACCATCGGCGGGGTGGTCACCGAGGCGGGCACGTTCAACTGGTCCAACGGACGGTTTCCCGTGGTCGCGGACGCCTCACCGGCTTACCACGGCCTGCAGTTCCACGAGACGTTCGGTATGTACGGCTACCTGATGAAGCTCCGGGCCGAGACCCTGCGCGACCTGGGCGCCGCGCTCTCGCCCTTCAGTGCCTTCCTGTTCTTGCAAGGACTGGAGACGCTGTCGCTGCGGATGGACCGCCACGTCGAGAACGCGGTGGCGGTCGCGACGTTTCTGGCGTCCCACGAGCTGGCCTCGAACGTGACCTACGCCGGCCTGCCGGACAGCCGGTACCGGCCGCTGGTGGAGAAGTACCTGCCGCGCGGGGCCGGTGCGGTGTTCTCGTTCGACTGCGCCGGCGGCCGGGACGGTGGCCAGGACCTCATCCGGGGCGTGACGCTCTGGTCTCACCTGGCCAACGTCGGCGACGCGAAGAGCCTGATCATCCACCCGGCCAGCACGACGCACCGCCAGCTGAGCGACGACGAGCTGCGGGCGGCCGGCGTCAGGCCGGGCACGGTGCGGCTCTCGGTC
>JBEKKH010000177.1:0-13734 GCA_050010815.1 Streptosporangiaceae bacterium | reverse complement strand
CCAGCACCGCGTCGATCACCCTGGCCGCATCCAGCGAATTCCCCCCCACACCGAAGAAGTTCTCCCGGATCCCGACAGCAAAGCCCAGGATGTGCTGCCACTGCCGGGCCAGCCAGATCTCCACCGGGTCCCTGGGACACTGATAGCCAGTGCCGATCGTCTCATTGAGGGCAGGGTTCATGGCAAGGTCGCACCGTTCTCGTGAGGGGAGGCCAGCCGCCAGCGCTGGATCTTGCCGGCCGCCGACCGGGGAACCTGGTCAACGAACATGAAGTGCTTCGGGATCTTGTAGCCGGCCAGCCGCCGCCCGCAGTGCGCGGCGAGTTCGGCCTTGCGCACGCTCGTGCCGCGCTGCAGCACCACGTGCGCGCCGACCACCGACCCGAGCGTGTGGTGCGGCACGGCCACGGCGACCGCGTCGACGACCGCGGGATGGTCCCGCAGCGCCGCCTCGACCTCGTCCGGGTCGACCTTCTCGCCACCCACGTTGATGATGTCGTGGTCGCGCGGTTCGAGGTAGAGATAGCCGTTCCGGTCCAGCCGACCGTGGTCGCCGACCGTGGCGAACCCGTCCGGCGTGGTGCGAATGGCCTGGCCGCTGACGTAGTCCGAGCGGCCGGTCCGCTGCGGGGTCCGCATGTACACGGTGCCGGTCGTGCCCGGCGGGACCGGGTTGCCGGCATCGTCCAGGACGCGGATCTGGGTGAGGAAGCCGCGGCCGACCGTGCCGGGCCGGGCCAGCCACTCGTCGCCGCGGACCAGCGTCACGCCGATCCCCTCGGTCGCGCCGTACAGCTCGTAGACCCGTTCCGGGCCGAGCAGGCCGATCCAGCCGCGTTTGGTGTCCGCGTCGCAGCGGGCCGCGGTGTGCAGCATCGCCCGCAGACTGGCGAAACCCGCCGGGTCCAGGTCCGGCAGCCGCAGGATCTCCCGCATATGCGCCGGGGTCAGCTGCAGCCACTCGATGGCGTACCGGCGCACCAGCTCGACCGTCCACTGCGGTGCGAAGACCGGCTGCAGGACGACGGTGTTGCTGTCCAGCACGGCGTCGATGAACGCGGTGAACGGGGCGGCATGGTACAGCGGGCCGACGATGAGCTGCCGCTGCCCGGTGCGCCAGCCGGCCTGCCGGATCACCAGGGACGGCGTCCGGACCGGGTCGTAGCGCAGTGGTCCCGGCCGGGCGGAGATCTTCGGAACGCCCGTGCTCGCGCCGGTTGCCAGCAGGTACGCCACGCTGACGCCGGCCGGCGGTACGGGTCCGGCGGGCAGGTCGATCCGTTGCGGCCGGAGCCGGGCGTCCATCAGGTAGCCGCGCTCGAACCGCCGGCCCAGTAGGCACAGCAGGGCGTCCCGCTCGGCCGGCGGGATGGCCGGGTTCAGCGGGAAGACCGGCACCTCGGCCGTGAGCGCCGCCGCGATGCCGATGGCCGCGGGCACGGTATTGCCAGCCAGCACGACGGCACACGACCGCGTGCTCCGGTCCGCCACCGCGCGCAGCGCGCCGGCCACGTCCGCGACCCGGCCGGCGAATTCCCGCCAGGACAGGACCTGCTCGGCCAGGTCGGTGCCGAAACCGGTCAGGGCCGTTCGGTCCGGCTCGGCACGGGCGATGCCGGCGATCCGCTGGAGCACGGAAAGGGCCATCGTTACCGCAGGATCTCTGCCAGCGCGCGGACACTGGCCGCGCTCATGAACTCGTACACGTCCAGCGGCCGGCCGAACTCCGTCTCGATAGCAGCGATGATGCCCAGGGCCGACAGCGAGTCGCCGCCCAGTTCCAGGAAGTCGTCGGTCACGCCGACAGACCGCAGGTCCATCTGCGCCGACCAGATCGCCGCCACCCGGCGTTCCACGTCATCGCGCGGATCCTCGAACAAGGTGCAACGGCCCTGGGCCACGGCCGACGCGAGGTACTCGACGTCCACCACGCCGTCCGCCATCGGCATCTGCTCCACGATCACCACGCCGGCCAGCCCGCTGTCCTCGCCCAGCTCTCGCCGCACGTGGTTGCGCAGGATCGGCCCGCTCACGTACCCGCTCAGCTCGGCGGCCGCGATGGCCACGTCCCGCCCGCCGTGACGCACGATCGCGGTCTCGGCCCGGCGGACACCGGGATGTGCGGACAAGATCTCGGATATCTCAGGCAAGGTCACCACGGATGCTCTCCTGTCAGCAGATCGGCGACGAGCTCGTGCACGTGAGGGGCGCGCAACAGGTCGGCGTGGCCGATGTCGAGCGCGATGGCTCGCGCGCCCTCCACCGGCGGCTCGTAGCCGGCCGAGGACAGGAACAGCGGGGTCGTCGTGCGCATGTCGAACCCGCCCTCGCTCGCCAGCAGCAGGTAGTCCATGTAGGCGGTGAACACGCCGGTGAGTTCCTGGCGGAGGAACTCGTGCACGGACAGCCGGGCGGCGACCGCGCGAATCAACCGGTCGTAGCGGTCGGCCAGGGCCGCCGCGATCCGCGGCAGGTCGTCCGGGTACTTCTCCACCAGTTGCTCCGACAGGCCGCGGGCGTCCGCCAGCTCGTCCGCGGTCAGATGCCTCGCGTTGGCCTCCAGCGCCGACGCGAACTGGTCGGCCAGCGAGCTACCGGTCGTAGACACGGCGTCGAAGAGCACGACCATGGGCGGCGGCCCGGTCACGGCGATCGCGTCGGCGAGGCGGGTGGCCAGCGCGGTACCGGCGCAGAATCCGAGCACCGCGCGCACCGGCCGGCCGGTGGCCAGGAGCTCATCCGCCCAGCGGTCGACGCACACCGCCAGCGGGCCGGCCCCGGCCAGCCTGAAGTGCAGGAAGCATACGTCGACCGGCACCCCGCCAGCCAGCTCCGCGAAGCCCGCCGCCGCGCGCCCTCCGGGAAAGTCCAGGCAGGGGACGAGATCAGGTCCCCGGTCGGACAGTTGCTGCCAGTTCGTCAGCTCCATCAACCAGGCCTCCCGTGCGAGTCCATGACCGTCGCCAATGTCTGGTAGTCGACCTTCCCGCCGGGCGTCTGGGGGAGACGGTCGACGTGCCGGAAGACCACGTGCCGGCTCGGTACCCCGAGCGATTCGACCAGCTGCCGGCGCTGCTGTTCATGCACGGCCGCGTCGCCCGCGCCGACCAGGTGCACCACGTCGTCGGGGCCGCAGATCACCGCGGCGGGGTGGCCCGGCCGTTCCACCATGCGTTCCAGGTCGTCCAGGCTGGTGCGGACGCCGAGCACCTTGACGATCCGCTTGGTCCGGCCAGTCAGGTACAGGTAGCCCCCGCGCAGGTACCCGAGATCGCCGGTGTCCAAAACGTCCACCTCGGCGCCGCGGCACAGGTCAGCGCGCCCGGTCGCGTAGCCGAGCATGACGCCAGGTCCGCGGTAATAGACCGCGCCCTCACCGGGCATGGCCCGCGCGTGGACCGGCGCCGGCCGGATCGTGATGGTGCCGCCCGGTACCGCGGTGCCAACCGATCCGAGGCGGCTCGGCAGGTCGGCAGGGTCCAGGCGCGCGATCCGGGAGGTCGCCTCAGTTTGGCCATACATCACGAAGAACCGGCCGTCTCGCCGGTCCATCATCCGTACCAGCCGCATGGTCAGGTCGTCGCCCAACCGTGCGCCCGAATGGGTCATGGTGCGGATCTTGCTGCGGCCCAGCAGGTTGACGTGCGCCGGGCCGAACGCCGCGTAGGTCGTCGGCACCGCGGCGAACGACGTGGCACCCGAGCGGACCAGGTGGTCCCACGTCGCCAATGACAGCGGCGACCGGTCGCCCAGCACGACGCCCGCGCCGGCCAGCAGGTGGGTGTTCAACACCGACAATCCGTAGGCGTGCGTGATCGGCAGCGTGGTCGGGGCGCGTTCGGCCGCGGTGATGCCTAGCGCGCGGATGACAGCGGCGGTATTGCCGGCCAGCCCGGAATACGACAGCCGTACCGTCTTGGGACTGCCGGTCGAGCCCGACGTGCCGAGCAGCAATGCCATGTCGCTGTAAATCTCGCCGGCCGGCTGGCTGTTTCGCTGGAAGACCGCTGTACCAGCGACCGGTTCCGCGGCCGGACGGTAGCCGAGATCGGCCAGCCCGGTCCCCGAGCCGGGCGCCGGAACGACAAACTCGGGCTGGTAGGCCGAGAGAACCTCATCCGAGGCGGGCAGAAACGCGACGGCGTGTCCTAGGCGCAGCGCGGCGAGATAGGCCAGCAGCGTGGGCAGATCGCGGTCTCCCGCACACAGCACCAGCGCCTTGCTGTCATGGTGCAGCACCCGTTCGGCTTCGCCGACCAATCCGGCCAGCTCACCGTAGGACAGTACGGTATGACCTTCGAGATGCACAGCCGGGAAGGCCGGCTGCGCGTCGTCATGGGTCACGAGATCCAGCGTCGCCAGCGCCCTAGACACCATATCGATCTCGCCCAGCTCTTTCACTTCGAAACGGGGGGTCTGGTGATATCGCGGCGCGCCCGGTACACCCGCACAGGTCGTCGGTGGTGGTGCGTGTGCTCGGTAAGCTGCACTGTCCCTCGCTGACCCTGCTGTCGAAGCCAAACTTACGCAGACGGCTGCGGAAAGCCCTCTCCGACATTGCCGAACCCGGCGTCAGCGCCTGCAGTTTCCGGCACCCGCTGCAGTATGCCTTCAGGCCCAGGTCAGGGCACTCGCCAGTGGCGGAACCCCTGATCTCGACACGCTTGCGGATGCCGTAGCGAATTCCGCGACCTCGGGCGCCGGGAAACCACCGTAAAGAACTCGCTCGATCAGAGCGGTCCCGCAACCCACGGTAAGCATTCGGGCCTGTGGGCCACGTACGTTCGGATTAATCAGGCGGCAGATGGCTCACGGGGACATGTACCCGTTCTTCGAACCCGAGGAGGCAAAGTGAGCACGGCGGCGACACAGCGGGTCACCGCGGCGTTCCGGTCTGGGCCGCTGGCGGTGCGGAGCTTCCGGCTGCTGGCCAGCGGGCAGTTCGCCTCGACCATCGGTGACTACTGCTACGCGGTGGCACTGCCTTGGCTCGTGCTGTCCAACCACGGCAGCACCGTTCTGCTCGGCATCGTGCTCGCCTGCTACGGCGTACCGCGCACCGTCCTCATCCCGGTAGGCGGCGTCCTCGCGGACAAGTTCGGACCGCGCACGCTCATGCTCTTCGCTGACGTGATGCGATGCGTGCTGGTGGGCGTGCTGACGGTGCTCGCGGCCCGGCACACTGCCTCACTCGTCACGCTCGGCCCCACCGCCGCGCTCATCGGGGGGGGCGAGGGACTGTTCCTGCCCGCCTCGTACGCGATCATGCCGTCACTGCTGGACGGTCCCCGGCTCGCCGCGGGCAACGCGCTGTCCTCGACAGCGGTCCAGGTCGGATCGCTAATCGGCCCCGCGATCGGCGGGGCGCTGGTCGCCACCACCGGCGCGTCGACCGCGGCCTTCGGGATCGACGCGGTTTCTTTCGCGGTGTCGGCGGTGTCGCTGGCACTGATACCGCGCCGCGCTGCGGCCGGATCAATGGCCGCGAGCTCGGCCGAGGCGGCGGACAGCACGGCTGGACAGGCGGACAGCCTGACCGGGCTGGCGGACACCGGGCCGGACAGCCCCGCCATCGGGCCAGACGGCCTAGCCGCTGAGCCCCCCGGCAAGCCACCGGGCATGCTGGCCTACATACGGCAGTCGCGGGCGATACAGGTCATCATGGTGGTCGCCATCGCAGCGAACCTGGCCAACGGCGGGATGGGCGAAGTCGCACTTCCGGCGCTCGCGCACGCGCACTGGGGCGCCGGCGGCTACGGCGCACTGCTTGCCTGCCTGGCGGCCGGCGCGGTGATCGGCACGCTGGTCGCAGCCCGCTCGGGCGGGCTGCGGAACCCGGCGACGATCACCTCCACGGCCTTCATCATCGAGGCGGGCGCGATCAGCCTGGTGCCTTATCTAGGCGGCGAGGCGGGCGCCGCGGCCGCCCTACTGGTCCTCGGCGTATGCAACGGCCTGGGCAACGTGCTCTTCTACACCATGGCACAGCGGTCGATCCCCCCGGCCATACTCGGCCGAGTCCTAAGCATGATCATGCTGTGTTCCGCCGGCACGTTCCCGCTGTCGGTGGCGGTCACCGGCGTGCTCGTCCGCCACGTCGGGACCACACCCTTCTTCCCGATAGCGGGAGTCTTCCTGGCGGTCGCGGTCCTGGGCGGCAACACCCAGCGCGCATTCCGCGCGTTCGGACGCCAGGCGGAACCCAGCGAGCGTGAAGGCCAGCTAGCGTGATGGGCGGAAGCTCCTCGCCTGTTCCGTCGGACCGGTCTCGCCGGGGCCGTATGAGAATGCCACCAGCGCGGGGGGCACTGAGCTCCTGGCTCGCCGCGACACTGCGCCGCTCCCCGTCCGCCATTCCCGCTGCCGTCAGCGCACCACCGGTGCCTGGCGGGAACTCGGCGGCGTGGGAGGACGAAGACCTGCGGCTTGCCCTGTGGTGCTGCTACGAACTGCACTACCGCGGCTTCGAGGATGTCGATGAAGACTGGGAGTGGCATCCGGCCGTGCTGGCTTTCCGCGGATCGCTTGAGCGGCGGTGGCTCACGTCCCTGCACGACCTGGCGGGTGAGCATGAGGCCGTCCCGGCGGTGCCGGCGGTGACGCTGGCAGTTAGCAACCTGATGTCGCTGTTCGCGTTGCACCGCCGGTGGACGGGAGCCCTGCTCGGGCACCTGGCCGCGCTGGAGATGACCTCCACCGGTCCCAACCGGCTGTACTCTGCCGGGGCTCGCCGGCTTGGCGCCAGCGCGCAGCAGCGCCGGCGGCCGACCATCCCACCGCCGCGGCCGACGTCTTGTTCGGCGCGGCGTGCTGCCTTGCACTCGATGACGCGCTCGCCAGGTACCTGCTGTCCCGCTGGCAGGCCGGCCAGCCGGCACCGCGGCCTCCGGCCGAGTCTCTCCGCGCCGCCTGATACGGGGGCAGGCCGCATCCTGCGGCGGGCCGCCCCTGCTACCTCGTGCCGCGACTCCCGTCCGGGTTCCGCGCCGCTGCTCGTCTCTTCTGGGCACCGCCGGGAGCGCGGAAACCTGTCCGCGTGTGAGTCCCGTCGCAGAACGGCTTGATGGCCGAGCCCCCGCACCGGCATAGCGCGACAGTTCGCCGCCCGGTCGGGATCGGCCGCCCGTCCTGGGCAGTGATCGCGAAGTCGCCGCGCACGATCAGCGGGCCGTCCTCATACACGCTCACCACTGCGCCGTCCTGCCCGGTGGTCCCTCCCCCTGCGTTGCGATCGATCATGGCGAGCTTACTACCCGGCGGCCGACGACCTATACCTGCTGGCCACCGCCATCGAGGAGGGCCGGGACCTGTCCTCGATGAGCGGCATCCCGGCCGACACCGCCTACCGTCTGCTGCTGGCCTGACGGCGGGGCCGGCCGGCAGCTAGCTCAAACTGAAGCGGAATGGTGACCTGCCGGGCCCCGCCAGGGCGAGCGCCACGCCCGGTGCGGGCGGCGCGCAGCGCGACGATCGTGCAGTAGAGCTTCGATGCCAGGAACGCCGGCCGGCTTCGCGTATAGCTCGTCGTCCGGCGTTCACTGGCCTGGCGTCCTAGGACGTGGCGCGTGCGGCCTCCTCGATCACGTTCGCGACGGTGCCAGGGTGGGAGATCAGCGACAGGTGCGAGGCGTTGACCTTGGTTACCGTGGCGTGGGCCCGAGCGGCCATGAACTCCTGCTCCGCGGGCGGGATCGCGTGGTCGGCCGTTCCGATCACGTCCCAGCTGGGGATGGTAGCCCAGGCGGGCGCGCCGGAGGGCTCGGCCAGCGCGCTGGCCGCGACGGGCCGCTGGGTCGCGGCGAGCTCGGCGGCCTGGCTGGCCGACAGGTCGTTGGCGAGGATGCCGCGGAACAGCGACGGCTTGATGTAGACGTCGGTGACGCCGCCGGGGGACGAGACGAAGTTCAGGGCGTCCGGGGTGAGCTGGCTGCCGGGGAACTGCGCGTTGAGGCTGTTGATGGTGTCGCCCTGGGCGGGAATGTAGGCGTCGACGTAAACGAGGGCCTTGACGTTCCTGTCGCCGACGGCCGCGTCGGTGGTGACGAACCCGCCGTAGGAGTGGCCGACCAGCACGACCGGGCCGGTCACGGTCGCGAGGTAGCTGGCCAGGTAGGCCGAGTCGCTGCTGGGTCCGCGCAGCGGGTTCGGGGGGACGTCGACGGTGTACCCGTCCCGCTGCAGCCGGGTCACCACCCCGTCCCAGCTTGACCCGTCGGCCCAGGCACCGTGCTCGAGCACGATGGTCGGCTTGACCGCCGGCTGCGAGTGGCTGCTGGCCGGCTGGGAGTGGCTGCCCGTCGCGGCGGCGGCAGCGACCGTGCTGGGGATGGCGACGAGGGCGGCGAGGGCGGCGCCGGTCAGTGCGAATCGCGCCTTTCGGGTCCGGAACTTCAGTGGCGTGCGCATGAGAGTGTCCTTTCGTTGGTGTCACAGGTCCTGGCTGGCGAGCCAGGACAGGGTGTAGTCGGCGACCTCGCGCCACCCGTGATCGAGGACGAGCGAGTGGCCGCGGTCAGGGAACGCGTGGTAACTGGTGACCGCGCCTGAGCCGGAGTAAAGCTGGTAGGCGGCCCGGGCGACGACCTCGGGCACGGTGTGGTCCTGGCCGCCGCCGGTGATCAGCAGGGGCCCACGGTCCCGCTTCCTGGTATCGACGGCAGCCGGAGACGACTTCTTGAAGTTCGCGGCCGAGGCCTCGAAGAGCGGCTTGCCCGGCCCGGGGATCGCGTAGCGGTCAAACAGCTCACCGGATTCGCTCTCGGACAGCGCGTTGCCGAAGCCGTAGCGGAACTGCTTCCTCGTGAGCATGACCGCCCGCTTCTTGTTGCCGGGCCTGGACAGCACCGGGAGCCCGGAGCGGATCTGGGCGAACGGCAGCGGCCTGACCCCCTTGATCTGGCCGGGATCGATCGCGATCGCCGCCGCGGCCGCGCCGCCGGCCAGCAGCTTCTGCGCGACTAGGCCGCCGAACGAGTGGCCGATCACGACCGGCCTGGCCGGCAGGGCGCTGATCACGTCGAGGTAGCCGCTGGTGATGTCGTCGATGCCCTTGTTCGCGACGGCGGCCGGGTTCTTCCGCGTGTCGTCCGCGCTGGCCGCGTCGCCGGGCCAGCCCGGCGCCGTCGCGTCGTAGCCGACCGAGCGGTACAGCTCGACCCAGGGCCGCCAGGCATCGGAGTGGATCCACAGACCGTGAATGAAGACCACGGGAACGGGTGCTGCAGTCATGTGCTCCTCCAGGGGCAACTGACCCGACGGTGACATGGGTCATGCCGCCGAGCCTGCCGCGTGGCGCACACGCGGCGCATGACTTGATCAAGTGATTAACCGCTGCCCGGCCTCGCCCTGGCGACGATGGCCGGGGTAAGTGATGGGCCTGTTCCAGCAGCCGGACGGGTAACTCCGCCGCCTGGCGCTGGCCCGCCCGGTGCGCCAGCTCGACCCGGGACCGGATACCGAGCTTGGCGAAAACATGGCGCAGGTGCGAGTTCACCGTGTGTGCGGAGATGTAAAGCCGCTGGGCGACCTCACGGTCGGTCGCGCCCTGGATAACGAGCCGGACGACCGCGAGCTCAGAGGCGGTCAGCTCCGGCCAGCGCGCCGTAGCGGGATCCGGCCGGCCGCCTGCCCGCTGTACGCCGGAGTCGCGGAGCAGGCGGCGGACACGGGCCGCGTCTCGTTCGGCACCCGCGGCGGACTGCAGCCTGAGCGCCTCGTCCAGGTAGCCAACCGCCTCGTCCTTCGCCCGTTCCGGGAGCAGCCGGCCGGCATCCGCAAACGCCGCCGCGCGGATCAGCGACCGAGGGTCGCCACGATAGGCCTGGACAGCGGCCAGGGCCCGTTCAGGATCCTCCTCAAGCAGCGCGCGCGCGTGCAGCGCGGCGGCGCTTAGCCCCGGAAAGCCCGGATTCGCGTCCGCGTCGGTCTCCAGCCGCGCGGTGACGGAGGCGGCGTCCGGCCGCTGCCCGGCCGACAGCAGCAGCCGCACCAGCTCGACCGCGTCGGAATGGCCGACCGGGCTGCAGGCGTGCACGTACCCGGGCGCGAGGATGTCGAGCAGGTCCGGGCCGATAGGGCCGCCGTCCAGGCGGACAGAGAGCCACGCGCCGAGGCGCCGGGTGGTCGCGCAGCCGCTGGCCGCACCGTAAAGTGCCGTCGCATCCCGCCGGGCGGTCTGCAGCGCGGCGGGGTCGCCGGTGCGCAGTGCGATGTCACCGAGGACGTAGCTGGCGATGTGGTTGAGGTAGCCGAAGCTCCCGTCGTCGCCGATCTCGTCGGACATGTCCAGGACCGCCTCGGCTTCGGCGCGGGCGTCGGCGAGCTGCCCGGCGGCCAGCCGTGCCCGGCACCTCAGCATGGACCAGACCCGGATGTTCCGGCACGCGTTCTCGGCCTCGCGGGTGCCGGCCTCGATGATCGCGTGCGCCTCCTCCAGCCGCAGCTCGGCGATCAGCAGCAGCGACTTCCAGGTCTCCGGCAGCCACATCCGGAGCTCCTTCGCCTCGTGCTGGCGCCTGGCCGCCTCGCCCGCCAGACCGATGGCTCCCCGCCAGTCGCCCTGGGCGAAGGCGAGCAGGGCGCGCGGCACGAACGTGACGATCTCGGCCGCGGGGTCGCCGCTCGCTGCCGCCTCCGCGATCGCTTCGGCGACGGGGCCGGCCGCCGCGGCCGCCTCGCCGCTGATGTCCAGGCCGCAGGCCAGCAGGGACAGCAGCTGGACGCGCAGCGCCGGCGGGACGTCCGGCAGCCGCAGGGCCGCCTGGCACTGCTCAGCGACCGCTGCCGGGGCATACTGGGCCATCAGCATGCCGATGCCCAGCCGCGCCTGCGCCTCGGCGATGGGATCGGCCAGGTCGCTCTCCGACGCTGTAAGGAGCCTGGCCGCCTCGGCGGCCCGGCCGGCCTGCACGAGCAGGTCGATGACCTGTACGACGGCCTCACCGCGCCCGGGCCCGCCGCGCGGCATGAGGTCCAGGGCCCGGCGGGACAAGGGGACTGCCACCGCCGGAGACACCTGCCCGATCTGCGCCGCTGCCCGCCGGAGCAGGCCGGCCGAGGCTATGTCGCCGGGCTCGGCGACATCCATGACCAGCTGCGCGACATCGGTGGCGGAAGCCCCGTGCTGCAGCATCACCTCGACCGCGGTGCGGCGCATGCTGAGCCGCACCGCTTTCGGCAGGCTGGCATCGACGGCCTCGCGCACCAGGTCATGCCGGAACGCGAGACGGTTCCCCTCCTCGGTCAGCAGCCCTGCGGCCATCGCCTCCCTGATCTCGCTGCGCAGCTCCAGCGGCGGCCGACCGAGCAGCCCGGCCAGGTCATCGAGGGAGAAGCTGTGCCCGAGCACCGCAGCCATCTCCACGGCATCCTTGGCTGCTCCGGTCAGCCGCGCGAGCTGGGCAGCTACCGAGCCGACGAGCCGGCGCGGCAGCCGCGCGCCCGCGGCCAGTCTGGCCTTGCCGCCCTCGACGGTCACGAGGTTTTCCGTGCGCAGCCCGCGCAGCAGCTCGGTCAGCAGGAACGGCTGGCCCTCCGCCCGGCTGAGCACCTCCCGCAGCGCCACATCGGGCTCGCCGCCGAGCATGTCCCGGGCGACCTGCGCGACCGCGGTCTCATCCAGGGGGCCGAGCCGGATCTCGGACGCGCCTGCCGCCTCCAGCCGGCCGACCGCGTCCAGCGCAGCGTCCGCCAGCTCCCCGCGGCGCAGCGCCAGCAGCCAGCTGATCCGGTGGGTGGCCAGCCGCCTGGACAGCGTGAGCAGGGCGCTGGCGGAGGCGGCGTCGGCCCATTGCAGGTCATCCACGACAACAAGCAGCGGTGCACGGTGCGCGGCTTTCTCGAGGGATTCCTGCAGCTCGCGCAGCAGCCAGAACCGCTGGTCAGGAGACTGGCTGAGTTCGTGGAGCCGCTCGGGATCGACGGCCGGGTCGTCCGTCGAGACAAGTGCGTCCAGGATCACCCCGAGCGGCACGGTCCGAGCCGCGGGATCCCCGCCGCCGCAGAACACCAGGATCCCGGCGTCCGCGGCCAGGCGCTCGGCCTCGGCCAGCAGTGTTGTCTTCCCTACGCCCGCGGGCCCGGTGACGATCACGACGCTGCCACGCCCGGCGCCGAGAGCCTCCAACTGACCGCGCAGCAGGTCGACCTGGGGCTGCCGGCTGCGCAATCTGGGAGGCACCAGGTCATCGTAATTGAGATCCAGCCCGCCCGGCCTTCGGCAGCGCTGCACCGCCGGCGGCAGCAGGGCCTTTGGGGCAAGGCGCGGCTAATGCTAGCCGGAGCGAGCAGTGTACGAGATCGAGGACACCGACGGCTACCTGGCCGCCCGCGAACTGCTGCTGCGGCGCTGCGGATCCTGGGCCGCGGCCAACGACCGCGCGCTGTCACTGCCGCTGGCCGGTGCCCTGCTGGATTCACGGCACTTCAGCTTGGACGGACGCCTGGGATACTGGACCCCGTCCCAGGTACACCGGGCACTGCTCGAATGGATTCCGGGGAAGGTCACGGTGCCCCGGGAGGACCTGCTAGCCGCGCCCGAGACACTGCGGTCCTTGCTTCGCTACCTGGACGCAACCGGGCTACGCGACCCTCGTGGTGCCGTCACCGCGGAGAACGAGGCCGCTATCGACACCGCGGCTAAAGAGTTCGGCGCCGCGATAGCCGACCAGGAGCGCTACGGGCTCGCGAAGACGGCGGTGCTGTCGGCCGGGTACCGCGACGCGGGCATCCGCTTTCCCGACGGCCTCGCCAGCTTCCTGCAGAGGCCCGAGGAGGACCTGCCGGCATTCGACGCGGCCAAGCTTGAGGATCTTCTGGAGCGGCGGCTCATGCTGCCCGGTCTGGGACAGGAACGGCCGATGGCGCAGCTCCCGGTGCGCCTCCCGGCCTGGGAGGAGCTCGCGGCGGCGGCGGAGCACAGCACGGTGGTCGGCCAGTTCCGCGCCCTAGCCGCGTGGCTCGGCCCGAAAGGACGGGCCCTCACGCCGGCGAAGAACATCAGGCCCGCCGACGCCCGGGAACTCATCGCGCTGCTCGGCACCGGCGACGAGGGCCTGAAATTCCACAGCTCCGCCGAGCTTCCCGGTCTGAACCTGGTCGTGAGCTGGGCGCTGAAGGCCCGGCTGATCCGGCGGCAGGGCACCCGCCTGCTGCCAGTGGCGAGAGCCCAGCCGCTGCTGGCCAACGCCGAGACCCTGTGGCAGCGCGCGTTCGAGGCCGCGTTCGACATCGGCCCCGCCGTCTGCCATCCCATCTGGGCCGACGAGCCTCCCTCCCCGGTGCAGCAGATGTACGACGTGGTCGTACCCGACCTGATGGCCACCATCTACAGCATGGAAGAGCCCGTCCCGGTGCCCAGGCTGGCAGAGTCCGTGTGGGACACGGTCAAGGCTCACTTCGACCTAGGCTTCGTCAGCCGGCTCAGCCTGATGGGCCTGCGGGCACGGGTAGACAACGACGTCGAGCACATCTTCGACGCCTTCGAGGCGCTCGGCGCGGTGACCACGGTCCAGGGCATGGCCAGCGAGATCTTCTCGATGGATCTGGACGACGAAACCACGCTGCCGTTCGGCATCGAGTCGCCGTTCGAGGCCGGCCAGACGGCCGCGCTGCGCGAACGGCTGGCGAAGCCGGCGCGGCTGGTGAGCCTCACGCCCCTGGGCACCCGCGCGATGCGGGAGCGCATGCTCGCGGAGGGCCGGGAGGCGGGGCTCGTCGGCGAACTCGCGGGCGCCA
>JBEKKH010000176.1:0-12464 GCA_050010815.1 Streptosporangiaceae bacterium | reverse complement strand
AGGCCCGACGGGCCCCGGCCACATCGCCCGGATTGCTCAGCAGCTGCGCGTTGAGGCGGCGCAGCATCTCGGACACGTACTCGTCGCACTCCTTGCGCAGGTCGTCTTTGGACCCGAAGTGGTGCCGCAGCAGTCCGGGCGACACCCCGGCCGTCTGGGCGATCTTCCGGATCGTGGCGCGCTGGAATCCTTGCTCGGCGAAGTGCCTGAGGGCGGCTTGGCGAATCCGGGCCCGGGCGGTGAGATCCCCGAGCGCCACCGCCGTCTCGCCAGGCAGGCTTATCGCCTGCGGGTTCGGGTCTGGCTGGTCGGTGGTCATTCAGCCTGCAGGTCCCTTCGGCTGAACGCGACGCCGCCGATCAGCGCGGACACCACGCCGATGGCGACCATGACGCCGTCGGCGGCCCAGTGCGCAGAGGCGGCCGGGGCCGACCCCATCTGATGGAAGACCGAAGTATCGAGTATCCAGTGGCTGGTGGAGCCGATACCGCCGATGATGAGAACGAGCAGCGACCAAGCCAGCAGCGCGTAGACGACGGCCGAGGTGACCCTGGGGCGCACCCCGAACGCCAGCGCGCCGATGCCCGCGATGGTCATGGCGGGCGGGACCAGGTTCAGGCCTGCCTCCGCCATCGCGGTGAAACTCACACCCGCGTGCTGGCTAGCCGCGCCAGCCCAGCCGAAGACACCTGCCACCACGCCGCCGGCCAGCAGGACGACCACGGCCACTCCCAGCCTGCCGCCAAGCCACCGCGAACGGGAGACGGGCCGGTCCAGGAGGTGGTCGAGCCGTCCGGTGGACTCCTCCGAACGAGCCGCGGTGAGCTGGCCAGCGGCCGCGAAGGCGACCAGCACCGCCAGGATCAGGAAGCATACGCCGAGCACAGCCGCCGCGCCGGATCCCCGCGCGCCGAGCTTGGCGAGCACCTGCTGCACCGATGACCCGGAAATCGTGCCGCCGGCCGATCGGGCGATGAGCCCGAACAGCAGGGCCGAGACGCCGATCGCCACCCACCAGCCGATGACCGTGGGCCGGACGAGCCGCACCGCCAGGTGAGTCGGTCCGCTGAGCAGGCGCAGGTGCGGCCGGCTACTCGGCCGGTCCGGCACGATGCCTGCCCCGACGTCGCGGGTGCCGGCCAGGCGCACGGTAACGGCGGCCAGCACCCCGGTAAAGACGGCCACCGGGACCAGGGCCACCGGCTGGGGCGCCGTCAGCGGCCGGAGCTCCTCCACCCAGCCGAACGGGGAGGCCCAGATCAGCCCGTGCAGGCCCAGCCCCGCATCGGCGATGAGCCGCACGGCGTAACTCGCCCCGAGGAACCAGGCGGCGTAGGAGGCGGCCTGACCGCGAGTGGCGGCGAGCTGGCTGGTCAGCGCGCCGACCGCCAGGAACATGATCGCCGTCGCCACCATGGCCAGGGCGAAATACAGAGCCGGCCCGGCGGCGATGCCGACGGCCGAGTCCAGGCCGGTCACCATGGTGAGCAGGGCGGTGAGCGCCCACAAGGTGAACACGCCCGCGCCCAGACCGGACAGGGCCTGGATGGCGGCGCGGCCCCGGGTGTAGCGGCCGGCCAGCAGCAACTCCCAGCGCCCGCTATCCTCCTCGCCGCGCAGCAGCCTGGTACTTGTCAGCAACCCCCACACCGCGCCGAGGATCATCAGCGTCATGGATATCTTGAAGACGGTGAAGCCGGCCACGGTCTGGAGCTGCGGAGCCGGCCCGAACAAGGCACTCGTCGCCTTGTCCGACCCGTAGGCCGCCGCCAGCGCATCCCGATGGGCGACGGTCTTGTAGATCCTGGTGTAACTGACGGCGGACGAGGCGATGGCCAGGCCGAAGATGTAGCCCCAGATGGCCCCGGAACGGACCGCCCGGCGCCCGGTCAGCCAGAAGATGACGGTGCCGGATGACCGCGCGGCCGGCTGGCCCCGTGCCCAGGCCGCGTGCTCAGCGGGCAGCATGCTGGACGCCCAGGTCCTGGCGGCCGCCGTACTGAGCCAGGAACAATTCCTCCAGCGAGGGCTCGCGGCTCAGCAACTCCGTGACGCCCGCGTCCGCCAGCACCTTCAGCAGCGGAGCGACCGGCCCCCGCACCTGGCAGCGGACGACCCGCCCGTCCACCTGCACCGAACTCACCCCGGGCACAGCGGAAAGATCGGGGACCACGGCGGAAAAGGTGGCCTTCACCGTGAGCGCGCTGAGATGCCGCAGCTGGGCCAGGGTCCCCGTCTCCACCAGCTTGCCCGCCCGCAAGATGGCCACCCGGTCGCATAGCGCCTCCACCTCGCTCATGATGTGCGAGGACAGGAAGACCGTCTGGCCGCGATCGCGGGCCTCGCGGATGGCTTCCCGGAACGCCTGCTCCATCAGCGGATCGAGCCCGCTCGTCGGCTCGTCGAGGACGAGCAGGTCGGCCCGGGTCATCAACGCGGCGATCAGGATGACCTTCTGCCGGTTCCCCTTGGAGTAGGCCCTGACCTTCTTGGCCGGATCGAGCTCGAACCGGGCCACCAGCTCATCCCGGTACGCCTCGTCGACCCGGCCCTGGACGCGCCCGAGGAGCCGGAGGGTCTCGGCCCCGGTCAGCGCGGGCCACAGGTTCGCTTCCCCGGCCACGAACGCCAGCCGCCGGTGGGCCTGGACCGGCTGGCGCCGGCAATCCAGGCCGAAGATCTCGCCGCGTCCCTGGGTCGGGTTGATGAGCCCGAGCAGCAGGCGGATCGTGGTGGTCTTACCCGCGCCGTTGGGCCCCAGATAGCCCACCACCTCACCCGGCGCCACCTCAAGGTCGAGATGGTCCAGGGCCGCGACGTCACCGTAGCGCTTGGTCAGGCCCTGCGTGCGGATGGCCGTCATCGCCATAGCCGGTCGGCCTCTCGTTCCTCGGGCTACACGAAGATATAGCTGACTATCCACATGTATAGCACGCGACGCCGACGGCTAGATACTGTACCTGGCCAGGGCGGCCGCCGCCGCGCCCAGCACGGCACCGCCCACGACCTGGGCGATCGTATGGTCCTTGACTGACACCCGGGACCAGCCGAGCAGCACGACGAGGGCGAACCCGGGCAGCGCCAGCGGCCCGTAGGTCAAGGCGAGCAGGGCGACCGATCCCGAGGCGACCGAGCAGTGGATGGAGATCTTCCACACCGTGGTGATGCCCGCGAGCACCGCCACGCTGGCCAGCATGAAGGCGAGGTAACCGATCAGCAGCCTGGGCGCGTCCAGCACGACCAGCAGGATCAGCCCCGCCGCGATCGATGCCGTGATGAACCCGAGCACGATCAGCCGGGGCCCCCGCGCGCCGACGTTCCTGTCCTCCCACCGGCCCCGGCGGATGCCGTAGGAGATGAACATGGTCGGCAGCACGGCGGTGAACAGCGCGGCCAGCAGCCCCCAGCCCACGCCCGGCAGGCCGTCCACGTGAGCGCCGACACCGACCACGGTGACGATCAGCCAGTTCTTCGGCTCGAGCAGGTAGGTGCACCACTGCGCCACCGACTTCGGCAACTTGCCTGCTTGACGGACGGCCATGAACAGACGGTACCGTCCCCGGTATGGCGGCACTGAGCGGCAGGGAATTCATCGAGCGGCGATCCGCCGCCCGCGTCCACGTGGAGATCCAGGGCCAGACCCTGACCAAGGGAGTGGCCGATCACCCCGCCTTCCGCAACGTCATCCGCAGCTACGCCGAGCTGTATGACATGCAGCACGATCCGGCCTACCGGGACGTGCTGACCTACCCCTCGCCCACGTCGGGGGAGCCGGTGGCCACCTCGTTCCTCGTACCGGAAACGCCTGCCGACCTGGTCAAGCGACGCCAGGCCAGCAAGCTGTGGGCCGATCGCTCGTTCGGCATGCTCGGCCGTACCGGTGACTACCTGAACAGCGCGCTGATGGCGCTGGCCTCCGCGCAGGACTGGTTCGCCCAGGCCGACCCGGCGTTCGGCGCGAACATCCGCCGCTACTACGAGAAGGTCCGTGAGGACGACCTGCTCTGCACGCACACGCTGATCCCGCCGCAGGCCAACCGGGCGGTCTCCGGCAGCCGGCAGGCCGAGGGCGCGCTGATGGCGCACATCGTCGCCGAGGACGACAACGGCATCGTCATCCGCGGGGCCCGGATGCTCGCCACCATCGGCCCGCTCGCCGACGAGCTGCTCGTGTTCCCCTCCACGGTGCTGCGCCACTCGCCGGAGGACAAGGCGTACTCCTTCGCCTGTGCCATCAGCAACGACACGCCTGGCCTGCGCTACCTGGCCCGCGAGCCGCTCGACTACGGCCGGCCCCGGCACGACCACCCGCTCGGGTCCAGATTCGAGGAATCCGACGCCGTGGTCGTGTTCGACGACGTGCACGTGCCCTACGAGCGCTGTTTCGTGCTCGGCGACACCGACCTGTGCAACGGCTTCTACGGCCGGACATCCGCACTGGTGCACATGACCCACCAGGTCCTCACCCGCACCACGGCCAAGACCGAGTACATCCTCGGGCTGGTCTCGCTGCTCACCCAGGCCATCGGTATCGAGCAGTTCGGGCACGTCCAGGCCGACGTCGCGGAGGTCATCACCACGCTGGAGACCCTGCGCGCGCTGCTGCGGGCGGCCGAGGCCGACGCCGCCCCGAACGAGTTCGGCGTGCTGACCCCGGCCTGGGCCCCGCTGAACACGGCCCGCAACCTGTATCCCCGGCTCTACCAGCGGTTCCCCGAGATCTTGCGCAAGCTCGGCGCCTCGGGCCTGATGGCCACCCCGACCGAGGCCGACGTGGAGGGGCCCGCGGCGGCCGACATCGAGACCTACCTGCAGTCCGCCACGCTCGGCGGTGCCGACCGCGTCCGGCTCTTCCGGCTGGTCTGGGACACCTGCATCTCCGCCTTCGCCGGCCGCCAGGCGCTGTACGAGTACTACTTCTTCGGCGACCCGGTGCGGATGGCCGGCTCCTACGTCGCCGGTTACGACCGGGAGCCCTACCTGGCCGCGGTGCGCGCCTTTCTGGACCGTGATTGACCGGCGCGGCGAACCTTCGCCGCGCACCACGGGGGTTACTATCACAGGAAGTTTATGGCTGGGTTTGTGGCCCCCGGCCCCCGGCCGCCGGAGGAGACATGAGCAAGGGAACAGTGATCCTGTTCTTGTGGCTGATCATCGGAGCCGCCGCGGCCGGCCAGCGCGGCTATTACTCCGTAAAGGACCTGGGCTGCACCCAGGGCGCGACGATCGCGCTCACCGTCGCCGCCGGCCCGCTCAACTATGTCGGCTTGAACCCCAAGATCTCCTGTACGACCCCCAAGCCCAGCAACGGCTGACCGGGCTTCAGGCCCGGGCCAGGACAGAAAGCGCCGCCCACACCGACCGCCGGTCGAGGATGGCCGAGAGGGACAGCTCGCTGGTGCAGAACCCGACGAACGCGCGCCAGCCCTTGGGGGTGGCCAGCACGGCGTGAAAGGCCCCGGGATGCCGGGAAAACGCCGCCAGGATGCGTCGGCCGGCGTCCATGTCCGGGACCAGATCCCGGTGCACGGACGCGACGTACTCTTCCAGCTCGCCGTCCAGCTGGTCGCGGTCCTCCCGGGTGGCCGCCCGGGAGGCGCAGGCGCCTGCCAGCGCGCCCGACCTGAGCGCGAAGCTGATGCCCTCCCGGGTCCACGGCTCAAGCAGCCCGGCCGCGTCCCCGGCTACCAGCACCCGTCCCCGCCGCAGCGCCGAACCGCTGGCCCGGCACCTGGTGAGATGACCGGAGTCGCGGATGACCTCACACGAGTCCAGCTTCAGCCGGGCGATGAAGGCCCGGAGGTACTCCTTGGTCCCGCTCCCCTGGCCGCGCGGTGCGATGACTCCGACCGTGAGCCTGTCGTCCTTCGGGAAGACCCAGCCATAGGATCCCGGCAGCGGGCCCCAGTCGAGCAGGATCCGGCTCCGCCACTGCCGCTGGACCGCGACCGGGGCTTTGACCTCGACCTCCAGGCCGAGGTCAACCTGGGCGAAGTCGACCCCGACATGTCGCGCGCTGACCCCCGAGGAGCCGTCTGCTCCCACCACCGCCCGCGCGGATACGGTGGTGCCGTCGGCCAGCCGCACGCACGCGCCGTCGGCGTCGGCCTCGATGGCCCGGACCGTGCACCGCTGCCGCAGCGTCGCGCCCAGCTCCACCGCCCGGAGCCGGAGCGCGTCGTCGAATTCCTCTCGGAGCACCATGGCCAGGATGGGCTCGTCGTGCCGCCTGGTGAACGGACGCTGGCCGTCGAGGGTAAACGTGGCGGCGTCGATACGATCCCGGGCCGGCCAGCGAACCTGCTGGCCGACGGCGGCCATTGAGGCCCCGATCAGGCCGCCGCCGCAGGTCTTGTAGCGGGGATGGGTAGCCCGCTCGATGACGACGGTCCTGGCCCCGGCCTGGGCCGCGGCGCTGGCGGCGGCCAGCCCGGCGGGGCCGGCCCCGATGACGGCGACATCCCACTGTCTGCGCTCCACCTTCGCAGCCTAGGCCGAACGGCTCCGAAGTTTCTCCTCGGCCAGCTGACGCAGGCGATAGCGCTGGGTTTTCCCGCTCACGGTCTTGGGCAGCTCGGCCACGAACTCTACGGACCGGGGGTACTTGTACGGCGCGATGGATTGCTTGGCGAAGTCCTGCAGCTCGGCGGCCTTGGCCGCATCCGCCCTCGCGCCCTCGCGCAGCACGACGAACGCCTGGACGATCATGCCGCGACCCGGGTCAGGTACCCCGACCACGGCGACCTCGATCACGTCGGGATGACCGAGCAGCGCCTCCTCGACCTCGGGTCCGGCGATGTTATAGCCGGCCGAGATGATCATGTCGTCGCTGCGGGCCTGGAACCAGTAGTAGCCGTCGGCGTCGCGGACGTACGTGTCGCCGGTGATGTTCCAGCCGGGCGGGGCTTGATGAGATGGCGCGAGAAGGTATCCGCGGTGGCCAGGATGTCCCGGTGAAAGTGCATGGTCACCTTCGGCTGCCCGGTCGTGCCCGAGGTGGGCGTGAGCATGGCCACGTCGTCGGCGGCGGTGCTGACCGCGGTGAACCGGCCGTCCTTGGCCGCGCAGCGGGCGGCGATATCCTCTCCACCGCCGTACCGGACGGTGCGCAGCGCGGGCGCGGCGGCGGCCAGGTCCGCGGCGAAGCGGTGATCGCGCAAGGCCAGGCTGGGCCCGGCCAGCCCGGCGATGGCGGCGATCTCCCGCGGCCGCAGCAGGGCCAGCTGGTTGGTCAGGGCCAGCTGGTTGGTCAGCCGGACGGTCTCGCCGTAGCTCCAGGTTCCGGTCGGCCAGCGCAGGCAGGGCCGATCGTGTCCGTGCCGGTCCGCGGTCACGTCCAGGAGCTCGACCGCGGCATTCAGCCGGTCGGGATAGCTGAGCTCGGGCCGGCTGAAGCAGAACTCGGGCCACTGATCCGCGGGCGGAAGCCGGTCACGGCAGAAGGTGTCGAGGTGCGCAGAAGGGGAAAGCCGCATCTGGCCCACTTCCTTGGATCCCGTAGGGTAGATCACTAGTATTTAACTTTTGTGACGGCAGTCAATCCTCCGCCATACACGGCGAGCTCGAGGCCAGGACGCAGGCGCTGCTGATGAAGGGGGAGGACAACGCGGAGTTCCACGCCGCCTTCAACGCGGGCCGCCCGCCCCGGTGAAAGGGGCGCTGACCGCTGTTTCATAGTGTTGAGTCCGTCCCCGGGCGGGGACCATGATCGCGAGTGAAGGTGAGTTCAACGTGGCACTGCCCTATGATCCCGCGGCCAAGTTCGGCGAGTATGCCCACCCGCAGATGCTCGTGTCGACCGAATGGCTGGCCGAGCACCTCGACGATCCCGGCCTGGTGGTGGCGGAGTCCGACGAGGATGTGCTGCTGTATGAGACGGGTCACATCCCCGGCGCGGTCAAGCTCGACTGGCACACCGAGCTCAACGACCCGGTCACCCGCGACTACGTCGACGGGGCCGGCTTCGCCGCTCTGATGTCGGAGAAGGGGATCAGCCGGGACAGCACGCTGGTGCTCTACGGTGACAGGAACAACTGGTGGGCCGCTTATGCGCTGTGGGTGTGCTCCCTGTTCGGCCACCCGGACGTGCGGCTGCTCGACGGCGGCCGGGCCAAGTGGATCGCCGAGGGCCGCGAGATCACCACCAGCGAGGCCAAGCGCCCGCAGACCGACTACCCGGTCATCGACCGGGACGACACCAGGCTTCGTGCGTTTCGGGACCAGGTCATCGCCCACCTCGGCCAGCCGATGATCGACGTGCGGTCGCCCGGCGAGTACAGCGGCGAGCTCCTGCACATGCCCGACTACCCGCAAGAAGGCGCGCTGCGCGGTGGCCACATCCCCGGCGCCAGGAGCGTTCCCTGGGCCCGGGCCGCCGCCGAGGATGCCACCTTCAGGACCCGCGCCGAGCTCGAGGCGATTTACCGGGACGAGGCCGGGCTGCGCCCCGAGGACGACGTCGTCGTCTACTGCCGCATCGGGGAGCGGTCCAGCCACACCTGGTTCGTCCTGGCGCACCTGCTCGGTTTCGAGAACGTCCGCAACTACGACGGATCGTGGACCGAGTGGGGGAACAGCGTCCGGGTTCCGATCACCCGCGGGGAGAACCCGTGACCCCGGCCGCGCTCCACCCCCGGCTGCAGGAGATCGCCGACGACTTCAACGCCATGCCGGCCAAGGAACGGCTGCAGCTGCTGCTCGAGTTCTCCCAGGAGCTGCCCGCGCTGCCCGCCCGCTACGCCGAGCACCGTGACCGGCTCGAACCGGTCCCCGAGTGCCAGTCGCCGCTGTTCCTGGCCGTCGAGGTGGAACCCGACGCGACCGTCCACCTGTTCTTCGAGGCGCCCCCCGAAGCGCCCACGACACGCGGCTTCGCCAGCATCCTGCATGCGGGCCTGGATGGCCTGGACGCCGACGAGGTGCTGGCCACGCCGGGTGAGTTCACTCATCAGCTCGGCCTGACCGACCTGGTGAGCCCGCTGCGGCTGCGCGGCATGGCCGCGATGCTGGCCCGGATCAAGCGGCAGATCCGGGACCAGCGCGGCTGACCGCGTTTCCCCTGTAGTTTCCGCCGCTCCGCGGGCTTAGCCGAGGCGGTCGGTCAGCTCCTGCTGCAGTTCCCAGAGCCGGCCGGGCAGCTGGTCACCGAAGGTCCGGAAGAACGCCGGGATCTGCTCCACCTCGGCCTTCCACGCCTGCGTGTCCACGGTGAGCAGCAGGTCCAGGTCAGCCTGGCTCACCTTCAGGCCGTCCAGGTCCAGCGAGCCGGGGGCCGGGAGCTTGCCGATCGGGGTGTCCACCGCTCCGGCTTCGTCCGAGAGCCGCTGGATGATCCACTTCAGCACGCGGCTGTTCTCACCGAAGCCGGGCCACACGAACCTGCCGCTGGCGTCCTTGCGGAACCAGTTGACGTAGAACAGCCGCGGCAGCTTTTCCGCCTCGGCGGTGCGGCCGATCTCTAGCCAGTGCGCGAAATAGTCGCCCATGTTGTAGCCGCAGAACGGCAGCATCGCAAAGGGGTCGTGCCGCAGTTCTCCGAGGGTGCCCTCGGCCGCGGCGGTCTTCTCCGAGGCGACATTGGCCCCCAGGAATACGCCGTGGTCCCAGTCGAAGGACTCGATCACCAGCGGCACCGTGCTGGCCCGGCGGCCGCCGAACAAGATCGCCGAGATCGGCACGCCCGCCGGGTCGTCCCACTCCGGGGCGATGATCGGGCACTGGTCGGCGGGGGTGGTGAACCGGGCGTTGGGGTGGGCCGCGGGCTCCGGCGATGCCGGGGTCCAGTCCCGGCCCTTCCAGTCGGTCAGATGGGCCGGCGGCTCCTCGGTCAGGCCCTCCCACCACACATCGCCGTCGTCGGTCAGGGCGACGTTGGTGAAGATGGTGTTGGCGGCCATGGCCGCGACCGCGTTGGCGTTGGTGTTCACCCCGGTGCCGGGCGCGACACCGAAGAAGCCGGCCTCCGGGTTGATCGCGTACAGCCTGCCGTCCGGGCCGAACCGCATCCAGGCGATGTCGTCGCCTATGGTTTCGACCTGCCAGCCGGCCACCGTGGGCTGCAGCATGGCCAGGTTGGTCTTGCCGCACGCGGACGGGAAGGCTCCCGCGATGTACCTCGGCTCGCCGTCCGGAGGCGTGATTTTGAGGATGAGCATGTGCTCGGCCAGCCAGCCCTCGTCTCGCGCCATCACCGAGGCGATGCGCAGCGCATAGCACTTCTTGCCGAGCAGCGCGTTGCCGCCGTACCCGGAACCGTAGGACCAGATCTCCCTGGTCTCAGGGAAGTGAGAGATGTACTTGACCGAGTTGCACGGCCACGGCACGTCCGCCTGAACCCCTGTGCCGGGCTCGAGCGGTGCGCCGACCGAGTGCACCGCGCGGACGAACGACCCGGTCTCCTCGATCGCGCGCAGCGCCGCCGTGCCCATCCGGGTCATGATCCGCATCGAGGTGACCACGTAGGGCGAATCGGTGATCTCCACGCCGAGTTCGGAGATGCTGCTGCCGATCGGCCCCATGCTGAACGGCACCACGTACATGGTGCGGCCGCGCATGCAGCCGTCGAAGATCTCCGCGAAGGTCTCGCGCATCTCGCCGGGTGCGATCCAGTTGTTGGTCGGCCCCGCGTCCACCTCGCGCTCGGAGCAGATGAAGGTACGGTCCTCGACCCGCGCCACGTCACCGGGGTCAGAGGCGCAGTAGAAGCTGTTCGGCCGTAGCTCCGGGTTCAGCCGCTTGAACGTGCCGGTCTCGACAAGCAGGCTGGTCAGCCGGTCCCACTCGTCCTGAGTGCCGTCGCACCAGACCACCTCGTCAGGCTTGGTCAGCTGGGCGATATCGCGTACCCACTTGGCCAGCTCGGGGAAGCTCGTCTGTTGTTGATCGTCAATAACGTCCGCGCTGAACATTGCCATCTCTCCTGCATTGGACTTACCCGGAGTAGTCCTGGCCGACTGTGGTTACCGCTACAAATGGTCTAGTCCATTATTGCCGGGCGGCAATACGTCTAGAACGGGGTCGAAGGTCCCCTACCTTAGGGGACCTAGGTCGTGGCGCCTCGCGGCGATGCGGTCTGTCACCAGCGACGACGCGGTTCCCGCCATTCACGCTCCGCGAGTTCATTCGCATCGCCGCCGATGACAAGCTGCGGCCGCCGGCGGACAAAGCTATGTCTTTATCCGTGGTTGCCGCGATCATATGTTTATACCTAAGAATACCGAGAGGATGCCATCGAAGTCCTAGCTCCGGGCTGTGATAATGGACACCCTCAGGCGCGCGGGCGCTAATTCAGGCGTTTCGTTTACGCCGATGATCACGCGTCGCGGCGCCAGAGCAGGTAGCCGCCGGCCGCAAGCAGCAACACGGTCCATACGCACAGCACGCCGAACCCCTGCCACGGTGACAGCAGGTCGCCGGAAACCTCTTGCGTGTGCGTGATCATCGTTCCGGCCTGCTCAGGCAGGTAGGCGTTGATGTGGGCGCCCCAGTTGCCCGGCAGCAGGCCGGACAGGATGGGCAGCACCAGGACGACGCCGATGACCGCGGAGATGGCGCCGGCGGTGTGCCGGATAAGCGTGCCGATCGCCAGCGCGAACAGCCCGAGTACGGTGAGGTACAGGCCGGCCCCCGCCACCGCCCGGGTCACCCCCGAGTCGCTCAGTGACACCGCGACGCGGGCATGCAGGAGGGACGAGCCGATGAAGAAGGAGCAGAAGGCCACGATCTCCGTCACCACGAGCACGAGCACGGCGAACACCACCGCCTTGGCCCCCAGCATGGGTATCCGGCGCGGGACGGCCAGCAGCGAGGCGCGGACCACCCCGGTCGAGTACTCGGTGGTGATGACCAGCGCGCCGAGCACGCAGATGGCGAGCTGGCCGAGTCCGACTCCGGCCCCCATGATGAAGCTGACCGGATCCGAGATTATGGTGGCGTCCCGGGCGGCCGCGTGCGGGCCGTTCCAGTGTGAGGCGGTCAGCCAGCTGAGCAGCGCGGTGATGCCGATGCTCACGACGACGAACGCGGCCAGCGTCCAGACGGTGGAACGCACCGAGCGGATCTTCGTCCACTCGGCCTGCATAAGGTTCACGAACCCGGCGTGGCCTCTGGCCGCGGGTCCTGACGGACCGCGGGCGGGAGCAACAGACGTGGTCGTCATCGGGCCTGTCCCTTCCCGGCGTTGACCGGATCGGCGCCGTGGGCGCCGAATTCCAGGCTGCCGGACGTCAGTTCCATGAACGCCTCTTCCAGCGAGGCCATCGGGGTGAGTTCGTGCAGCACCACGCCGCCGGACGCCGCGATCTCGCCGATCCGGGCGGCCGGCAGGCCGGTGACGGTGAGCAGGCCCACGCCGTTGGCGGCCGCCCCCGATATCGCCGAGCCGCCGGCCTTGGTGATCAGCTCGGCTAGCCGGGCCGCGTCCGGGGTGCGGACCCGCACCGACTGGTCCGTGCTGCGGGCGATGA
>JBEKKH010000175.1:0-12483 GCA_050010815.1 Streptosporangiaceae bacterium | reverse complement strand
GGCGGTGATGAACATGGTCGCGACCACGATCACCGCGATCAGCCCGGCGAACGTGCCGATGAGGTGCTGGGTGACCGTGGTGCCTGAATCACCGGCCTGCCCGGGCACGACCGGTGCGATGTCACCGGACCCGGTGACGGTGAACCGGCCGCCGGCCTGGTGATAACCGCCGACTCCCGACCCGCCGTCAGCGTCGACATAGTCGCCGGTCCACGCGCTGGCCGGCCAGTTGCCGGACCGGCTGAGCTGATCGAAGACGGCGGTGTCCTGGCTGGGCGCGATCAGCCCGTTTTCCCCGCCGCCGAAGTTCTGCGAGATCTGCTGATACGCCGGGGAGGCGGCGAACATCCCGGCCTGGACGGTGGACGGCAGCCCGGCCAGGTGAACGGTGCCGACCTGGGTCCAGTGCGTGCCGTCGGCCGAGTCGTAGCCGGTGATGGTGTCGCCGGAGCGCGTCAGCCGCAGCCAGCGCGGGGAGGCCGGGGAAACAGCACCCGGCTGGCCTGCCGTGTCGCTGGTGTAGTTGTCCTGCAGGCGCACCCCGTGGTCCGCGGTGACCATCATCGCCGCGTACGCCGATCCCGGGGTGGTGCCAACCTTAACGATGAGCCCGGCCTTGGCCCACGGGACGAGGCCCGGACGCGTGTCTATCGGACCCTGCGCAGCGGGGTTCAAGGACGGGAGCAAGCCGGTCAGCGAGGTGATCCGGACGGTGATGCTGCCGTTGCCTGCGAGCGGCTGGCGCACGAAGTAGAAGCTGTCGGTCACCGCCTCACCGCCCGGGCCCACCGGATAGCTGGTCCCGCCGCAAGCCTGGCCGGATCGAGCCGGGGCGCCGCTCGCACCGCTTGCGCTCTGGCACGAGCTGCTGCTGGCGCCGGCCGCGAACAGCCCGAGCCCGGCCATCACCAGGACGGCGACGACCGTGCCAATGACCCAGCCGCGGACGGTCCTGAACTTGGTCCACTCCGCGCGCAGGAGCTGCGCGAAGCCGTCCTCTCCGGTCTGCTGGTCCGGCTGGTACGGCGTCACCAGGCCGGCGGTCATCGCGCCGCCTCCTCGGTGCCAGCCTGGACCGAGGCAGCGGCGCGGAACTCGACCGCGTCCCTGGTGAGCTCCATGTAGGCCTCCTCCAGGGTCGCGCGGTGCGCCGACACCTCCGAGAACGGCACCCCGCTCTCGCCGAGCAGCGCCACGATCTTCTCAGCCGTCAGCCCGGAGATCGTGAGCGTGTCCCGGTCGGTGGTGGCGACGACGGCCCCCGAGGGTGCAAGCACCGCCATCGCCTCCGACCGGGCGGTGGTGCGCAGCGTGACCCGCCCGCTGGACGCGGTGGCGATGAGCTCCGCCACGCTCGTGTCGGCGATGACCCGCCCGCGGCCGACCACGACCAGGTGATCCGCGGTATCCTGCAGCTCGCTCATCAGGTGGCTGGACACAAGCACCGCACGCCCCTGGGCGGCCAGTGACCGCAAGAAACCCCGCGCCCACACGATGCCTTCGGGATCGAGTCCGTTGAACGGCTCATCGAGCATGAGCACCGGCGGATCGCCGAGCAGGGCAGCGGCGATGCCGAGCCGCTGCCGCATGCCCAGGGAGTAGCCACCCGCCTTGCGCCGGATCGCCGACCCCAGGCCGGCCTGCGCCACCACCTCATCGACCCGGCTGGCCCCCAGGCCCTGGGAGTGGGCCAGCCACAGCAGGTGATTGCGGGCGGACCGGCTCGGCTGCAGGGCGCCGGCGTCCAGCAGCGACCCCACGTGGCTGAGCGGGTGCCGCAGGCTCGCATACGGCCGGCCGCCGATCAGCGCGCTGCCCTCGTCGGCGGAGTCAAGGCCGAGGATGACCCGCATCGTGGTGGATTTTCCCGCCCCGTTCGGGCCGACGAAACCGGTCACCTGGCCGGGGGGGACGGTGAAGGACATCCCGTCCAGCGCCGGCGTCGACCCGAATCGCTTGCGCAGGCCATTGACTTCGATGGTTGCTTCCATAGCGGCTAAGGCTAGGGACCGGCAGGTGCCGCGGTCGTCACGCTGGGGAGCGCTCTTCTCGGTCACCTGCACGAGGGACGTCGGCCGCGCATCCCTCGCAGGAGGGACGGGGCCCTCCCCGGCCGGGGTGACGCAATCCGGCGGCCGAACAGCGACAATGGGCACGTGGGCACAGTAGGTTACGGGCGCAGCGGATGGGCCGACGGCGGCCAGCGGATCGTCGCCGTTCCCCATCCGGCCGCGGTCGGCGGAGCCGTGCTCGGGCTGGCGGCCGTGACCGAGGCGCTGGCTCGGGGGATGGATACCCGCATCGGTGCGCTCAGCCTGGTCGCCGTGGCTCTCCTGGCCTTGTTCACCACGGCGCCCCTGGCGTTCCTGAGCCCGGCCGCGGCCGCCGTGGCGATCAGCGCGGCGAGCGTGCTTTCGCTCACGGTCTTCCAGACGATGACGATCGCGGGCCTATTCGCTCAGGTCATCGCCCTCTACCAGCTGGGCGTGCGGGCCGGTGGCCAGCGCGATGAGACACAGCCGAACAGAGCACAGCTCCTGGCGCCTGGCCTGGCAGCGCCGTTCGTGGCGATCGCGCTGGCCGGAGCTCGTTCCGCGGCCACTGAGGAAATGGTGCTTGTCGTGCTGCTGGCCGCGCTGGCTCCGGCGGCGGCCCTGGCCGGGATCGCCAGGCGGGCGCAACTGCAGGCGCAAGCGCAGAGCGCCGCCCGGCAGGTCATCGCGGACTCCCTGTTCGAGCACATGGCCCGCGGGGAGCGGGCCCGAATCGCCCGGGAGCTGCATGATGTCGTGGCTCATCACATATCCATGATCGCCGTGCAGGCGGAGACGGCGCGGCTGGCCACCCCCGGAATGCCGCCAGCCGGCCAGGCGCGGCTGCTGGAGATCGGCAACACCGCGCGGGCGGGCCTGACCGAGATGCGGCGGCTGCTCGGGGTGCTGCGGGAGGACGCCCGCGCCGCCAGCCCCGGCGAGCTCGGCGCGGACCGGCTCGGCGCGGACCGGCATCCCCAGCCGCGGCTGGCACAGCTCAGCGAGCTGATCGACGAGGCCAGGGAGGCCTCGGGCACAGGCACCAGGTTCATCGTCTCGGGGCCACCGGCCACCCTTGATCCCGGCGTCGAACTGGCCGCTTACCGCATCGTGCAGGAAGCCCTGACCAACGCCCGGCGGCACGCGCCCGGTGCCGCCGTCGACGTGGAGCTGCACTTCACCGGCGACTCGCTCCGGCTGCGCATCCGGGACAACGGGCCCGGGCCGCCGCACGACGGATCCGCGCCCGGAACCCCTGAGGCCGCGGGCGGCCACGGTCTGCATGGCATGCGCGAACGAGCCAGCGCGGCCGGCGGTGAGCTGCGAACCGGCGCCGCGCCTGGCGGCGGCTTCCTGATCGAGGCCACGCTGCCCGCCCAGGCGGAGGTGGACGGTTGAGCACGTCAGCCGGGGTCGTTCGGATCATCGTCGCCGATGATCATCATGTGGTGCGCACCGGATTCGCCGCCCTGCTCGACACCCAGCCCGACTTCTCGGTAGTGGGCACGGCCTGCGACGGGACCGAGGCGGTGCGGATCTGCCGCGAGCTCTCCCCCGACGTGGCCCTGATGGACGTGCGGATGCCCGTCATGGACGGCATCGAGGCCACCCGGCAGCTCTCCGGGCCCGGGCGCACCGGACCGCGGATCCTGATCCTGACCACCTTCGACCTCGACCACTACGTCTATGACGCGCTGTGCGCCGGGGCCAGCGGCTTCCTGCTCAAAGACGTCACCGCCGAGCGGCTGTTCGATGCCGTCCGGGTCATCGCGGCGGGCGAGGCGCTGCTCGCGCCCGCCGTCACCCGCCGCCTGATCAGCGAGTTCACCCGGCTACGCCCGAAGCCAGACGACGCCCCGCCAGCCGCCGCCCTCACCGCCCTCACTCCGCGAGAGACACAGGTGCTGCGCCTGGTCGCCGAGGGCCTGTCCAACACGGAGATCGCCGCCCGCCTGGTGGTCACCGAGGAGACCGTGAAGACCCACGTCAGCCGGATGCTCAACAAGCTCGGGCTGCGCGACCGGACGCAGGCGGTGGTCACCGCCTACGAAACCGGACTGGTCGTGCCCCGGTCCCAGGACCAGGGGTGACGCCTTGCGGTTTTCCTTCGGCTGGAGTTGAGTACTCCCATGTCTGAGCAACCCCCGGCCGTACGTGCCTGGCACGCCGTTGCCGAATCGGGAGACCTGGCCCTCCTGGACGAGCTGCTGGCCGATGATGTGGTGTTCCGATCCCCGGCGGTGTTCGCGCCGCAGGAAGGCAAGGCGCTCACGGCACGCTATCTGAGCAGCGCGATCGTGGTCCTCGGACCCTCACTGCGATATGTCAGTGAATGGCACGACCCGGTCAGCGCCGTGCTGGAGTTCGAGGCCGAGCTTGACGGCAGCTACGTCCAGGGTGTCGACATGCTGCGCTGGAACACCGTGGACAAGCTGGTCAGCTTCACGGTGATGGTGCGGCCGATGCGCGGGTTGCAGAAGCTGATCGAGCTGATGGGCCGTCAGCTGGAGCCCTAGCGGCTGGATTGCTCCGGAGCCGGAGCCGGAGCCGGGAGAAGGTAGCCGTCACGGACGATGTGCTGCGCCCCGGCGGCGTAGACGGCGGGGTCGTCCGGGGCGAACGTGGCCAGCCCGTCGACGTACCGGTTCATCATGCAGAAGGCCGCGGCGATCGTGAGCAAGGCCTTCAGCTTGGCCGATACCGGTGCGTGAGTGGCGTCGGCGCGGACCTGCTCCACCAGCGCCATGCCGCCAGGCAGCTGGGCCGCGGCGAACGCCGCATGCGACGCCGAACAGTACCGGCACTCGTTCAGCGCCGACACGTGAGCCGCGATCAGCTCCCGCTCACCGCGGGTCAGGGTGCCGGGCCCGCGCAGCAGCACCTCGGCCAGCTCAGTCAGCGGGCGCCCGGTCTCCGGCCGGTACTCGAGCAGCCCCCGGATACCTGGCTCGGTCGAGTTCAAGGTGATGTGCGGCATGTTGTCTCCTTCGCGCGCCAGCAACCTAGACCCAGCATGCCGCATTTGATCACCTACGTCAGGCCTGGGGCGGTGAGACAGCACGTCACGAGAATCCTCACTTCCACGGGAGCCGTCGGCCATGTCTGGCGCGAAGGCTATCTATGGTGTCACCATGTTGCTAGCATTGCTAGCATGAAGGGGGTGACGTTCGTGGCCGCGATGAGCATTAGAAACCTTGATGAGCGGGTTGTGGAACTGCTCCGCGTCCGGGCCGCGCGGCACGGCAGGTCCATGGAAGCCGAGGTTCGCGCGATCCTTGTTGACGCGGTTGGCGAGCCTGAGGAAGGTCCCAACTTGGCTCAGGCGATTATGGCCCGCTTCGGTGAGCTAGGTGGGGTTGAGCTCGACCTGCCGCCGCGAGGCGCCGCACCGCGTGCAGTCGAGTTTGCCGATGATAATTCTTGACACCAACGTGGTGTCGGAACTTATGCGGCCGGAGCCCGACGCCCGCGTGCGGCAATGGGTTAACGGACGGCGTGCTGACGAGCTCGGCACCACGGCGATCACCATGGCCGAGATCCGCCACGGCATCGAACGCCTCCCGGATGGCCGACGAAAGGAAGGCCTGCTGTCTGCCGCGACGGATCTCTTCGCCGCGTTCGGTGATCTTGTTCAGCCATTCGACGCCCTAGCGGCCAGCTGGTTCGGGCCGGTGATGGTCCGGCGTGCCGGTCTAGGCCTGCCGATCGAGGGCTTCGACGCCCAGATCGCAGCTATCTGCCGGGCTCGTGAGGCAGCCCTAGCGACGCGAAATGTCAAGGATTTCCTGGAGACCGGGGTAGACATCATCGATCCGTGGTCCGCCTGATTGAGGACGGGGACGACACCGTCTCTGGCGGAAAGTCCCCGGCGGCCGGGCGGTCAGCCGGCCGCCGCGGTGTAGACGGGCAGGTAACCCAGTTCCTGGCCCGACGCGGTGGGGTGGTAAGACGAGCTGAGCGAGAAGATGTCCACCGAGTTCAGCCAGCTGCTGGAGTCGCAGATCTCATGTCCGGCGAACTGACTGCGGACATCGGCGTAGGTGTCACCGTAGGTGGCCGCGGCGGTGGCCAGGGCGCTGTCCAGGTCGCTGGCGCCCTGGTCAAGCGCGGTGCGGTCCGAGGTGCTCAGCCCGATGCAGCCACTGGACTTGGACAGGTCGTACAGGTCGGGGTAGCCGAGCACGACGATCTTCGCCGCGGGCGCGTCGGCCCGGATCGTCGCCAGGGTGGTGTCCAGCCTGGCCGGAAGCACATAGGTGACGAAGGCATCGGCCGCGGAGACGGTCGCGAGGCAGACGCTGGTCGGAGCCAGCACGCAGGTCTCCATGGTGGTGGCGAATCCGGCGTCGTTGCCGCCGATCGTGATGCTGACCAGCGTGGTGCTCTGGCTCAGCGCCGACACCTGGCTGGACAGGACGTCGGACGTCTCCGCGCCGGAACACGCCACCGAGACGAACGAGGCGGGCGCGTTGGCGTCGGCCCACTGCTCCGGATAGGCGTTGTAGCTGCGGTCGCAGCTCCCGCTCGACGAGATGTAATTCCCGGCACCGACGCCTGAACTATACGAGTCACCCAGCGCGACATAATGCACCGCAGAGGTGGCATTGGCGGCGGGAGATGTAGCGGCGATAAGGCCGGCGGCGGAACTAAGGACCGCAACGCTGAAAAGGACGCGGGAGATACGCACGAGTTACCCCAATCAGGGCAAGAAGCGACATGAAATGCGCGCGCACTATTCTTGTATCACGCGTCAGCGGGGACTTCAATATGCGATCACGCGGTCTCCTCAGCGGACCGGCGGCGGTGTCCCGTCGGCGCTCGCGGCCAGGGTCATGTCCCAGGCGCAGGCGGCGCAGGACCGGCGGAACGCGGACCGGGCGAACTCCAGGGCCGACCCGGCCGGATCCGGTTCCGACCGGATGTCCTCCCACTCCAGGATGTACTCACCGAGCGCGGCGTCCCAGTGCGCGGCCGGGGGCGACAGGGCCAGCTGGGCGAATCCTTCGGGCGCCGGGTGCGCGTAGGCGTAAAACGCCGCCCGGTCGTGACGCCCGTCGCCGGGCCACCAGCCGACGGCGACCTCCTGCGCGTCCATCGCGTTGCGCATGATGAAGTCGTTAGCGGGGGGATCGGCCGATGCCCCCGAGAACAGGCTCACGGCCAGGTCGAACGACCCCCACCACGCGTTGACGGGTGTGGAGCGGCCGCGGTAGGGCGCGCGGAACGCCGCCAGCACCAGCGCGGCCTGCGTCGCCGCCGTGAAGTAGACGGCCACCTGATCCGGGTCGTACCGCGCGTGCTCCTCGTCCTGATCGAGCGGCACGGTCCAAGAGACTTCCTGCGGCGTCGGGTCGATATCCACCGGGCCGGCCAGCCGGCCGACCGCCGCCAGCACATCCCGGGTCACCGGCCCGACGGCCCGGTCAGGAGTGAGCGGTATCCGCTCGGACCGCCCGCCGCTGTGCTCGACCACCGCCTCGTGGACATGCAGGTCGAGCGCGACGACCAGCGAGCCCGAGCCGCCGGGAGCCGGCAGTGGCGCCGTTTGGAAGCCCCGGGCGGTCAGCCGCAGCGCCGCGTGCTGCAGCTGCGGCTCCGCCGGGGCCAGGTTCGCCGCGAGCTTGCCGAGGACCTGGGTGTGCGCGTGCAGCGTGTCGCACGTCGCTTGCCAGGTGCGATAGGAAAGTGCTGGCCATGCCGAAGACATGAGCGGCAGACTATCGGCTCTCGGCCGGCTACGAGAAGTGGGTGACGGGCCGCTCGAGCGGTTCCCCGTCGAGCCAGATGTCGACCTTCTCGTTGTAGAAGGCGATCAGGCCCGCGATGGGCAACAGCTGGCGGGTCGGGAAATCGTAGGCCCAGGCGAGGTCCGCATGCACGGTCTCCCCCACCCGGACCGACCAGTATCCGCTGGTCTTGCCCTTGTACGGACAGGCCGTGACGGTAGCCGCAGGCAGCAGGTGCTCGGCGTTGACCTCAGTCCGGTTGAGATAGTAACGGGTGGGCAGCCCGGTCTCGAAGACCATAACCGGGGAGGACGACTCGGCCAGCACCACTCCGTCAAGCTCGACCCGGACCGGCCGCGTGGAACGCAGCGCGTCCACCCGCGTGTAGGGGCTGCGGGGATGGACGAAGATCTCCTCGTCCTCCTCGAACCAGGCGTCCAGCGCGTCCCAGTCGAAGCGCACCATCCTGGCCAGCCCGGCCGCGGCGTCGTCGGTGTACACCCGGGCGGAACCGGGCCGGGAGATGTCCCCGACCCGCAGCCCGTGCCTGTGCGCGGTACCCAGCCGCAGCTTCTGGTCGTGCTGCTCGTCGACCAGCACCGACGGGTGGACGTCGGCGAGCGGGATGTAGTACTGCGGGTAGTTCGGCCATTCCCAGACGTACCGGGCGTCGGTGGTGTCCAGCACCACCTCGCCGCCGAGCATGGCGCGGATCCGGCGCGGCACGGGTTCGACGTGACCGACGGGCGTGATCATTTTCGGGTAGTCACTCACAGGTGCCAGACTAGAGGACAGGCCAACGGCCGGACGGTCCGGCGGGGACGGAGACCATGACCCGCAAGCGCGGATACTTCCTGCTGATGGGCACGTGCCTGACGCTGTTCGTCCTGTCCTGGGCGGTGGTGCGGCTCTACTCGGTGGTGGCGGCCGTGGTGATCTCCGTGGTGGCCATGGTAATTCCGCCGTTCGCCGTCATGGTGGCCAACGCCGGGGACGAATCAAGCCGCCGTGAGCCGCCGGACCGGTCCGCGCCGGGAACCTGATCGTGCCGTGTCATGATTTCGATCATGACGAGCCCAGACGATGGCCGGTTCCTCGACGTGAACGGGACCTCCCTGTACATCGAGGAGCATGGCGACGGCGTTCCCGTGCTGCTCATCCACGGCTGGCCCGACTCCGCCCGGCTCTGGCGGCATCAGGTGCCGGTGCTGGCCGCCGCCGGGTTCCGGGTTATCACGCCGGACATGCGAGGGTTCGGGCGCTCGGCGCGGCCCGGCGACGTGGCCGCGTACCGGCTGCGGACGGTGGTCGCGGACGTGAACGGCGTCCTGGACCAGCTGGGCATCGACCGGGCGCACGTGGTGGGCCACGACTGGGGGGCGGCGGTGGCCTGGCTGACGGCCATGTTCATCCCGGACCGCGTCCGCACCCTGACCGCGATCTCCGTGCCGCACCCGCGCGCCCCCGTCACCGTGCGGCAGCAGGAGATGGCCTGGTACCAGTTGTTCTTCCAGTTCCCCGACGTCGCCGAGGCCAGCATCGCCCACGACGACTGGACCTGGCTGCGCACGTTCAGCCGCGGCGACGGCGACCTGGAGCAGGCCATCGCCGACCTATCCCGGCCCGGAGCGCTGACCGCGTCCCTGAACTGGTACCGCGCTAACGTCGCGCCGCGGATGCCGGGACCGCTGCCCCCGCTTCCGCCGGTGCTGGCGCCCACCCTCGGCATCTGGTCGGCGCGCGACCATTATCTCGACGGTGAGCGAATGAAGAATTCGGCGCTCCTGGTCCAGGGATCATGGCGTTATGAGGAAATATCAGACGCGAGCCATTGGGTACCATTGGACGCACCCGACCGGCTGAACGAACTGTTGCTCGACTGGCTCCGTTAGCTGAGAGCCCTGGCGGGCTCGCCGAGGACGAGCAGGACGTCGTCGGCGAGGCCGTCGCCGGCGTGCTCGAGCAGCAGCCTGACCACACCCCGCACCGCGGTGTCCAGGTCGGGCGCGGCCAGGGCCGCGGCCACGTGCGCGTCAAGCGCGAAGAAGCGCCCGGCCCGATCACGGCTCTCGACCAGGCCGTCGGTGTAGAAGAGCAACCGGTCGCCCGGCTCAAGCCCGATGTCCAGCCGAATCGGGTGAGGATGCAGGCCCAGCGGCGGCTCGTACTGCGGCGGGGCCATGACCTGCAAGCACCCGGAACTGGCCGCCAGCTTGACCGGGGGATGGTGGCCGCAGTTGACGATACGCGCGTGGCCCGGCGCGAACTCGGCAAGTATCACCGTGACGAAGTCCTCGATCTCCATATCCCGGGACAGCCTGGCGTCCATCGCCTCGGCCAGCTCGGCCAGGTCGGGCTCGCCGAACGCCAGCTCGCGGAAGACGGCCAGCACCGCGGCGCACCGGCCGACGGCGTCGATCCCCTTGCCCTTGACGTCCCCGATAATGAAGCGCAGCCCGAACTGCGTCATGGTGATGTCATAAAGGTCCCCGCCGACCAGCGCCTGGGTCGTGGCCGACTGGTAGTGGGAGGCAAAGGACATGCCACCGAGTTCGGCGGGCAGCGGGCGCAGGATCGCGCGCTGGACCTTTTCGCTGATGCGGATAAGCGCGCCCTCCCGGCGAGTGCGGGTCACCGCCGCGAACACCGCGAATATCCCCGCTCCAGCGACAATCGTGAAACGATACCCGGCGCTTGCGGTCAGCGGCGTGCCCATGACGGCGGTCGCAATTGCGCACAGGGAAATTGCATAGACAGCGACCAGAGCGGTGGTCCGCCCACTGCATCGGGCACAGGCTAGCAACGGTCCGGCCGCCAGCAGATCCGCCAGGTCGAGTCGCGGTCCGATGAATATTGCCGTGACGGCGATGACGGCGTCCAGCACAAGGGCGACCATGAGCCATCCAGGAGAACGGCTCGCAGCCTTGATCCCACGCCGAACTAGCATGCCCATGCGCCCCTATCCCGACTACCCGCACGGTAAAGGACTAACCTACTGTAAAAACCACTCCGTTTTGCTGCGATCCGGCCGGGTGAGCAAATATGATGGGAGGATAGCCACGGACCGTTCGGGATAAAAATTTTATTTCTCCTAACGAAACGCGGTGCTCGTGAAATTGCACGCTCACGCGGTCCCGGGCTGGCGGCGTGGGTCAGATCGGGCGGGCGCCGAAACGGGTCACGGCGGCGGCGGCGATCCGGGCGGCGTACTCGGCCGCGCCGATCAGGTCGGCGCGGGACAGCCAGCGGCTCATGAACGCGCCGCAGAACGCGTCGCCTGCCCCGGTAGTGTCGGTGGCCTGCGCCGGGTGCGCCGGGACGCGCACGGGCGGCAGGCCGGGAACAGCCAGCACGCATCCCTGCGCGCCGAGTTTGAGCACCACCACGCCGTAATGCCGGGTGAGCCGGACCGCCATCGCGACCGGATCGGTCCGGGGCGGTTCGCCGGTGAGCACGGCGGCCTCGTCGCGGTTGGGGAAGCACACCGCCGCGCCGTGCGTCCAGCGCAGGAACGCGCCGGCCTTCATCCGGGCCAGGAAGGCGGCCGAGCCGGGATCGATGGTGACAGCGATGTCGGCCGAACGCGCCTCGGCCAGCAGCCCCAGCGCCAGTTCGAGCAGCGGCGGCTCGCAGAACGTGTACCCGGTAAGGTGCAGCACCGCCGCACCGTCCAGCAGGCCGGGCGGGAGATCCGACCGCTGTAGCCGCAGGTTGGCCCCCCGGTCGGTGAACATGGTCCGTTCCCCGTCCTGCTCCACCATGATCACGATCGAGCCGGTGCCGGCGTCCGGGTCGGCGGCCAGGTGGGCGCGGACTCCCGCCCGGGCCAGTTCCCGCCGGTGGTACTCGGCATCGCGGGCGCCGGCTCGCCCGGCGAATACTGCCTCGGCGCCCAGGTGAGCCATCCACGCGGCCTGGTTAGCCGCTGAGCCGCCCGGGCAGGCGCGGATCGCGGCCGTGGTGTCGCTGCCCGGAGTGATGGTCTCGGCCGGCTTGACCAGCACGTCGTTGATCACATCACCGACCACGACGATCCGCCGGGCGGCCGTCCGGCTCAGGGCCAAGCCGGACCGGTGGTCCGCTGCGCCCAGGCCTTCGAGATCTTCGCGGCGAGCTCGATGTTGCCGCGTGCGATCTGCAGGTTGACCCCGACGCTTACCCCGCCGGTCACCTGCTGGATCCGGTCGAGCAGGAAGGGGCTGACCGCCTTGCCGCGGACGCCCTGCTCGCTCGCGACGGCGAGGGCGTCTTCGAGCGCGTCGTCGAGGACCCCGGGGTCGAGCTGCAGGGAGCTCGGCAGGGGGTTGGCGACGAGCAGGGCAGACTGCTCGCCGAAGGCCGCCCTGGCCGCCATGATGTCGGCGATCTCCTCCGGGCTGTCGGCCCGCCAGTCCAGGTCACAGCCGGAATCAGACAGCCAGAAGGCGGGGAACCGCGAGGTCTGGTATCCGACGACCGCGACGCTCAGCGTCTCCAGCCGCTCCAGCGTGGCCGGGATGTCCAAGATGGACTTCACCCCGGCCGACACCACGGTGATCGGCGTCCGTGACAGCACGGTCAGGTCCGCCGACTCATCGAAGGTCTCGGCCGCGCCGCGGTGCACGCCGCCGAGCCCGCCGGTGGCGAACACGCCGATCCCGGCCCGCGCGGCCAGCACCGAGGTGGCGGCCACCGTCGTGCCGCCGGTCACCTTGCGCGCGATCGCGATCCCGATGTCACGGCTG